>JAKONI010000002.1 GCA_022702015.1 Beijerinckiaceae bacterium | reverse complement strand
GGGGGCACTCCCAATGCCCTTTTATACAGCATATCGCAAATGGGTCGGGCAGGTGCATCGCCGGTTGCCCAAGCAGTGTCGATGTATGTGCCCGTCGATCAGGCGCGTATTTGTTTGAAACGCGGCTGGCGGTATCGAAATGCCCGCATGGCCGCCAGGCACTGACTGAGCCGGCTACGAATAGTGATCCCCCTCGATCCGCCTAAACCGGCGAACACAACTTTCAGTGATGTTCGACCAGGCGGCACCCGCCCTTCCCCACGGAGGCGATATCCGTGATTTGTTCTCGAATGATTTGTGAGCCGAAGCGTATTGCTGCGGGTATTCGGTACGTAGCTTGAGGGATGTGCCCAGAGATTTTTGGTCAAATCAGTACTCATGTGACGTATTTGCTATAGTTACCCCGCGTGCGTTGCACAAAATGTTGCGGTCGCACAATGGATTGGGGGGAGGATCGCCTACGGCCGGTATTCACAAGAATAGTCAAAAGGCCCCTGCCGACGAAGTGAAGCTCGGCTGTTAAGGCTCGATTTGCCGACGTCGCTGGGTTTTCAGGTGCTGTGGCGATGCTCGGATCGCGATCACGGGCCCGCGAGCTTCGCCGAGAAAGGGTGCTGCATTGGCTGAGATCGCTGCCGAAGGCACTCAAAAGTCTTGTTCCAGCGAGTTCAGGCGGATGAAACTACCAGTTTGCCGATCGAAAAACGAATGTCGTTTCGGGCGAACCCAGCGAAATGCATGCTGCGGTGTATCATTGTGAGGTGCGCGATCTCAGTATTCCTCAGCGCGCGCGTTAACGAAGATAGTACAGTTCGACATACTCGTGTAACCAATCATCCAAACGAATGATGCGGCACGTTCCCATCGCGGCTAGTAAATGGATCGTTAAGGCAAGCGACCGGCAGCAATGTCGTAAAGGGACGCTTTAACGAACAGAGCGGCCACGACCGCGAATCAATAGCAATAGCGAGGCGCAGATCTTCGCGTCGTCGCGATCAAGGGGAACGCATCATGCAGAAGCATCTTCTGGCGCTCGCCGCCGGCGTGGCGACGCTTGCCTTCACGACCACCGCATTCGCTCAGCAGAACGAGTCGTATACGACGCAGGAAGGCAACAACAACAAACTGACCGTCAATCAGTCCGGTTCTCAGAACCTCGCCGGTCTCAACGCAGGTCAGGTGATCTACCAGAACAACGCGTCGGACGGACCAGGAAATACGTTGCTAATCAATCAGTCCGGCACCAACGGCAAGGTGGGTCGGGCCTTTGACTACCCCGTCGGCGCCTCGAGCACGGTCGATGCGAATCAGACTGGATCGGGCAACAATCTGCGGATCGATCAGGGCGGCGATAGCAACGCCGTTGCGTATCACCAGTACGGCGACAACAACGGCACCCGCGCGTCTGCCGGTCAACCGGCCGCGAACCGCCGATTCAACCCCAACGATAACTACGCTACGAATTCCGGTCTGTGGAACACCATTCAGCAGTCGGGGTATGGTGGCAACGTGACGCTCAGCCAGGACAGCCGAGGCTCCACGGGGACGAACGGTATTTTCGCCAATCAGGATAGCCAAGCTGGTTACCAGTTTATCAAGCTGGATCAGACGACGACGGGCAGCGCCGACAACCTAGCCTACCTCAACCAGGGCGGTTCTGGGCAGAATGTCCTGATTGATATCAAGCAGTCGAATAACGGCGCCGCCGACGCTTACAATTTGGCTGACGTTCGTCAGAGCGGGACCAACCTGACGGTGACCGGCACGCAGAGCGGTTCGGCGCTCGATCTGTTCGTTTCGCAGCATGGCGACAGGAACAGCGTCAACTCGACCCAGTCGGGCGATAACAACCAGGTGCGCGTCCGCCAGGAAGACGGTGGCGGAAGCAGCAACAGCGTGATGGCCACGCAGAATGGCTCGGCACTTTACCTCGAAGCGATGCAGTACGGCATCTCCAACAGCCTCACCAGCATCCAGGGTGGAACCGATAACCGGGCTTTGACGACCCAGATCGGCAGCAACAACACGATCAATAACACCCAGACCGGTGCTGGTCAGCGCCTTGAAGTATACCAGAGCGGATCGTTGCTGATCGCGACCTCCTCGCAGGCGGGCACCAGCAACACGACTGGTGTCGATCAGAACGGGTCCAACAACCAGTTCACCGGCGTGCAGTCCGGGTCCTTCAACGTCGCGTCGATCCTGCAGGGGTCGAACGGCAACATCTCCAATGTCAACCAGAACGGATCCGGTAACCGGGCGACAATCACTCAAAACCGCTAATCTGCCGAGCGCTGGGGTTAGCCTCTACCGATGTGTGACACGGATCATCAGCGATAGGTCTTCGCTGAACCCCGACATGAACGACGGCCCACCAATTTGGTGGGCCGTTTTCAAATCCGGTTTGCGAGTATCGATGATGATACGCCTGTCGCTGCTTTCTTCCGCCCTCATTGTGCTGGCGAGTGGGACTCTCGCACAGTCCCCTCCCTCGGGGCCGTCGATCGGTGCTCCCTCCGCGCAAGCCCCCATTTGCGACAACGACTGCATCCGCCGGAGTGCCGACCGCGCCGTGCAAGCCTGCGCACCCCAGATCGAGGCGCAGGCGCCGGGTGATTACGAGTGGCTCTATCGACCCTATGGAGGCATCTTTCAGGAAGCCAACTCGCCCGAACAGCCGAACTCGTCCATCGTCCGCTACCGGGGCGACTCGATCCGCTTCCTCAGTCCCCAAAAGGAATGGGTGCGGGCAATCTATGAATGCGGCTTCGACACCGCGAAGCAGGCGGTCGCCTCCGTGAGCGTGAAGCTCGGCGTCCGGGGCAAGGCGAACGCCGTCCCCGTCTTGCCTCAGCAAGCCCAGGCCCGCGTCATTCAGGGGCAGGCACCCGCCGCGCCATCCGCCGCCGGGGTGCCGCAAGCCCTCGCCCCCACGAGCGACCGCCGCCGGGTCGGGGAAGTCGATGAGGTTTCTGTGCTCCAGATCAATCCGCTGCTGCGACCTTAGCAATTGGATGTTAAGGATTCGGTTATGATTCTCCAATTGTCATTAATATACACGGGTTATGCAATCGCGAAATCATAAAAATCTGTGGCGATTGCTTGGGTTTCGGTCGCGTGATTGATGAGACCGAAGACCGTTCGAAAGAAGCAAGTCAGGGGCGACATCCAATGGACATCCGTCGCGGGCGATGGGGCTGGGGCGGCGCGCTGCTCGCCGCCGGCGTAGCGTGGACGGGGATTGCCCAGGCCTCCCCGGCGGGGGAAGCCGAGGCGTTGCTGCTGATGCAACTGTCCCGCACGCAGGGCGCCCTCGATCTCGGGCCGGCGACGGGGCGGGCGGTGCTCGCCGCCGTGCCGAACCGCGCGGTGCCGACGCTCCCCGAGCGGCGGGCGCTGGAGCCGCTGGCCGTCGCCGCCGCACAGCAGCACGGCGTCTCGGTGGATTTCTTCAAGCGGCTGATTCGGCAGGAGAGCGGTTACAATCCGAACGCGGTGAGCGTCGCGGGGGCGCAGGGCATCGCGCAATTCATGCCCGCCACCGCCGCCATGCTCGGCCTCGACGATCCCTTCAACCCAATTAAGGCCCTGCCGAAATCGGCAGAACACCTCGCCGATCTCAAGCGTCGCCTGGGCAATGAGGGGCTCGCCGCGGCGGCCTACAATGCCGGCGAGGGCCGCGTCCGCGCGTGGCTCGCCGGGCGGGTCGGGCTACCGGCGGAAACGCAGAACTATGTCCGGTCGATCACCGGCCGGTCGGCCCACGAGTGGGCTCCGTCGGGGTCCCTGGCCCTGACGACCCTCGGCGCCCCGGTGCTGCCGGGTCCCCGGATGCCGACCTTCGCGCGGTTTCAGTCCGCCGAGTGGCAGGTCGGGGTCAGGCTGATGGGGGATCAGACCCGCCTGGTGGGTCTTCTCGAGACGGCTGGCGCCGGACAGGTGCGGCGAGTCAGGGAAGCCTCCGCGTCCCGCCGGTCGGCCGCCCCCGTGGCGATGACCGGGGAGAAGGCCCTCTGCGCCAGCATGGGGCGCGGCTGCATCGTCGCCTCCGTCTACTGATCCCTGAGCCCCGCATGCGGCGCGATCGGGCTCGATACTGTCGTCATTCGCCGTGAGGGTGTATTGGGGCGCTGGATTGCTCGCGAAAGCCGGGCCGGAGGCGCCTCCCGGCTGATTCGATCCGTATGCGGTATGGCCGATGACATTCTCGTCCTTCCACGTCGCCACCTGCCTTCTCGCGACGTGCCTCGTCCTGCCACCGGCCGCCGCCACCGCGCAGACCGGGAATGTCAACGATTGCACGCTCATCAAGGACGCGATCGCGCTGCGGGATTGCATCCTGCGATACGGGAACGTCCGCACGCAGCCCCCGGCGACGATCGAGAGTCCGGGCCCGATCACCGCGCCGTCGACCGAATCGGCCACATCGTTGGACAGCGAGATCGTGGAGGTGCCCGCGACGGTGCCGGGGAAGAAGCCCGCCAAGCGATCCGACAAGGGAGTTCCGAAACGACCGGTGGCCCATCTCGATGCCAAGGCCGCGCCTCCGCCGCCCTCCCCGCCCCTGCCCAAGCCGAACCCCAAGGACACGCTCACCCATATCGAGCAGATCGACCTCTCGAAGGTGAAGCCCTGACGCGTCCTCTGTAATCCCGGGATCACAGAGAAAGCTCTCACCGGGACGTCCCCGTCCATCCCGCCCTCGGCTGCCCCTTCAGGGGGCCGGCGTGCCGGGCCTCGAAGGAGGACCCCGGATGGCCCTGCGGTCCCGGAGGTCCCCTTCGAGGCGGCGATCACCGCACCGCGGGATGAGGGGGTTGAGTGGATGAACCGACTGTTCGGCTAGACGCTCAGAACGAGCGCGGCAGGCCGAGGATGTGCTCGGCCACGTAGGACAGGATCAGGTTCGTGGAGATGGGCGCCACCTGATACAGGCGCGTCTCGCGGAACTTGCGCTCCACATCGTACTCCGCCGCGAAGCCGAAGCCGCCATGGAACTGGATGCAAGCGTTGGCCGCCTCCCAGGAGGCTTTGGCCGCGAGGTACTTCGCCATGTTGGCCTGGGCGCCGCAGGGCTGGCCCGCATCGTAGAGCCGGCAGGCTTCGTAACGCATCAGGTTGGCGGCCTCGATCTCGATGAAGCTCTCGGCGATAGGGAACTGCACCCCCTGGTTCTGGCCGATCGGCCGGCCGAACACCGTGCGCTCCTTGGTGTAGGCGGTCACCTTGTCGATGAACCAGTAGCCGTCGCCGATACACTCGGCGGCGATCAGCGCCCGCTCCGCGTTCAGCCCGGTGAGGATGTACTTGAAGCCCTGCCCCTCCTCGCCAATCAGGTTCTCGACGGGAATCTCGAGTTCGTCGAAGAACAGCTCGTTGGTCTCGTGGTTGACCATGTTGAGGATGGGGCGGACGGTCATGCCCTTCTTCTGCGCCTCGTGCAGATCCACGAGGAAGATCGACATGCCCTCGGACTTCTTCGCCACCTGATCGAGGGGCGTGGTGCGGGCGAGCAGGATCATCAGGTCGGAGTGCTGAATCCGTGAGATCCACACCTTCTGGCCGTTGATGACGTAGCGGTCGCCCCTGCGCACGGCGGTGGTCTTGATGCGGGTGGTGTCGGTGCCGGCGGTGGGCTCGGTGACGCCCATGGATTGCAGGCGCAACTCGCCGGAGGCGATGCGCGGCAGGTACTTCTCCCGCTGGGCCTGCGAGCCGTGCCGCACCAGCGTGTTCATGTTGTACATCTGCCCGTGACAGGCGCCGGAATTCCCCCCGGACCGGTTGATCTCCTCCATGATCACCGAGGCCTCGGTCAGGCCGAGGCCGGAGCCGCCGTATTCCTCCGGGATCAGCGCCGCCATCCAGCCCGCCTTGGTCAGGGCATCGACGAACTTCTCCGGGTAGCCGCGGGCTTCGTCCACCTTGCGATGGTACTCCGCCGGAAAGTCGGCGCAGAGCGCCCGCACCGCGTCGCGGATGTCGCCGTGGCTTCCGTGATCGATCGTCTGCATCGGCCTTGCCTCCCGTGCCCGGCCCCCTCTGTCGCCCAGGCGGCCCCCGCTGTGAAGGGCTCAAGGCGGTGATGTGGCGATGGGTCGGGCCCGGTGGAACGCGATCCGGCGGCGGGGAGGGTCTCAGGCGGGCTCCGCCGCCGGGGTCGTCTCCGGGTCGGGGCGTAGCGGCCGGCGGCGGATCGTCCGGTCGGCCCGGCGGCGGCGCAGGTGCAGGAACTCCCCGACGAAGCCCCGCCGGAAGAACGACACGCAGACGATGAAGATCAGCCCGATCACCACCGTCACGAGGTCGCCGATGGTGGCGAGGTAGTTTTGCAGGCCGACGACGAGGGCGGCCCCCACCAGCGGTCCGAAGATTGTGCCCACGCCGCCGAGCAGCGTCATCAGCACCACCTCGGTCGAGGTGTGGAGCGAGACGTCGTTGAGGGATACGAGCTGGAACACCAGCGCCTTGAGGGACCCGGCATAGCCCGCCACGGCGGCGGACAGGACGAAGGCGATGAGCTTGAACCGGTCCGTGTCGTAGCCCAGCGAGGTCGCCCGCGCCTCGTTGTCCCGCACCGCCTGGAGGATCTGGCCGAAGGGCGAATGCACCACCCGGTCGATGAACAGGAAGCCCGCCGCGAACAGGCCCAGCGTGACGTAGTACATCGTGGTGTCGGAGGTGAGGTCGAGGCCGAACAGGCTGCCCCGGGGAATTCCCTGCAACCCGTCCTCGCCCCCGGTCCAGCGGAACTGCACCGCCAGGAAGTAGACGATCTGCGACAGCGCCAGCGTGATCATGGCGAAGTAAATGCCCCTCCGCCGGATCGCGAGCCCGCCGATGGCGAGACCCACGAGGGCCGAGGCCGCGATCCCCGCCGCGAAGGCCGCCGGCATCCCGAGGGGATGGGCGCCGAAGCGGATCATCAGCGCCCCGGTCACGTAGCCGGCGCTGCCGAGGAAGGCGGCGTGGGCGAAGGAGACGAGGCCGGTGAAGCCGAGCAGCAGGTTGAAGGCGCAGGCGAACAGCCCGTAGCACAGCACCTTCATCACGAAGACGGGGTAGATGAGCCCCGGCACGAAGGGGACCGCCAGCAGGGCGGCGAACAGGGCCAGGGAGATCTTGAAGGTCGTCGACATGTCCCCGGCCCTCAGACTTCGCGGCCGAACAGGCCGGCGGGGCGCACCAGAAGGGCGAGCGCCATGATGACGAAGACCACCACGGTGGAGGCTTCCGGGTAGACCACCTTGGTCAGGCCCTCGATGAGGCCCAGCGCGAGGCCGGTCATCATCGAGCCGAGGATCGACCCGAGCCCGCCGATCACCACCACGGCGAAGACGATGTTGAGGAGGTTGCCCCCCATGAGCGGCGTGACCTGCATGATCGGCGCGGCGAGCACCCCGGCGATCCCGGCGAGCGCCACCCCGAACCCGTAGGTCAGGGTGATCATCACCGGCACGTTGATGCCGAAGGCTTGCAGCAGGCGCGGGTTCTCGGTGCCGGCCCGGAGGTAGGCGCCAAGCTTCGTGCGCTCGAACAGGTACCAGGTGCCGAGGCAGATCAGCAGCGAGGCGACCACCACGAAGATCCGGTACTTCGGCAGCAGCATGAAGCCGAGATCCACCGGCCCCTGCAGGATCTCCGGCGGCTCGTAGCCCTGGCCCGATACGCCGAAGACGTAGCGGAAGCCCCCCTCCATCACGAGGGCGACGCCGAAGGTGAGGAGCAGGCCGTAGAGGTGGTCGAGGTGGTACAGCCGGCGAAGCAGCGCGCGCTCGATGACCATGCCGAAGGCGCCGACGATCAGCGGCGCGATCACCAGGGCGACCCAGAAGTTGATCTGGAAATCGGGGTAGCCGAGCCAGGGGCCGATCTGCGTCAGACCGATCCAGGCCAGGAACGCGGCCATCATGAACTGCGCCCCGTGGGTGAAGTTGATGATGTTCAGGAGCCCGAAGATGATGGCGAGCCCCATGCTCAGCATGGCGTAGAAACAGCCGCCGATGAGGCCGATCGTGAGCTGGGCCATGAAGGCCTGGAGGGTGATGTCCATCGTGGGGTCACTCAGGCGTCGCCGGATCACGGCTCTCGAAGCATTGCCACCCTCGATCTCATCCTGAGAGCCTGACCGAAAAGCCAGCGGCTCTCCCGGTCTCGCCCTCATCCTGAGGTGCCGCCGCGAAGCGGGGGCCTCGAAGGAGGGCTCCAGAGCTCTCCGCGATCCCTGGAACCCTCCTTCGGGGCGGCTTCGCCGCACCTCAGGATAAGGGGGATGGCTGGGAGCGAGGGGCTTTACGATCCGGCGCTCAGGATGCGGGCGTGGTGGGGATTAAGGTCAGCCCTTCGCGTTCAGCGGGCAGGCGTCGGAGGGCTTGGGGAACACGTCCTCGCCCTTCAACACGGAGCGGACGTTGTAGAAGTCCCAGTCGCGCTTCGATTCGGCGGGCTTCTTGACCTGGAGCAGCAGCATGTCGTGCACCAGGGCGCCGTCGGCCCGCAGGTGGCCGTTGCGGATCACCGCGTCGTCGATGGTCATGCCGCGCAGCGTCGTCATCACCGCCCCCGCCTCGTCGGTGCCGGCCTTCTCGATCGCCTTGAGGTAGTTCAGCGTCGCGGAGTAGACCGCCGCCTGCGAGGCGCTGGGCATCCGCTTCATTTTGGCGAAGTACTTCTCGGAGAAGGCCCGGGAGCGGTCGTCGTAGTCCCAGTAGAACGCCTCCGTCAGGTACATGTCCTGCGCCTTGGCGAGGCCGAGACTCTTCACGTCCGTGATGTAGGTGAGCAGCGGGGCGATGACCTGCTTGTCGCTGCGGCCGATACCGTATTCGGCCGCCTGCTTGATGGCGTTGATCGTGTCGCTGCCGGCGTTGGCCAACGCGATCACCTGGGCGCCGCTCGACTGCGCCTTGAGCATGAAGGAGGAGAAGTCCCCGCCCGGGAACGGGTGCCGGGAGACGCCCAGCACCTTGCCGCCCTCGGCCTCGACCACCGCCGAGGCATCCCGTTCGAGGGAATGGCCGAATGTGTAGTCGGCGGTGACGAAGTACCAGCTCTTGCGGCCCGTCGCGAGGAGCGCCTTGGCGGTGCCGGCGGCCAGGGCGTAGGTGTTGACCATCCACTGGGCGTTGAGGGGCGAGCACTTCTCGTTGATCGCCGCCATGGCGACGCCCGCCGAGAGCATGGTCACGCGGTTCTTCTGCTTGGCGATCTCCATCACGGCCAGCGCCGTGGAGGAGGTCGGGAAGTCGGCGATCATGTCGACCTTGCCCTGGTCGAACCATTCCCGGGCGAGGTTGGCGGCGATGTCGGGCTTGTTCTGGTGGTCGGCGGCCACGAGCTCGACGGGGGCGCCCAGCACCTTGCCGCCCAGTTCGTCGATGGCGATCTGCGCCGCCGCCGCCGAGCCCTTGCCGGTGAAATCGGAGTAGATCCCCGACAGGTCGTTGAGGATGCCGATCTTCACGACGCCGTCGCTGACCGTCTCCGCCGCGCGGGCGGACGAGGCCGCCAGCGCGCAGAGGGATGCCCCGAGGGTGTAACCGAGCCAGTTCCGCCGCATGATCCCCGCTCCCAGTCCGGCCCGAAGGCCCGTTCGTCGATGGTCCCCGCTCAGACGCCCAGCAGGCGCCCGACCTCGGCCTCCCGCGCCGCCACCTCGCCGGCCGCGATCTCCGCCGCCACCCGGCCATGCTCGATGACGTAGTGACGGTCGGCGAGGTGGCGGGCGAAGTGGAAGTTCTGCTCCACCAGCACGATGGTGAAGCCGCGGGCCTTGAGCAGCGAGACCGCCCGGCCCAAGGCCTCGACGATGACCGGGGCGAGCCCCTCGGTGATCTCGTCGAGAAGGAGGAGGCGGGCCCCCGTCGTGAGGATGCGGCCGAGCGCCAGCATCTGCTGCTCGCCGCCCGACAGGCGGCCGCCGTAGCTGTCGGCCCGCTCCGCGAGGTTCGGAAACATCGCCAGCACCTCGGCCACCGCCATGCCCTCGGATCCGAGGCGGGGCAGCAGGGTCAGGTTCTCCTGCGTGGTGAGGGTGCGGTAGATCCCCCGCTCCTCGGGGCAGTAGCCAATTCCGAGCCGGGCGATCCGGTGGGTGCTCAGGCGGATCGCCTCGGTGCCCCGGACCCGGACGGAGCCCGCCCGACGGTCCGTGAGCCCGAGGATCGCCTTCAGCGTCGTGCTGCGGCCGGCGCCGTTGCGACCGAGCAGGGTGACGCACTCGCCCTCGCGCACGGTGAGATCGACCCCGTGCAGGACGTGGCTCTCGCCGTACCAAGCTTCCAGGCCACGGACATCGAGGGCGATCGGGGCCTCAGGCATGACCGCCTCCGAGATAGGCGGCCTTCACCGCCGGATCGTTCGAGACCTCGCCGTAGGTGCCCTGCGCCAAAATCTCTCCGCGCTGGAGAACCGTGATCGTGTCGCACAGGTCGGCGACCACCGACATGTTGTGCTCCACCATCAGGATGGTCCGCCCCTTGGCGATCCGGCGGATCAGCTGCTTGATCCGGTCCACGTCCTCCAGGGCCATGCCCTGGGTCGGCTCGTCGAGGAGGAGCAGCGGCGGATCGAGGGCCAGCGTGGTCGCGATCTCCAGGGTGCGCTTGCGGCCGTAGGAGAGGTCGGCGGCGTTCGCCTCGGCGTAGTCCGCCAAGCCGACATCGGCGAGCAGCGCCATCGCCCGATCGTTCAGGACCGAGAGGGACCGGATGGAGCGCCAGAAGTCGTACTGCGTGCCCAGGCCGCGCTGGAGGGCGACGCGGACGTTGTCGCGCACGCTCATGTTCGGGAAGGTCGCGGAAATCTGGAAAGACCGGACGATGCCCCGCCGGGCGATCGTTGCCGGCGAGTCCCGCGTGATGTCGGTGTCCTCGTAGAGGATCCGCCCGCCCGTGGGGATGTGGACCTTGGTCAGCAGGTTGAAGACCGTGGTCTTGCCCGCGCCGTTCGGCCCGATCAGTGCATGGATCGTGTGCCGCCGGACCTTGAGCGCCACGTCCCGTACGGCGGTGAACCCGCCGAAGGCCTTGGTGAGCCCCTCCGTTTCCAGCGCGCAACCCGTCACGACGTTCCGCCCCCGTTCGAATTTGTAGATTGTATAAAATCTGCGAACGGTCAAGCCGGCCTTATGCCTCGTAGCGCCAGGGCGGAGCTTTTTTCTCAGGCGGCGTGGGCGCGCCGGTAGATGTCCACCAGGGACGCGCCCGCATGCTCGATGTGGGAGCGCAGCAGGTCGGCCGCGTCGCCGTGCCTGCCGGCCTTGCACAGGGCGACGATTCGGGTGTGCTCCCGGTCGGCGCGGGCCACGTCACCCGAGGCGCTGAGTTGCAGGCGGGTCGGCCGGTCGCAATCCTGCAAGAGCCCGGATATGATGCTGAGCGACCGGGGGCGGCCGGCGAAGCGCAGCAGATCGAGGTGGAAGCGGCGGTTCAACTCGCCCCAGCGCTCGACCTCGCCCGCCTTCAACGCCGCACCGTATTCCTCGGTCAGGCTGGCCAGCGCCCCGAAGTCTTGATCGGTGAAGTGCGGGGCGGACAGGGCCAGGAGGGGCGGCTCCAGTTCCACCCGCAGGCGGAAGATGTCCTCCACCTCCTCCACCGAGAGGCCGGCGACCACCGCCCCCCGGTGAGGCACGATCTTCACGAGGCCCCCGGCCTCCAGTTGCAGCAGCGCCTCGCGGATCGGGATGCGGCTGATGCCGAACTCCTCCGCCAGGGCGTCCTGCCGGAGCTGGATGCCGGGGGCGAGTTCGCCGTTCAGGATCCGCTGCCGAATGGCCTCCGTCACCGCCGCGGAGACGGTCTTGTGCCGCAGCCGGTTGGGGGCCGGTTTGGATGGGTCCGCCGGGGGCATGTGAACCTCGCGCTTTCGTATATTTTATCCGACTTTCACGGTCGCGCGCAATCGGGCGTCCCGCCCGTCCGGTGCGGCGCTGTCGCTGGGATCGCGCGAGGGCGGATCGCTAATTCGCGACCGAGCCGTTCAACGGGTTGTCGGGGTCCCAGGCATAGCGGAGGGTCTCGAAGCGCATCGAGCGCGCATCGACCATCAGCAACCGGCCGACCAGGGGCTCCCCGAAGCCGGCGATGGCCCGGATGACCTCCATCGCCATCAGCGATCCCATCACACCGGCCAACGCGCCGAGCACCCCGGCCTCGGCGCAGGGCGGCACGCTGCCGGGCGGCGGCGGGCTGGGGAACAGGCAGCGGTAGGTGGGATTGGGCCGCCCGTCCGGTCCGGTCTCATGCGCCCGGATGGTGGTGAGGGTGCCGTCGAACCGGCCGAGGGCGGCGGTGACGAGGGGCCGCCCTGCCCGGAAGCACGCATCCGAGACGAGGTAGCGGGTGGAGAAGTTGTCGGAGCCGTCAGCCACGAGATCGTAGCCGCCGATCAGCCCGGCGGCGTTCGCCTCGGTGAGGCGAACGGAGTGTCCCTCGACGCTGACGTGCGGATTGAGCCGCTCCACCGCCGACGCGGCGCTCTCGACCTTGAGGCGGCCGACGGCCGCCGTGTCGTGGATCACCTGCCGCTGGAGGTTGGACAGGGACACCACGTCGTCGTCGACGACGCCGATCGTCCCGATCCCGGCGGCGGCGAGATACTGGATCAGTGGCGCGCCCAGCCCCCCTGCCCCGACGACGAGCACCCGTGCCGCCTTGAGGCGGGCCTGACCGGGCCCGCCGACCTCCGCGAGGACGAGGTGGCGGGCGTAGCGTTCGATTTCGTCGGGGAGCAGGGCCATCGGGCGCCTTGCGGCACCGGACGGGCCGCATCGAGAGCGAGGCGGGCGGCCCGCGCCGCCCGCAGGGACGGCGCGCCCCAGGCCCGCCGGAACCGGAGCCGACCTAGCGCGGCGCCAGGATCATGATCATCTGGCGGCCTTCGAGCATCGGCTCGCTTTCCACCTTGGCGATCTCCGCGGTCTCGTGCTTGACCCGCTCCAGCAGCTTCAACCCCAGATCCTGGTGCGCCATCTCGCGGCCCCGGAAGCGCAGGGTCACCTTGACCTTGTCGCCCTCCTCGAAGAACCGCTGCACCGACTTCATCTTGGTGTCGTAGTCGTGCTTGTCGATGCCGGGGCGGAGCTTGATCTCCTTCACCTCGACCGTCTTCTGGCGCTTGCGCGCCTCGTTCTGCTTCTTCTGCTCGTTGAAGCGGAAGCGGCCGTAATCCAGCAACTTGCAGACGGGGGGGACGGAATTCGGTGCGATCTCGACGAGGTCGAGGCCGGCTTCCTCAGCCATGGCCAGCGCGTCGAAAAAGGCAACGACGCCGCGGTTCTGCCCGGTGTCGTCGATCAACTGCACGTCCCGCACTCCGCGGATGTCGCGGTTGGCGCGCGGCCCGTCCTTTTGCGGGGCCGGCATGGCTCTCATCGGTCTACGAATGGCTGTGGTCTCCTGCTTCAACGACAAACGGCGGCCCGGACGATCCCCGAGGGAATCTCCTTACCGCCAGCCGCGCCGGTCTCCTCCGGACTTGGCACAATGCCGCAAGCGCGGCGTAAGTCAACGGTGCGGCCGGGCCGGTCGTGACGAACGGCCTAACCCGGCATCGCGCGAAAGGCCTATCGGTTCCACCGAGGGGCGAGATTGGGGGCGTGGTCGTCAGCGCGGCGCGGCGAGGAGGTCGGCGTAGATCGCCAGCGTATCCCCCACCATGCCGTCCAGGGAGAAATGCGCCTCCACATGCGCCCGGCAGCGGCGGGCGAGGGCATCGCGGGCACTCGCGCCAAGGGACAGGGCCTCCGTGAGGGCGGTGGCCAGGGCCGCCGCATCCCCCGGGGGCACCCGCCACCCGGTCCGCTGGCCGGCGGGCACCTCCGGCGGGGCGAGCACCGTCTCGGGCACGGCGCCGAGGTCGGAGACGATCACCGGCGTGCCGAGGGCCTGCGCCTCCACCGCCGACCGCCCGAAGGCTTCGGGCTCGACGGAGGGGACGGCGACCACCGAGGCGGCGCGGAAGGCGGCGGGCATGTCGGTGCAGTGGCCGACCCGGCGCACCATGTCGCCGAGGCCCCGGGCGGCGACGAGGGCGTCGATCTCCCGCTCGTAGGCGGCCCGCCCTTGCGGGTCGCCCGCGAGCACGATGGCCAGGTCGCGCACGCCCTGGTCGCGCAGGAGGGCGGCCGCCTCGATCAGGACCCGGTGGCCCTTCCAGGCGGTGAGACGGGCGGCGAGGAGCACGATCCGCTCGTGCGGGGCCACGCCCCAGGCCCGGCGGATGGACTCGACGCGGCCCGTCCCCACGGCGTGCGGATTGAACGCCGAAAGGTCCGTGCCCCGGTAGATCACCCGCACCCGGTCCCCGGCCTGCTCCGCATGGAGGCGGCGGATGAGGTCGGCGGTGTAGTGGGAGTTGGCGATCACGACATCGCCCCGGGCCATCACTGAATTGTACAGCACCTTCACGCCGGCCCGGCCGGAATAGCTGCCGTGATAGGTGGTGACGAAGGGAAGTCCCAGGCGCCGGGCGGCGCCCAGCGCCACCCAGGCCGGGGCCCGGGAGCGGGCATGGATGAGTTGCACGCCCTCCCGCCGGCACAGGGCGACGAGCTTCGCGGTATTGATCGCCATGCGCAGGGGGTTCTTGGCGGCGGCGGGGAAGCGCAGCCAGTGCCCGCCCTTGGCCTGCAACTCGCCCACGAGCCGACCGCCCTCGGTGGCCACCAGCGCCCGCGCCCCCGCCCCGGCGAGCCCCGCCGCGACATCGACGGTGGTGCGCTCGGCGCCCCCCGCTTCGAGCTCGGGGATGATCTGGAGGATCCGGGCGCCGGACAGCCGCCCCTCCGCGCTGGGGAAACGGGTCACCGCCCGCGTCCCCTCACCCATGGAGGGTCCCCCGGCGAGGAGCCTTCCGATGCCGGCCGATCGCTGCCAAGAATCCACGTCGAGACCCGTCCCCATTGATGCAGCATCGCCGCCGCGCTTTACGGTCCGGTAAACGGATTCTGAAGTTCGAGCGTTCGAGCCGGGTATGAGTGTGGAGAGATCGCGGATGGCCGAGACGGGCGACTTCATCACCGTGGGGGAGGATGGCCCCGAGAGGCGGATCGCGGTCCGCGTCCGCGAGGGCGCCGGGCCGGCGGTGGTCTGGCTCGGGGGCTTCCGCTCCGACATGACCGCGACGAAGGCCACCGCCCTCGACGAGTGGGCGTCGCGGGCCGGGCGCCGGTTCGTGCGGTTCGACTACGCCGCCCACGGGGCGTCGAGCGGTGCGTTCGAGGATTATACGATCTCCGCGTGGCTCGCCGACGCGCGGGCGGTGATCGCCGCCCATGCGGGGCCGGCGCCGGTCCTCGTCGGATCCTCGATGGGGGGCTGGATCGCCTCCCTCGCCGCCCGGTCGATGGCGGCGCAGGGGCGGCCCGCCACGGGACTCGTGCTGATCGCCCCGGCCCTGGATTTCACCGAGGACCTGCTCTGGGCCAAGCTGTCCGAGGCGGAGAGGACGGCGATGGCGGCGGCGGGCCACTTGAAGGTCCCGAGCGAATACGACAGCCGGCCCACCGTGTTGACGATGGCCCTGGTGGAGGATGGACGGCGCCACCTCATGCTCGGCGGGCCCATCGCCGTCGGTTGCCCGGTCCACATCCTCCAGGGCGGGCGGGACCCCGACGTGCCCCATGCCCATGCCTTCCGTATGCTGGAGCGCCTGCCGCCGGAGGGGACGGTGCTGACCCTCATCGCGGACGGGGACCACCGCCTCTCGCGGCCGCAGGACATCGCGCGGCTGGTCGAGGCGGTGGCCGGGATGGGTTGAACGGGAGCGCCGGGACGCGCTCCCGGGTCGCGACCTCAGTGGAGGCTGACGGGATGGAGATCCTGGGCCAGCGCATTCGCGAGCACCACGTCGCGGGAATCGGCCAGCATGATCGGCGAGCCGCTAGCCGAGAGCAGGGCGAAGAGGTCGAGGCCGGGCGTCAGATCCGGCGCCTGGGGAAAGAGGCGACGCACCTCCTCCGAACGGATCGGGCGGACATAGGCGATGTGCCCCTCGCCGAGGATCGCGAGGTCCGCGGGCTGGAAGGCCGCGCCATCGAGGTCGGCCGGGGTCAGGGGTGCGGTGTTCAGATCGGACATGAAGCCCTCCTTAAGGCAGAGCCGGCCCCGGCCCCGAAGGCAACCGGGGGGTACGATCCCGATGTGGGGATGGGCGGCGGCCGGATCAATCGCTTGGCCGGCTCCCAGGCCGCGCCCGCAGCGCGCACCCGATGCGCGGGCGGCTCAATCCCCCTCGCGCTCGTCCCGGGCGCCGATGTCGATCCGGCGGATGACGCGCTCCGGCTCCGGCCGCACCAGGTCGATGGACAGGAGGCCGTTCGACAGGTCGGCGCCCAGCACCTCCATGCCGTCGGCCAGGAGGAAGGTTCGCTGGAACTGCCGCGCGGCGATGCCCCGGTGGAGGAAGTGCCGCTCGCGGTCATCGACCTGCCGGCCACGCACCACGAGCTGGTTCTCCTCCAGCATCACGTCGAGTTGGTCGCGGGTGAATCCGGCCACGGCCAGGGTGATGCGGAGACGGTCGGGCTGCTGCTCGGTCCGGGCCAGCCGCTCGATGTTGTAGGGGGGGTAGCCGTCGTTGGCGGCCTTCGACACGCGGTCCAGGGCCTGCTCGATCTCATCGAACCCGAGCAGGAAGGGGTGCCCGAAGGGCGAGGGTCGGCTCATCGCGGCTGTTTTCCTCAGTGCGAGGCCTCCGGCCGGCGGGCGTCGACGCCCCGCAAGCCTTCGAGCGCCCCGGCGCCACGGAGCCCGCGCGAGGCAGCACTCCGCCCGGCGGCTGCCGCCGGGACCGTCGTGATATGGCCGAGGGGGTTGTGACCATCAAGGGATCGCTCCCCGGCATCCTTCCCCGATCGCGTCACGCGGGGGAAACCCGGCAAGGTCCCGGCTCCGCAAGGTAATTCCGAACACTGTTGCATCGCCTCGCTAACAGTTTGGAATGGCTCTGATTTTTGCTGCGGCCCTTGAAGCGGCGCACCGTTCCCGGTACCTCCCCATCCCGTGAGCGGCGCCGTCGTGGCGGTCGCGGCCCGTCCCTTACGGTGGGGCCGGTCCAGTTCGGGAGGTTCGGATGAACACGTCGATCCCGTCTGCCGGCGCGGTCCTGCGGCCGGTCTCCGAAGCCTGTCGCGACGAGGCTGAGGTCCTCGCCCTGTCGGTCGCCCGGTTCGTGGCGGCCGGCTACATGACCGGCGACATCGCCTGCTGGGACGCCGCGTTCAACGGCGCCGAGGAATTGCTCGGCGCGGACGAGGGCGGCCGTTTCGTCGCCGGGGTCGTGGGGATCGTCCGCGCCCTACGGGTCGAGCACGACGGCGACTGGTCGTTCATGCCCGCGAGCTGCTGCCGCCTCACCGGTCACGAATGCGCGCTCGTGGCGCTGATCAACAGAGGGCGGCGGGGCCCCTGGGACGAATTGGCGCAGGAGGCCGCGACGTTGGCCGGGCGCCCCACCGCGCCACGTTTGACCGCGGCGGTTCGCGCGGCCGCCGACACGATCAACGCCGCCGCCCAGCGCCTCCTGCCCCCGACGCGCGGCCCGGTCGTCCTGCATTGACGGGCTGTACTGACGGGCTGAGCTGACTGGCCGCACTGACGGGCGGCGCCTTCCACCGACAGAGGATGTGATCACGGTGCGTCATCGGTTTGTCCCACTTCACCGCATCCGGCCGGACGGGTCCGTGCGCGGCGTCCTCCTGTCCTGCGCCGTCCTGTCGGCGCTGGCGGTGCCGGCTGCGGCCCAGGAGGCGGGAGCCGACAAGGGCGCGCCCCTGAAGCTCCAGCTCAACAAGGCGGAGGCCGCCGGCGACGCCTGCCGGATCACGATGGTAGTCGACAACAGCCGGGGCGGCGCCCTCAAGAGCTATAAGGTCGACCTCTTCGCCTTCGACCCGGAGGGCGTGGCCCAGAAGCGCGTGGCCGTGGACCTCGGCCCGCTGCCTCCGCGCAAGACGACGGTGAAGATCTTCGATTTCGCCGGCATCGCCTGCGGCAAGATCGGCCGGGTCCTCCTGAACGACGTCCTCTCCTGCGAGGGCGACACGACCCGTGAAACCTGCCTCGAGCGGACCGAGACGGAGTCCAAGGCCAGTATCCCGTTCGACCGCTGAGGCGGCCGGACGAACCCGGACCACGATGCGCCCGGCGGGATCCCCTCCGGGCGCCAGGGGCTTTGACGGCTTCGCCCAGGGCGTGCCGCCGGGCCGATCACCCGTAGCAACCGACGCCAGGAGCCCGACATGGATCCGACCCAGGCCGCCCCGATCGAGGCCCACGACTTCTCGTTCCTGGGGTTGTTCCTCCAGGCCGACCCGATCGTGAAGGGGGTGATGATCCTCCTGGTCATCGCCTCCATCGCCTGCTGGACCGTCGTGTTCGAGAAGATCGTGCGGCTCGCCGCCGCCCGCCGGCAGGCCAAGGCGTTCGAGACCATGGTCCGCTCCGGCGGGACCCTCGACACCACCTTGAAGGGCATTGCCGGCCACGTGGTCCAGGCGGCCATCGAGGCGTGGCGGGATCAGGATTCGAGCGAGACCCGCGCCGAGCGCCGGGAGCGGATCGAGCGGGCCATGCGCGGGGCGCTGGGCACCGAGATGAAGCGGTTGCGCACGGGGCTGTCGCTGCTGGCGACCTCCGGCTCGACGGCGCCCTTCGTCGGCCTGTTCGGGACGGTGTGGGGCATCATGAACTCGTTCTCGTCCATCGCCCGCAGCCAGGATACGTCGCTCGCCGTGGTCGCCCCGGGCATCGCCGAGGCGCTGTTCGCCACCGCCATCGGCCTCGTCGTCGCGATCCCGGCCGTCATGGCCTACAACAAGTTGACCAGCGACGTCGGCGGCGTCCAGAGCCGCTTCACCTCCAGCATCGCCACCCTCGGCAACCGCCTGGCCCGCGACCGGGCCGGCCAACACCGCGCCGCCGCCGAGTAGGCCGGATCGCGGCGAAACGGGCAGAGGGAAGGGTCAGCCGATGGCGATGGGATCGATCAGGGCGAGCGGCGACGACGACGAGGATGGCCTCGACGCGGCGCCGATGGCCGACATCAACGTCACGCCGATGGTGGACGTGATGCTCGTGCTGCTCATCATCTTCATGGTGGCGGCGCCGCTGATGACCACGGGCGTGCCGGTGCAACTGCCCAAGACCTCGGCGCCGAAGGTGGCGCAGGCCAAGAAGCCGCTGGAGGTCACGGTCGACAAGGATGGCAACCCGTCGATCGCCAAGGACGTCCTGACGATGGATAGCCTCGTGCCCCGTCTCCGGGAGATGGCCGCCGAGAACAAGGATCAGGTGATCCTGGTCCGGGGCGACCGGGACGTGCCCTACGGCAAGGTGATGGAGGTGATGGGCCTCGTTGGCCAGGCCGGCTTCCAGAAGGTCTCCCTCGTCGCTCAGGCGCCCGGCGGATCCGCCCCCGCCGCCCCCGCCCCCGCTCCCGCAGGGACCCCCCGCTGAACCGATGACCGCGCTGACCTCGACGGCTCCGTCGCGTCGCCCAACCGGGTTGATCGCCGCCTTCCTCGTGGCCCTCATGCTGCACGGCATCGTGCTGGCGGTGCTGATGGTGCTCCACCTCACGCCCCCGGCCCCGGTCGGGGAGCAGCAGGTGACGGTGGACCTCGCCCCGGTGATGACCGACGCCGCGACGCAAGCCCCCGCCGAACAGCAGGCGATCGCCGAAGTCCCCCCCGAGACGAAGCCGGCGGAGGAACCCGTGGAGGAGGCGACCCAGCCGCCCCCGCCGCCGGAGATGGCCGAGACGCCCCCGGAGGTCGTGGAGGCGGTGGAGCCCCCGACGGAGGCGCAGGTCGTCGAGCCCCAGAGCCAGGTCATCACCTCGACGGCGGAACAGGCCGAGCCGCTGGCCGCCCCGCCCCCCGAGGTGGCCAAGACGCCCGTCGCCGAGCCTGATCCGGCCAAGCTGAAGGCCGAGCGGGAGGCCCGCCTGCGCAAGATCCGCGAGGACAAGCGCAGGGAGGAGGAACGGGAGGAGCGGCTGGAGGAGATCCGCGAGGCGCGGGAAGCCAAGATCAAGGCTGCCAAGGAGGCCAGGATCAAGGAGGAGAGGGCCAGGGCGTCGAAGGCCGCTGCGGGAGCGGAACGGTCCTCCGCCGCCTCGTCGCGGCAGAATGCCAGCGGCCGCGCCGCCGCCGGCAACGATCCCGGCGCCATGGCGCAGTGGAAGGGCGCGATCAGCTCCGCGATCCATGGCCGCATGAACTCCAGCGCGGCGATCGGTACCGGCGGCGGCACGGCGGTGGTGCGCTTCACCGTGCTCCGCTCCGGCCAGGTCGTGGGCGCCGGCCTCTCCTCCTCGAGCGGCATCGGGCAGATCGACGCCGCCGCCGTCTCGGCGGTGCGGGGGAGCATGCCCGCCGCGCCCGCCGGGGTGACGGTCCCGAGCCTCGCGGTGACGATTCCCCTCAAGTTCGGTGTGCGATGAGCAGTCTTCGCGGATCGGGGATTCGCCAGACCGCGTGCGGGCATGCTAAAGCCCTTAACATTCCGGTCTGAACACGCCGCCACCCGGCGGAGTGGGCGGGCCGGGTCATCCGGCCCCTTTTCCCCTCCTCGAACTGGCCGGACCTGCCCCGATCGCCGCTTCCACCGCGAGGCGGACCGTCACCACCCGGGGTGGGACGAAAGGGATGCAATGAGCGACGACATCGAAACCGACCTTGACGAGGCGGAAGAGGTCCGCGCCGCGGAGACCGAAGCCCGCCTGCGGGCCGAGAACAAGGCCGAGCGGGCGGAGCGCGCCGAGCGGATGCAGCGCGAGGGCCAGCAGGCCATGGCCGAGCATCTCGCCTCGATCCAGGCCGTCGACGAGCGGACCAAGCGCCTCCGGTCCCTTCGCCTCGCGAAGGAGGCCTCCGACGCCCAGGCGGCGGCGACCGCCAAGCAGGAGGCCGTCGAGGCCAAGGCGGCGCGGGAACGGTCCCGCAAGGCGGCCAGCCGCAAGACGGCCAAGAAGGATTGAGGCCGTCCATGGTCGAGTCCCGCGACCGTCGCCGTCCCACCGATGCGCGCGCCGCCGCTGAGGCTGCGTTCCGCAAGGCGACCACCAAGCCCGTGGCCCCGGCCCCCGTGGCGGCGGCCCCCGCCGCGATCCCGGGGAGCCGTGAGAGCGTGACCCTGCGCCTCGACAGCGCCGTGCTGGCCCATTTCCAGAAGGACGGTCCTGGTTGGCAGGACCGGATCAACGCCACGCTGAAGGCTCTCGTCGCCCAAGAGGGTTGAGGACCTTTCGAGCGGGCCGGATCCGAGACTCCGCTTGAAAGTCCGAACTCCGCTCGGGTGCGGGGGCGTGCTCGACGTCGCGGACAGACCGAACCCGCGTGGACCGCCCTAGCGGAGACCGGCGACCTTGAGGGAGGCCGGGGCCGAGGCGGGGGTCTCGATCGCGGTCTTGCGCTCCAGGGTGGCGACCGCCAGTTGCGCCCCCCGTCCGCGCAGGGCGTGGGAGCCGAGGGAGCGGGACCGGATCCCGGCGGGCAGCCCGTCGAGCCGGTCGAGAAGATCCTGCGAGATCAGGTTGTCGACCCCCAGCGGACGGCACAGGGCCTCGACCCGGGAGGTGACGTTCACCGCGTCGCCGAAATACGCGATCTTGTGTCGGTCCACCCCGACTTCCGCCGTCACCACCGGGCCGCCGTGCAGGGCCGCCCGCAGGCGCGGCACCGTGCCGAATCGCGCCTTCCACGCCTCCGCGTCGGCCTCGATCCGGTCGAGGACGGCGAACAGGCAGGCGACGCAGCAACTCTCTTTCAAGCCCCGGCTCATCGGCCAAGTGATCATGGCGAGGTCGCCGATATAGTCGTCCACGGAGCCGTTGTGCCGCCGCACCGGCTCGGCCAGGGCGGCGAAGACCGAGCCGAGGTAATCCTGCGCCCGCAGGTCCCCGTGGGCCTCGGCGAAGGCGGTGGAGCCCACGACGTCGAGGAAGAGGAAGATCCGCTCCTCCTCCACCGGGCGGTGGTAGCGCCCGATCATGAAGTTGAGGAACACCTCACCCCCGATCAGGTCGCGCATGCGGATGACGAAGACCAGCATCGCCGACACGCCCAGGGAATAGGCGAGCACCCGTGGCGTCAGCCGCGTGGCGGTGCGCAGATCGTCGGTGGTCAGGCCGAGCGCCCAGACCACGAACCCGCCCAGCGCGCAGCCGGCGGCGATCATCAGAACGTAGGCGAATTCGGCGGCCGGCACGTAGGCCCAGGCCGGCAGGCGGCGGATCTTCGCCTGGAGCCCGGCCAGGATCAGCCCCCGGTCGAAGGCGAGCACCGCGATGCCCATGCACAGGCCATAGGTGAAGCCCGCCAGGGGCGAGGCCCCCTCGGCGAAGATGAAGTTGTAGAGCAGCCCCGCCGCGCCGGCCGCGAGGACGATCAGCAACCAGAACCAGCGGTGGGGCGGCAGCATCAGCGCACCTCAAGGCATTCGCCATCGAAGACAAGGCCGGGCGGCGCGGTCCGGGCGAGCGCGCAGCACACGGCTCCGGCCCTGGCCAAAAGTCTACGAATGCGCGTAGCGTCCGGGTCTTGCTCACCCGGCCATGATGGCGCGAGTAAGGCGCCGGGGGGTACGCCGCCGGTTGGGCGGCGACCTGGGAGACGTCGCAATGCACGCGAGAAGCTTCGGGGCGGCGCGTGTCGCCGTTCCCGTGATTGGGCAGGGCACGTGGCGGATCGACGGGGCGGACCGGGCGGGGGCCGTCCGGGCCCTGCGGGCGGGCGTCGATGCCGGGATGACCCATATCGACACCGCGGAGATGTACGGCGACGCGGAGGTCATGGTCGGCGAGGCCATCGCCGATTGCCGCGAGGAGATCTTCCTGGTCTCCAAGGTGGTGCCGAGCAACGCGACCCGCCGGGGCGTGGCCCGGGCCTGCGAGGATTCCCTGCGCCGGCTCCGCACGGACCGGCTCGACTGCTACCTGCTGCACTGGCCGGGCAGCCATCCCCTGGCCGAGACGATCGCCGGGTTCGAGGATCTCCGCCGGGCCGGCAAGATCCTCACCTGGGGCGTCAGCAACTTCGACGTGGACGACCTCGAACGCGCGCTGGCCATCGTCGGCCCGGACCGGATCGCCTGCAACCAGGTCTATTACGCCCCCACCGAGCGAGCGATCGAGCACGCGGTACTGCCCTGGTGCACGGCGCACGGGGTGGCGCTCGTGGGCTATTCGCCCTTCGGCAGCGGAGACTTCCCGGAACCGGCGAGCACCGGCGGGCGCCTCCTGCGGGGGATCGCCGAGGCGCACGGCACCACGCCCTACGCGGTGGTCCTCGCCTTCCTGCTCCGGCTGCCGAACGTCTTCACCATTCCGAAGACGGTGCGGGCCGACCGGGCGGTGGAGAACGCCGCCGCCGCGGAACTTCGGCTCAACGCCGCAGAGATCGCCATGATCGAGGCGGAATTCCCCCGGGGGCCCCGGCCTAAGATCCTCCCGATGCTGTAGGGTCGGCTTCGAAGGAATGCATCCCTTCAAGACTGCCCGGAAAGCTCCTCGATCCCGTTCTCGGCCTCATCCTGAGGTGCCCGGCTTGCCGGGCCGCGAAGGAGGGCTCCAGACGGCATGGCGATCCCTGGAGGTCTCCTTCGAGGCGGCTGCTCCGCACCTCAGAATGAGGGGGGTTGAGGGGATGGAGGACTTCTCGGTCAGGCTCTCAGGATGAGGGCGAGACTTAGGGAACGGCGTCTGCCCCGGTCAGCCCCTACTCCATGCCGAACAGCTTCTCGAAGAAGTTCGGCTCCGCCCGCTGCTGGCGGCGGCGGACGGGGGCTTCCTGTGGCGGGGCGGTCGCCTCGCCGAGGATCTGGTTGAGCACACCCACGGGGTTGTCGGCCGCCACCGAGGCGGTGGTCTCCGGCGCCCGGCGCCAGCGGTTGATGTTGGGCAGGGGCACGGGTGTCTGACCCTTGAGCGCCTGGGTCATGAAGGTCTTCCAGATCTCGGCGGGCAGGTTTCCGCCCGAGACCTTCTTGGTCTGCTCGCCGTCGTCGTTGCCTAGCCAGACCCCGGTGACGAGGCTCCCCGAGTAGCCGATGAACCACGCATCCTTGTAATCCTGGGTGGTGCCGCTCTTGCCCGCGAGGTCCCAGCCCGGAATGTCGGCCTTGCGGCCGGTGCCCGAGACGAAGGTCTCGTGCATCATCGCGTTCATCATCCCGTCGGCCTCGGGTTCGATCACCCGGCCGAGGCCGCTCTCCGCGCGCTTGTAGAGGGCCTTGCCGTCCGAGCCCTTCACCGCCGCGACGACGTAGGGGATGACCCCCGTCCCGCCGTTGGCGAAGGCGCCGTAGGCTCCGACCATTTCGAGCAGCGTGACCTCGGAGGTCCCGAGCGCGATCGAGCCGTTGGCCTGGAGCGGCGAGGTGATGCCGAGGCGCTGGGCGGTCTGGACGACGGCCTTCGGGCCGACCTCCTGGCCGAGGCGCACCGCGACGGTGTTGAGCGATTGGGCGAGCGCCGTGCGCAGGGTGACGGCGCCGGCATAGCGGTGGGTGTAGTTCTCCGGCGCCCAGTTGCCGATCTTCACGGGCGCGTCCTCCCGCACCGAATCGGGGGTAGCCCCGTGCTCGACGGCGGCGAGGTAGACGAAGGGCTTGAATGAGGAGCCCGGCTGACGCTTCGCGGTGGTGGCCCGGTTGAACTGGCTCTGCGCGTAGTCGCGTCCCCCGATCAGGGCGCGGATCGCCCCGTCCGGACGCATAGCGACCAGGGCGCCCTGGCCGACGTTGAAGCGCGCGCCCTGTTTGTTGAGTTCGTCCACCAGGGCCCGCTCAGCGCTCGCCTGGAGGGAACTGTCGACGGTGGTCTGGACGGTGATGTCGGTCTCGAACTTGCCGACGTAGTCGTCGAGCACGTCCATCACGAGGTCGGCCACGTAGTTGGCCGAGCCGCCGCCCCGGATGTTCGCGGGCTTGGCCGGCTGGGCCAGGGCGACCTTCACATCCTGGCCCGTGGCGAAGCCGAGTTCCTGCATCGCCGCCAGCACCTGCGTGGCGCGAGCCTGCGCGGCGGGGAGGTTGCGGTTCGGGGCGAGCCGCGACGGGGCCTGGACGAGGCCGCCGAGCATCGCGGCCTGGGCGAGGCTCACCTCCCGGGCGGGCTTGCCGAAGTAGCGTTGCGCCGCCGCCTCGACGCCGTAGGCGCCGGCGCCGAAGTAGACGCGGTTCAGGTAGAGTTCGAGGATCTCGTCCTTCGTGTATTTGTGCTCCAGCCACAGGGCGAGGATCGCCTCCTGGATCTTGCGGGAGGCCGTCCGCTCCTGGGTGAGGAAGAGGTTCTTGGCGAGCTGCTGCGTCAGGGTCGAGCCGCCCTGGGCGACGCCCCGGCGGGTGAGG
This sequence comes from Beijerinckiaceae bacterium, assembly GCA_022702015.1. Taxonomy (GTDB): domain Bacteria; phylum Pseudomonadota; class Alphaproteobacteria; order Rhizobiales; family Beijerinckiaceae; genus Methylobacterium. The sequence continues at coordinate 4,455 of JAKONI010000002.1, read as the reverse complement.
TTCTGGCCGATCGCCCGCAGGATGCCGACCGGATCGACGCCGAAATGCTGGTAGAAGCGCCGGTCCTCGATGGCCACGAAGGCCCGGGGCAGGTAGGGGGGCAACTCCTTGATGGAGACCACGCGGCCCCCGGTCTCGCCCCGGTTGGCGAGAAGCGTCCCGTCGCTCGCCAGGATGGCGATGTTGGGCGGGCGCTTGGGTACCGCGAGCTGGTCGATCGGCGGTAGCTGCGAGGCGTGGTAGGCGATGAGGCCCGCCAGCGCCACGAAGGCCCAGAGGCCCAGGACCAGCCCGCCATAGACGATCCGCCCGAGCCACGACCGGCCGGGCCGCGCGCGGCGCAGGGCTCTCTGCCCCTGGCCCGACGACCCCCTGCCCCCGGTGGCGCCCCCCCGCGTGGAGGTGCCCCTCGGGGTGCCCTTGGAGGTCCCTTTACCCGCTCGTCCGCCCACGCGACCCTCGTCCCTGACCTCGGCACCGCCGGCCCGATCCTCGCGCGACAGGCGCAGATCGAGATCCGCGCGACCGCCGGCGCGTCCCTCCGGCACGTCGAAATTTGGCTCGCCCCTGCCCCGCTTCTGCGCCATCGGTACCCGCTACGAAGCCGCCTCGTCGGGTCCGGTCCCGCGCCGACCCCGATCTGTCGAGTCGCGCCCCGGCCCCATGATGTTCCGCGTCCGCCGCGGGCCCGAGCCACCGCGCGTGGCTCCGGCCGGGGCCGGTCGGCGCCGGCCGGACAGGCCCACCGGGTCCTGTCCTGAGACGGGGTAAATGCGGCGGTTTAAGGGGCCGTTAAGCCAAGGCGCCGCACAGGCCGGGGGGGAACCGGCGGGGCGTTGGCCGCGCCGCGCGGACGGCTGGCGCCGGGGGCTCTCGCCCGCCTATAGTGCCGGCCGCCGAACACGGAGGTCGGGAATCGTGCGGGTTTTTGCGCTGGCCGCCTCGGCGGCAATCGCCCTTGGGGCATGGTCGGCGGGACTCAGGCCCGCCAGCGCCGAACTCCGGCTCGATACCGTGAACCTCGTCGCCTGCGCCCACGAGGGCGGCGTCTGCCGGATGCCCCACCCCACGAACGTGTATTACGGCGTTCCCGGCAAGACCAACGGCCGCCCCTTCCCGAATGGCGGATCGATCGCCTGCAACACGCAGACCTTCGGCGACCCCGCCCCCGGCCAGCCCAAGAGCTGCTGGTACGCCCCGCGAATCACCGAGGGCGGCAACCGCGTGCGGGACGACGACGACCTGCGCCGCCGCGACGACCGCCCGCGCTACGACGACCGATCCCGCTACGACGACAGGGACCGCCGCGACGCCTACAGGGACTACGACCGGCCCCGGCGGGCCTACGACGACGAGGCTCCGCCCCGCCGCCGCTACCGGAGCGACCCCGACGATGAGTGAGGCCGGGCCCGTCGTGCCCCCGGCCGGAGGACGACCGGAGATGTCCGAGGACCGCCGTCGCGCCTACCGCCGCAACGCCTTCACCTTCGGCGCCGTGCTGCTCGGCGGTGCCGAGGTCGGCTGCCTGGTCTGGAACGTCACCGACGGCGGCGCGCTGATCGAGTTCGAGGGGGCCTTCGATCCCCCGGACCGAATCACGGTGCGCCTCGCCCCCGGCACCGAGGCTCGCGAGGCCAGCGTGGCGTGGCGCCGGGGCAACCGCGCCGGGTTGTCCTTCGTCGCCTGAGAAGGTCAGTCCTTCCGCCGGCCCGACCGCCGGTCCCGGGTCATGCGCGTCGGGGCGTGGAAGTCGTCGGGCTTGGTGCGGACCCAGGCGACGAACCGCGCCATCTCCGGGTCTGACCGCAGGGCGTCCACATCGGCCAGCCGCCGGGCGATCTCGGCCTCGCTGAAGCGGGCGTGGATCGCCGAGTGGCAGACCTGATGCAGCCGCACCGTGCCGCGATGGGTGCCGCCCTTCAGCTTCGGCGTGAGGTGGTGGAGGCTCGACCGGGCGCCCTTCGGGATGGGGCGGTCGCAGAGCGGGCAGATGACGGGGGTGGCGGCCTGGGGGCCATGGGTCGCCGGATCGTCGTCGCGCCACAGGCGGTCCCGTCTGCCCAAGGTTCGGCCCCTGCCCCGATGCGTCGTCCTCGCCACGACCGTAGCGAAAGGCCGAGGCCGGGCGCCACCTCCACCGATGTCGCGCTCCCCCTCCGCGACGGGCGGTGGCTTGTCACGCCCCCTCGCCCTACGCCATTGACAACACCCGGCAAACCACCGAGTCTTGAACCGTTCCGAGGGGGGCCCCACAGGGGGCTGAGATTGGGCGTCGCGCCCTGACCCTTGAACCTGATCCGGTTCGTACCGGCGGAGGGACGGGAACTTTGCGGCCGGAAGACGCCGCACCTCACCCCATCGTCCGTGCGCACTAGGACCGCTCCAGCGCCAGGAGAGGCCAGATGAACGCACCCGTGCTGCCCAAGGACGTCAAGGGAAGCCCCGAGACCGTGACGACGGGTCCCGTCACCGGATCACGCAAGATCTATGCGGCCGTCGCCGGCCGCGAGGACATCCGCGTTCCCTTCCGCGAGATCGTCCTCACCGACCCGAAGGAGGCGCCGGTGCGGGTCTACGACCCGTCGGGCCCCTACACCGAGACCGACGCGCGCATCGACCTCGCCGCCGGCCTGCCGGAGGTCCGCGCTCCCTGGATCGCCGCCCGCGGCTACGAGGCCATCGCCGCCCGCGCGGTGAAGGACGAGGACAACGGCTTCGCCGGTGACCGGCTCGTCGCCCCCTGCCCCGCCGCCCGCACGGTGCGCCGGGCCGAGGCCGGTCAGAAGGTCACGCAGTACGAATTCGCCCGCGCCGGGATCGTCACCGAGGAGATGATCTACGTCGCGCACCGGGAGAACCTGTGCCGCGAGGCGATGCTGGAGCGGGCCGAGGCGGCTCTGGCCGACGGCGAGAGCTTCGGCGCCGCCTTGCCGCCCTTCATCACCCCCGAGTTCGTCCGCGAGGAGATCGCCCGGGGCCGGGCGATCATCCCCGCCAACATCAACCATACGGAAGTGGAGCCGATGGCGATCGGCCGGAACTTCCTGGTCAAGATCAACGCCAACATCGGCAACTCGGCCGTGACCTCATCGGCCGCCGAGGAGGTCGAGAAGCTGGTCTGGTCGATCCGCTGGGGCGCGGATACGGTCATGGACCTGTCCACCGGCCGCAACATCCACAACATCCGCTCGTGGATCATCCGCAACTCGCCGGTGCCGATCGGGACCGTGCCGATCTACCAGGCGCTGGAGAAGGTTGGCGGCGATCCGCTCAAGCTCGATTGGGAGGTGTTCAAGGATACCCTGATCGAGCAAGCCGAGCAGGGGGTGGACTACTTCACGATCCACGCGGGCGTGCGCCTCGCCTACGTCCCGCTCACCGCCCGGCGCGTCACCGGCATCGTCTCCCGGGGCGGCTCGATCATGGCGCGCTGGTGCCTCGCCGGGCACCGGGAATCGTTCCTCTACGAGCGGTTCGACGAGATCTGCGACATCATGCGGGCCTACGACGTGTCGTTCTCCCTGGGCGACGGCCTGCGGCCGGGCTCCATCGCGGACGCCAACGACGCCGCCCAGTTCGCGGAACTGGAGACGCTCGGCGAACTGACCAAGATCGCCTGGGACAAAGGCTGTCAGGTGATGATCGAGGGCCCCGGCCACGTGCCGATGCACAAGATCAAGGTCAACATGGAGAAGCAGTTGCGGGAGTGCGGCGAGGCGCCGTTCTATACCCTCGGCCCGCTGACCACCGACGTGGCCCCCGGCTATGACCACATCACCTCCGGCATCGGCGCGGCGATGATCGGCTGGTTCGGCACGGCGATGCTCTGCTACGTCACCCCGAAGGAGCACCTCGGCCTGCCCGACCGGGACGACGTGAAGACCGGCGTCATCACCTACAAGATCGCCGCCCACGCCGCCGACCTCGCCAAGGGCCACCCCGCCGCCCAGTTGCGCGACGACGCCCTGAGCCGCGCCCGGTTCGATTTCCGCTGGGAGGATCAGTTCAACCTCAGTCTCGATCCGGATACGGCCCGCGCCTACCACGATGCGACGCTGCCGAAGGACGCCCACAAGGTCGCCCATTTCTGCTCGATGTGCGGCCCGAAGTTCTGCTCGATGAAGATCACGCAGGATCTGCGCGCCGAGGTGCTGGCGATGGAGGAGGCCGGTCAGGTGGTGGGGCAGGCCCCCGCCATGTCGCCCGCCGAGGCCGAGGCCGGGATGCGCGAGAAGTCCCGCGAGTTCCTGGCCGAGGGCGGCAAGCTCTACGTCGACGCCGCCGAGTGAACGAATCGGCGCGCCCGCTTCCGAGCGGGCGCGCGGCATTCCGTGCCGTGGATCGGCCATTCTGGGCCGAATACTGCCATAAGTGGACGTCCGACCTGCCTAAAGTCTCGACGATAGGTGTTCGCGGCCGATCGCGCCATGGACCGTACAGATTGATTTGAAGTCG
>JAKONI010000205.1 GCA_022702015.1 Beijerinckiaceae bacterium | reverse complement strand
TTCTACACCGCGAGCATCCGCGAGTTCGAGGCGGCGGGACGCCCCGTCTTCGGCTCGGCCCCGGTGGGCGTCGAGGGCACGGCGGCGTGGCTCGATGCCGTCGGCCGCGCCTGCAACGTCCCCGCCGCCACCGTCGACACGGCCAAGGCCGGGATCCTCGCCGGCATCCGGGGGGCGCTCTCGGCCTCGCCGATCAACGGGCGGATCACCCTCTCGGGCTACGAGGGGTCGGAGCTTCTGGTGGCCCGCCTGCTTATCGAGAGCGGCGCCGAGGTCCCCTATGTCGGCACCGCCTGTCCGCGCACCCCCTGGTCGGAGGCGGACCGGGACTGGCTGGAAGCCCGGGGCTGCGAGGTCCGCTACCGGGCTTCCCTGGAGGACGACCTCTACGCTTTCGAACACTTCCGGCCGGACCTCGCCATCGGAACGACCCCGGTGGTGCAGAAGGCCAAGGAGGCCGCGACCCCGGCCCTCTACTTCACGAACCTCATCTCCGCCCGCCCGCTGATGGGCGCGGCCGGCGCCGGGTCCCTGGCGACGGTGATCAACGCGGCTTTGCGAAACAAGCCGCGCTTCGATGCGATGCGAGACTTCTTCGAGGGTGTCGGCAGCGGCCACGCGGCGGGCGTCTGGCAAGACCTGCCCCAGCGGAAGCAGTCGCCCAAGGTCGAGGGACCCAAGAAGCCGATCGGGGAGATGGCGTAATGCTGATCCTCGATCACGACAGGGCCGGCGGATACTGGGGCGCGGTCTACGTCTTCACGGCGATCAAGGGCCTCCAGGTCGTCATCGACGGCCCGGTGGGCTGCGAGAACCTGCCCGTCACCTCGGTGCTGCACTACACCGACGCCCTGCCGCCGCACGAGCTGCCGATCGTCGTCACGGGGCTCGCGGAGGAAGAGCTCGGCCGTCACGGCACCGAGGCGGCGATGAAGCGCGCCCACTCCACCCTCGATCCCGGCCTGCCGAGCGTGGTCGTCACCGGCTCCATCGCGGAGATGATCGGCGGTGGTGTCACGCCGGAGGGCACCGGCCTCCAGCGCTTCCTGCCCCGCACCATCGACGAGGACCAGTGGCAGGCCGCCGACCGGGCCATGACCTGGCTGTGGCAGGAATACGGGGCGAGGAAGTTCGCCAAGAAGGGCATACCGGCTCGCCCCCCCCGCAAGGACGGCGAGAAGCCCCGGGTCAACCTCATCGGCCCGGCCTACGGCACCTTCAACATGCCCTCCGACCTCGCCGAGATCCGGCGCCTCGTCGAGGGCATCGGTGCCGAGGTCAACCTGACTTTCCCGCTGGGCGCGCACTTGGCCGACGTGCCCAAACTCGTGAATGCCGACGCCAACGTCTGCCTCTATCGGGAATTCGGCCGGGGCCTCTGCGAGGCGCTGGAGCGGCCCTTCCTCCAGGCTCCCATCGGGGTGCTCTCCACCACGAAGTTCCTGCGCGCGCTGGGGGAAATCCTGGGGGTCGACCCCGAGCCGTTCATCGAGCGCGAGCGCCACACCACGATCAAGCCGGTCTGGGACCTGTGGCGGTCGGTGACGCAGGACTTCTTCGGGACGGCGAGCTTCGGCATCGTCGCCACGGAGACCTACGCCCGGGGCGTCCGCCACTTCCTGGAGGAGGAGATGGGCCTGCCCTGCCACTTCGCCTTCGGCCGTTCCGCCGGGCTCAAGCCCGACAACGCCAAGGTGAGGGACGCCATCGCCAGGAACCCCCCGCTGGTGCTGTTCGGCTCGTTCAACGAGCGGATGTATCTCGCGGAGGCCGGCGGCCGGGCGACCTACGTGCCGGCCTCGTTCCCCGGGGCGATCATCCGGCGCCACACCGGCACGCCCTTCATGGGCTACGCCGGGGCGACCTACCTCGTGCAGGAGGTCTGCAACGCCCTGTTCGACACGCTCTTCCACATCCTGCCGCTCGCCCGCGACATGGATAAGGTCGAGCCGACCCCGGCCCGCTCCCACCGCGAACTGCCCTGGGACGCGGAGGCGCTCGCCGCGCTCGACCTCGCCGTCGAGACGCAGCCCGTCCTCGCCCGAATCTCCGCCGCCAAACGACTGCGCGACGCCGCCGAGCGGCGGGCGCGGGCCCTTGGCGCCGAGACCGTCGCCGCCGTCCACGTGGACGGCGCCCGCACCGACCTCACGGCGGGATCCCCCGCATGAGCCGCCCTTCCGCAGAGGAGACCCCACGATGCGTCTGATGGCTCCGACCGCGCGCCTGCATCAGGAAGCGCTCCAGTTCCGGCTGATCCTGGCCGCGACCTATCCCTTCTTTCTCGCCGCCGCCGCGCTGGGCCGGATCGCGCCCCACCGCGAGCCCGGCCGTGCCGGCATCCCGGCGCCGCACCGCTCCGTCTTCGGCGAAGCCAGGGCCATGGCCATCCAGGCCATCCCCTTCGCCTTCATGGGCTAGGCCCTTCGGGCTGATGCCCTGACACGAGACGCTTCCGTCCGGTGACGCGGGGGAAGTGAGGCCGCAGGCTTCGCGGCCGCACCCGTCGTGCCCTGCTGAGGGGCGCGGCCAACACACGGAGGTCTGAAACCATGGCTGGTGGACCCATCACCACAGAAAGACCGAGCAGCCTTTCCGGGCTGACGGAACCGGAGGCCAAGGAGTTCCACGCGATCTTCCTGACGAGCTTCCTCATCTTCACGGCGATCGCCGTGATCGCCCACATCCTCGTCTGGCTGTGGCGCCCGTGGCTCCCCGGACCGCAGGGTTACGCCTCCCTCGAAGGCGTGACCGACACGGCCCGCGCCCTCGTCTCGATGATCGGTTGAGGAGGATCGGATGCACAAGGTTTGGTTGCTGTTCGATCCGCGTCGGACACTGGTGGCCCTGTTCACCTTCCTCTTCATCCTGGCGCTGCTGATCCACTTCATCTTGCTCTCGACCGACCGGTTCAACTGGCTGGAAGGTCCGAAGGCGAACAAGCAGGCGAACGCCATCACCCTCGCGCTGCCGGCGATGCCGGCCTGAGGCCAATTCGGCGGTCGACAACACACGGAGGGGCGGAACGACAAAGCCTCCGCCCCTCCGAACGACGAATGGGAGGCCCTCGCCATGGCGATGCTGAGCTACGAGCGCAAATACCGGATCCGCGGCGGCACCTTGCTCGGCGGCGACCTGTTCGACTTCTGGATCGGTCCGTACTTCGTCGGGTTCTTCGGCGTGACGGGGCTGTTCTTCACCGTGCTCGGCACGGCGCTGGTGATCTACGGCGCCGCCATCGGGCCGACCTGGAACGTCTGGCAGATCAACATCGCCCCGCCGGACATCAGTTACGGCCTGAAGCTCGCCCCCCTCAAGGAGGGCGGCCTCTGGCAGATCATCACCATGTGCGCGCTGGGATCCTTCGGGTCCTGGGCTTTGCGCGAGGTCGAGATCTGCCGCAAGCTGGGCATCGGCTACCATGTGCCGATCGCCTTCGGCATGGCGATCTTCGCCTACTTCACCCTCGAGGTGATCCGCCCGTTCCTGATGGGCGCCTGGGGCTACGGCTTTCCCTACGGCATCCTCTCGCACCTCGATTGGGTGTCGAACACCGGATACCAGTATCTCCACTTCCATTATAACCCGGCGCACATGCTCGCGGTGACGTTCTTCTTCACCACGACGCTGGCGCTCGCCATGCACGGCGGCCTCATCCTGTCCTCGACCAACCCCAAGAAGGGCGAGACGGTGAAGACCCCCGAGCACGAGGACACCTTCTTCCGCGATACGATCGGCTACTCCATCGGCACCCTCGGGGTGCACCGCCTGGGCTGGTACCTCGCCCTGGCCGCCGGCTTCTGGAGCGCGGTCTGCATCGTGATCAGCGGTCCGTTCTGGACCCAGGGCTGGCCCGAATGGTGGGGCTGGTGGCTCAATCTGCCCGTGTGGCGCTGAACATCACCCGCAGTCCGCGCGGGAGATCTCGCGGATGCTGTGAGCCGGATCGTCAGAACGGCTTCGGGGGGATCGGACGATGGCCTACTACCAGAATTTCGTCACCTTGGTTCAGGTCCGGCCCCTCGAGCCGGAGATGGGCGTGCCCGTCGCGGTCGAGGGCCGGGTCGGCAAGCCGTTCAACAGCTACCTGTTCGGCCTCATCGGCAACAGCCAGGTCGGACCAATCTACATCGGCTACATCGCCGCCCTGTCGATGGTCTGCGGGCTGATCGCCTTCGAGATCATCGGCCTCAACATGTGGGCCTCGGTGAACTGGGATCCGGTGCAGTTCGTGCGCCAGCTTCCCTGGCTCGCCCTGGAGCCGCCGCTGCCGAAATACGGCCTGCGGATCCTGCCCCCGCTGGCCGAGGGCGGCTGGTGGCTGATCGCCGGCTTTTTCCTCACCGCCTCGATCCTGCTGTGGTGGGTGCACCTCTACCGCCGGGCGCGGGCGCTCGGCCTCGGGACGCACGTGCCGTGGGCCTTCGCCAGCGCGATCTGGCTCTACCTCGTCCTCGGCTTCATCCGTCCGATCATGATGGGCTCGTGGTCGGAGGCGGTGCCCTTCGGTTTGTTCCCGCACCTCGACTGGACGGCGGCGTTCTCGCTCCGCTACGGCAACCTGTTCTACAACCCGTTCCACATGCTCTCGATCACCTTCCTCTACGGGTCGGTGCTGCTGTTCGCGATGCATGGCGGGACCATCCTGGCCTGCTCCCGTTACGGAGCGGACCGGGAGATCGACCAGATCGTCGATCGCGGCACCGCCACGGAGCGCGCCTCCCTGTTCTGGCGCTGGACCATGGGCTTCAACGCCACGATGGAATCGATCCACCGCTGGGCGTGGTGGTTCGCGGTGCTCACGACGCTGACGGGGGGTATCGGCATCCTCCTCACCGGCACGGTGGTGGACAACTGGTACCTCTGGGCGGTCAAGCACGGCGTCGCGCCGGCCTACCCGCAGGTTTACGGGCCGATCGTCGATCCGGCTCATCTCAGCCCCGGCGTCAGGCCGTGAGGAGGGCGCCATGAAGATCGTACTCTCCGTGGCGGGGGCCGCCCTCGCTCTCTTCCTCACCATCGCGATGTTCGGCGGGGCGGGCTGGACCCACCCGCCCATGGCCAACAAGCAGACCGGCTTCCGGGGAACCGGCATGGACCTCATCCGCACCCGGGCGGGCAACGAGGAGCTGGCGCAGGCGAACCGGGCACCCGACCCCGCCGACCCGGCGGAGGCCTCCGGCGACAAGGCGTCGGCGGTCTATGAGAACGTCCAGGTGCTGGGCGACCTCTCGGCGGAGCAGTTCAACCGCGTGATGGTCTCGATCACCGAGTGGGTCGCCCCGCAACAGGGCTGCACCTACTGCCACAGCACCGTGAACATGGCCTCGGATGAGCTTTACCAGAAGCGCGTCGCCCGGCGGATGTTCCAGATGACCCAGAACATCAATGCCAACTGGAAGGAGAAGCACGTCCACGGGGCGGGCGTGACCTGCTACACCTGCCACCGGGGCAACCCGGTGCCGGCCAACGTCTGGTTCGACACGCCCCCCGCCAAGTCGAGCCGCTTCATTCCGCGCAACAACGGCCAGAACCTCGCCTCGGCGAATGTCGGCCTGACCTCGCTGCCCTACGCGGTGTTCGACGACTACTATGCCAGCAAGGATACGCCGCAATCCCTCGTGCGGGTGAACGCGACCACCGCCCTGCCGGAATCCAAGAGCAAGCCGATCCAGGACGCGGAGAAGACCTTCGCGATCATGATCACCATGTCCCAGGCGCTGGGGGTGAACTGCACCTTCTGCCACAACACCCGCTCGGTGGCGCAGTGGGACACCAGCACGCCCAACCGGGTCCACGCGTGGTACGGCGTCCAGATGGTCCGCGAGCTGAACCAGGACTACATGCGCCCGCTCACGACCACCTTCCCGGCGGCCCGCCTCGGCCCCACGGGGGACGTGGCCAAGATCAGCTGCGCCACCTGCCACAACGGTGCGAACAAGCCGCTGAACGGAGCGAACGTGATCGACCCCTACCCGGAACTCGCCCACCCGACGACGCAGGCCAACCTGCCCGTGGGCGAGGCGAAGGACCCGATTCCGGGGACGAACACGCCGACCCCCAAGCCGCCGATGTAGCCGGCGTCGGCCTCAGGCCCCCTCCCGGCGCGGGAGGGGGCGGATGCCGTGCGGGAACCCAACGCCGGCCGGGCGCCTTTCCGGGACGGCCAAGCTGCCCCGGAGAACGGCATGACGATCACGATCTCGCACCTGCAACCGATCATCGCGATCCTCGCCGGGCTGCTGATTCTCGTGGCCCCCCGGCTTCTGAACTATATCGTCGCGATCTACCTCATCGTCGTCGGCGTGATCGGTCTTGGGCTGTTTCGCGGGCTATCGTAGATAAGGTTACTGCCGTTTCCGCCGGTCTCGTCCGGTCGGGACAAGGGGGACTTGCCGGTGGATAGGGCCCATCCACCGGCGATCGTCAGTGAAAGAACACCGTCCGGGCCGATCGTTCATCTTGCGTTGCGGTACGGGATGGTTCACCCCGCCGGTAAGGGGTCCTCGGACCCGGCGGCAGGCGACGAGCGGGATCGACATGGCTGGCGACGCAAAGTGGGTCTATGCCTTCGGCGACGGGAAGGCCGAGGGCAAATCGCAGATGCGGAATCTGCTCGGCGGCAAGGGGGCGAACCTCGCCGAGATGTCCAACCTCGGGCTGCCGGTCCCGCCCGGCTTCACCATCACCACCGAGGTCTGCACCTACTATTACGACCACGGGAAGCAGTACCCGCCGGAGCTGCGCGACCAGGTCACCGCCGCCCTGACCCAGGTGGGCGCCCTCACCGGCCGCGCCTTCGGGGATGCGAAGGCGCCGCTCCTGGTCTCGGTGCGCTCGGGCGCCCGGGCCTCGATGCCGGGCATGATGGACACGGTGCTCAACCTCGGCCTCAACGACGAGACCGTCCTGGCGCTGGCCCGCGAGGCCGAGGACGAGCGATTCGCCTACGATTCGTACCGCCGCTTCATCACCATGTACTCGAACGTCGTGCTGAACGTGGAGCACCACGCCTTCGAGGAGGCGCTGGAGCACTACAAGGAGACCAAGGGCTTCGACCTCGACACCGAACTCGGCGCCGAGGACTGGAAGACCCTGATCCAGACCTACAAGAAGATCGTCCGCGACGAGCACGGCGCGGACTTCCCGCAGGGCGCCGACGATCAGCTCTGGGGTGCCATCGGCGCCGTATTCAATTCGTGGATGATTCCGCGTGCCAAGAAGTACCGTGAGCTGAACAGCATCCCCGAGAGCTGGGGCACCGCCGTCAACGTTCAGGCGATGGTGTTCGGCAACATGGGCGACACGTCGGCCACCGGCGTCGCCTTCACCCGCAACCCCTCCACCGGCGAGAAGGCTCTCTACGGCGAGTTCCTGATCAACGCCCAGGGCGAGGACGTGGTGGCGGGTATCCGCACCCCGCAGAACATCACCGAGAAGGCCAAGACCGAGGCCAAGAGCGACAAGCCTTCCATGGAGAAGGCCATGCCCGAGAGCTTCGTGGAGCTCACCCGGATCTACGGGATCCTGGAGAGCCACTACCGCGACATGCAGGACATGGAGTTCACCATCGAGAAGGGGAAGCTCTGGATGCTCCAGACCCGCAACGGCAAGCGCACCGCCAAGGCGGCCCTGCGCATCGCCGTGGATCTGGCGGCCGAGGGGCTGATCACCCGCAACGAGGCCATCGGCCGGGTCGAGCCCTCCGCCCTCGACCAGCTTCTGCACCCGACCATCGACCCCAAGGCCGCGCGCAAGGTCATCGCCAACGGCCTGCCGGCCTCGCCGGGCGCCGCCACGGGCGAGATCGTCTTCAACTCCGAGGACGCCGAGACCCATCGCAAGGCCGAGCGGAAGTGCATCCTCGTCCGCGTGGAGACCTCGCCGGAGGACATCCACGGCATGCACGCCGCCGAGGGCATCCTCACCACCCGGGGCGGCATGACCAGCCACGCGGCGGTGGTCGCCCGGGGCATGGGCAAGCCCTGCGTCTCCGGCGTCGGCACCATCCGCATCGACTACAAGGCGCAGACGATGACCGTCGGCGGCCAGGTGCTGAAGGCCGGGGACAAGATCACCATCGACGGCTCCACCGGCCAGGTGATCCTCGGCGAGGTGGCGATGCTGGAGCCGGAGCTCTCCGGTGACTTCGCCACCCTGATGGAGTGGGCCGACGGCATCCGCACCATGAAGGTGCGCACCAACGCCGACACGCCCACCGACGCCCGCACCGCGCGCAACTTCGGCGCCGAGGGCATCGGCCTGTGCCGCACCGAGCACATGTTCTTCGAGGGCGACCGGATCATCGCCGTGCGCGAGATGATCCTGGCCGACGACGCCGAGGGGCGGAAGGCGGCGCTCGCCAAGATCCTGCCCTACCAGCGCCAGGACTTCCTGGAGCTGTTCAAGATCATGTCCGGCCTGCCGGTGACGATCCGCCTGCTCGATCCGCCGCTGCACGAGTTCCTGCCGCACACCGACCAGGAGGTGCAGGAGGTCGTGAAGGCGACGGGCGTCACGGAGGACAAGATCCGCCAGCGGATGCGCGAACTCTCCGAGCACAACCCGATGCTCGGCTTCCGGGGCTGCCGTCTGGCGATCGCTTTCCCGGAGATCGCCGAGATGCAGGCCCGGGCCATCTTCGAGGCCGCCATCCAGGCGGCGCAGGAGACAGGCAGCCCGGTGACGCCGGAGGTGATGGTGCCCCTGGTCTTCACCCGCGCCGAATTCGACCTCGTGAAGGGGCGGATCGACGCCACGGCCAAGGCCGTCGCGGAGGAAAAGAGCGCCAAGCTCGATTATCAGGTCGGGACGATGATCGAGTTGCCCCGCGCCGCCCTCATGGCCGGGCAGATCGCCGAGACGGCGGAGTTCTTCTCCTTCGGCACGAACGATCTGACCCAGACGGCGCTCGGCATCTCCCGCGACGACGCGGCGACCTTCCTCGGGCCCTACACCCAGAAGGGCATCATCCCCGCCGACCCGTTCATCACCATCGATCAGGAGGGTGTGGGCGAATTGGTGCGGATCGGCTGCGAGCGCGGCCGGGCGACCCGGAACGGGATCAAGCTCGGCATCTGCGGCGAGCATGGTGGCGATCCCGCCTCCATTGCCTTCTGCCAGCAGGTCGGCCTCGATTACGTGTCGTGCTCGCCCTACCGGGTGCCGATCGCCCGCCTCGCCGCCGCCCAGGCGGCGCTGGGCAACAGCAACGGCGGCGAAGCCGGCTAGCATCCGGCAGGATGAGTTTGGGGTAGTCCGATCCTTCC
>JAKONI010000409.1 GCA_022702015.1 Beijerinckiaceae bacterium | reverse complement strand
TCGTAGGCCGCGATCTGCCGGTCGGCGCTGGTGCCCTCCGCGACGAGGGCGCGGGCGCGGGCGACCTCCGCCGTGCAGCCCAGCGCCTCGGCGTCCTCGGCGATCAGGGCGAGCACCGCCTCCAGCGCCTCGGCGAAGGGGACGGCGGTGCCCTTCGCCTCGTCGATCAGCTCCGCGCGGATGCCGTGGGCTTGCGCCCGCCACAGGTTCTCCAGCACGAGCGCCCGCGACACCCCGTCCAGACCGGCGTGGAGATCGGGCCGGCGCACGCAGATCCGCACGAGGCAGCGGAACAGGGCGGCGAGGCACAGGGAATCCTCGAGCCGGGTGCAGGCGTCGGCGATGCGCAGTTCAAGGGTCGGGAACTTGATCGACGGGCGGACCGACCACCACAGGTAGCTGGCGTCGGCGATGGCGCCGCTGCGGGTCATGATCGCCACGAACCGGTCGTAGGCGGCGGCGTCCGCGAAGAGTTCGGGCAGGCCGGTGCGGGGCATCTCGCCGAACACGCAGAGGCGGTAGGCGGAGAGGCCCGTCGCCTCCCCCCGCCAGAACGGCGAGGAGGCCGAGAGGGCGAGGAGCATCGGCTGGAACGGCAGCAGCCGGTTCATCAGGTCGACCCGCGCCGCCGGATCCGGCACCTCCACATGGACGTGCATCCCGCAGATCAACGCCCGCCGGGCCGCCATGCCCAGATCCGACAGGATACCCTGGTAGCGCTCCCCGTCGGTGGCGGTCTGGCTCTCCCGGCGGGCGAGGGGATGGGTGCCGCAGGATAGCAGGGTCAGCCCGTGGCTGGCGGCGATCTCCTTGAGCAGCGCCCGCTGGCCGCCGAGGTTCTCCCGCGCCTCCCCCATGACGGCCAGCGGCGGGGTGCACAGCTCGATCTGCGCGGCCACCAGTTCCCGTCCCGTCTCGGGCAGGCGCGCCTCCGCCTCCTCGTGGAAGGCCGCGAGATCGCCCCGGGGCGTGCCCCGGGTCTGCGCGTCGGCAAGGAAGTATTCTTCCTCGATACCGAAGTTGTACGGATGGCTGCTCATCACGCCAGAGTGAGGCCGGGGACGGGACCTGTCCAGGCCGGTTCTCACCCGGGCGGTGTCATCCCCGCCGCAGCGCCCCGCCGACCAGCCACGCCGGATCGAACCAGCGGTCGGCCTCGCCGTCGTAGGGCAGGCGGGTGATGTCCCATTGCTGGATGAACGGGGCGTAGACGTTCCACACGGCCACACCCCCGCCGACGAAGACCCGCCGGCCGGGATAGCGGGCCAATACCTCTTTCGGGTCCTCGTGCGAGCGGATGATGTCGATGGTGCGGTCGCGGAAGGCGAACTCCGGCACGGATTCCACCGTCTTCGGGCCGGCGATCAGCACGTGGCCCTGCGTCTCCGCGAAGAAGCGCGTCACGTCCTCCACGAAGAGCGGATCGGTGTTGCCCTCCCAGGGCAGGCGCCCGTTGAGGCCGAGCTGGCCCCGCTGCCCGATGGCGCACATCGCCCGCACGTCGATCATTCGGCCTCTCCCTGACTTGCCGTCCCTTAGCCGGCCTGGGGCGGAGTCCAAAGCCCTTTCGGGGAGACCGTGACAAGACGGTCGTTAATCAGTCATGGCCGCGTGGAGATGAAACATAGATCCAAATAACTCAAATTCATCATGGCAGAACGCTCCGTTAACAGGCGAAACCCTAAAACCGATCACGTCAGGCCGGGCGAATGGTCCGGTCCGGGATCCTCCGCATGCGCGCCTTCAACGACCTCAAGCTCATCGCCAAGCTGGCGGTGCCGGCCGGCCTCATCCTGCTCGTGGCGGTGGGCCTCGTGCTCGTCGCCCGGTCGGGCCTCGACACCCTGCGCCGGACCACGGACCAGATCGTCGATCAGCAGGTGAACCGGACGGTCGCCGCCCTGCGCATGGCCGACGCGCTCAACGCCGCGACGATCGCGCAGAAGGGCGTCATCGTCGAGGGCAGCGGCGACGTGCTGCGGACGCTCGCGGACCAGCACGGGCAGGCCGAGGCGCGGGCCACGCAGGAGGCCGGGCGCCTCGTCGCCCTGGCCAGCGACGACGGGCAGCGGGCGCAGGACGAGGCGGTCCGCCACGCGGTGAAGGACTATCTCGCCTTCTCCGACAAGGTCGTCACCAACGCCAAGCAGGGCATGACCGACGTCGCCTTCGCCCTCTCGACGCAGGAGGATGCGGCGTTGCGCGCCAAGACGCTCGCCGCCGTCGAGGCCCGGGTGACGCAGGCCCTCGCCGACCTCGCGGCGGCGCGGGAGGAGGCGGGGCGGGTGGCCGAGTCGACGACCCGGCGCCTCGGCTTGCTGGCGGCCCTGGGCCTCGGCGCCGCCTTCGCCGCGCTCGCCGCCATCGCGGTCCTGGGCATCGCCCGGCCGCTAGCCCGCATGGCCGGGGCCATGAACGACCTCGCCGCCGGGAACCTGTCCGTCACCGTGGTCGGCACGGGACGCCGGGACGAGATCGGGCTGCTCGCCCGCGCCCTCCAGGTGTTCAAGGACGACGCCGCCACCGCCCGGCGCCTGTCGGCCTCGGAGGCGGCCCGGGGCGAGTCGGCCGCGCAGCGGGCGACCACCCTCGACGCCCTCACCCGGGCCTTCGAGGACCGGGTCTCGGGCTTGACCCGGGGCTTGGCGGCGGCCTCCGCCGAGATGGAGGCCACGGCCCGCTCCATGTCGGACACCGCCGAGGACGGCGCCGGCCGCACCGTCGTGGCCGGTCGCGTCGCCCGGCAGACCTCGGAGAGCGTGCAGACCGTGGCCGCCGCGAGCGAGGAGATGTCCGCCTCCATCCAGGAAATTCTGGCGCAGGTCGCCCACTCGTCCTCGATGGCCGAGCGGGCGGTGGCGGATGCCCGCCGCACCGACGCCACCGTCCAGCAACTGGCCGGCGCCGCCGACCGGATCGGCGTGGTGGTGCAGATGATCTCCACCATCGCCGGGCAGACCAACTTGCTGGCGCTGAACGCCACCATCGAGGCGGCCCGCGCCGGGGCGGCGGGCAAGGGCTTCGCCGTGGTGGCCGCCGAGGTGAAGGAACTGGCCGGGCAGACCGCCCGGGCCACCGATGAGATCGGCGTGCAGGTCGGCCAGATCCAAGCGGCGACTCAGGCCGCCGTGGGCGACATCCGCCGGATCGGCGCGGCGATCGACGAGATGTCCGCCCGGGTCGGGGGCGTCGCCGCCGCGATGGAGCAGCAGGGCAGCGCCACCCGCGAGATCGCCCGCAGCGTCTCCCACGCCGCCGGGGGCACGGCCGAGGTCAGCACCACCCTCGGCGAACTGCGCGAGGGCAGCGCCCGCACCGGCGAGGCCGCCGCCCGGGTCCTCGACGCCGCCCGCGCCCTGTCGGAGCATTCCGAGCGCCTGACGCGGGAGGTCGGCGGGTTCCTGGCGGGGGTGAAGGCGGCCTGACGCACGCCCTCCCCCTCGCGGGGGAGGACATCGCACCGGTTCAGACCGGCGCCTGCGGGGTCAGCAGCCGGTCCTGCCGGAAGTCGTAGATCAACCCGGTCTCCCGCCAGTCCGGGGAGGCGAGGCGCACGAAGTGCGGGGCGAGGTCCTCGGGGGTGCGCAGGGTTTGCGGATCCTCCCCCGGCATGGCCGCGCGGCGCATCCGGGTGCGCAGGGGGCCGGGGCTCACCAGCATGGTGCGGATCGCCGTGGATTCGGTCTCGGCGGCGTAGGTCCGCACCAGGGCTTCCAAAGCCGCCTTGGTCACGGCGTAGGGGCCCCAATAGGCCCGGCAGGAATTGGCCGCCCCCGACGTCACGAAGATCGCCCGGCCGGCATCGGACATCCGCAGCAGCGGATCCAGCGAGCGGATCAGACGCCAGTTGGCGGTGACGTTGATGTCCAGCGTGCTCGCCCAGACCTTCGGGTCGATATGGCCGAGCGGCATCAGCACGCCCAGCACACCGGCATTGCCGACCAGGATGTCGAGCTTGCCCCAACGCTCGTGGATCGCCCCGCCGAGGCGGT
>JAKONI010000408.1 GCA_022702015.1 Beijerinckiaceae bacterium | reverse complement strand
TGTGGTGACGGCCCCGGGGAGGGGGTTCCTCTTAACCATACCGGGTTGCGGAACCCTGAACGGTCGCCCCGTGGGAACGGGTGGATCGCGGTGAGCCAAGTCCCCCTCGCATTTGCCCCCCTCGCATCTGTGCCGCTGGGGTCTGTCTCTCGCTGGAACCTGGGGCCTCGTCGTGAGGTATCCCGAGCCTCACGCCGCCCGCGACCACACCACCGCCTCCTGTCGGCGCCGACCGGGTGAGGGTGGTTCGTGGCCCCCTGCCCCGGTGGGATCATGGGGTGGGATCATCCGGTGGGATCTGGGGTGGGATCACGGAGCCTGGCGTCCCGAACCCCGGCGGTCCCTCGGCGGGACGGGGAGGAGAGTGCCGCCCCGTGCAGCCGGCAAACCGGTTTGCGGGCGAGGGAAACCATCGCGGCCCATCTACGACTTGGCCGCCTTGCCCCGGGGGCTGGTCATCCCCCCTGCCCCGCCGGTCAGGCGGCGCGCTCGGCGAGGCGGTGGACGTCGCCCAGGAGGCGGCCGTCGGCGGTGCGACAGGCGAGTTCCACCGAGAGGGCCTTGCCGGTGACGCGGATCGCGGTCGGCCCCGACAGGTCCTCCGCCCCGGCGAGGAACCCCGCCGCGTCCATCGGCGCCTCGCGCCCGCCCCCGAGGCCACGCCACCACAGCACTGCCTTCTCCCGCTCGTAGCCGCGCCCCTCCGGCCGCAGCCGCACGCGCCACGTGTCGTCCCCCCAGGCGAGCACCACGTCGAGCCCGTCCGGCGCCGCCTCCAGGTGCCAGCCGGTGAGCGGGTGCCACGCCCCGTCCGGGGCAGGGCCCTCCGGCGGGGGCGCCGGCCCGCGTGCCGCCTCGGAGAGGATCGCCAGTTCGTCCTCGGCCGATGAATCGTGGCCGGGCTCGCGCTCCGTTTCGGGCTCGGTCCAGCAGGTCTCGCAGGTGGAGGCGTTGAGGGCGATCAGGGCGCCGCAGCCGGGGCAGGGTTTGGCGCGCGGGCCCCCTGCCCCGGCCCGCACCGCCACGGCGGTGCGCACGGTGACGGCATCGACGGGACCGTGCATCCGCACCAGCCCGGCATAGTCGAGGATCAGGGCGTCCGCCTTGTCGGGCGCCCGGCGCAGCGCCCGCCCGACCTGCTGCACGTAGAGCCCCGTGCTCCGGGTTGGCCGGAGCAGGGCCACGAGGTCGGTCCCGGGGGCGTTGAAGCCGGTGCCCAGTACCCCGACCGAGGTCAGGCAGCGGATCCGCCCCGCGCGGAAGGCGGCGACGATCCTGTCCCGATCCCGCTTGCCCATGCCGCCATCGACGGTCTCGCAGGAAAAGCCCTCCGCCCGCACCGCGTCGCGCACGGCGCCGGCATGGGCGAGGCCGGCGCAGAAGGCGAGCCAGGAGCGGCGGTCCGCCCCGTATTCCGCCATCTCGGCCACGGCGGCCTTGGTGATCCATTCGCGGTTGACCGCCGCCTCCAGCTCGCTCGGGATGTAGTCGCCGCCCCGGCGGCCGACGCCGGTGACGTCGAGTTGCGTCAGGGTCGCCTTGGAGACCAGGGGCGACAGGTAGCCCCGGCGGATCAGGTCGCCGGTACCGGCCTCGTAGGCGATGCGGGAGAACAGGCGTCCCGGCCCCTCGTCGAGGCGGCCGGAATCGAGCCGGTAGGGCGTTGCGGTGAAGCCGGCGACCCGCATGGCCGGGGCGAGGGCGGCGAGCCCCGCGAGGAAGCGGCCGTAGCGGGTCTCGGCCGCCCGGGGGATCAGGTGGGCCTCATCGACGATCACGAGGTCCCGGGGGCCGATCGCGTCGAGGCGGTCGGCGACGGACTGGATGGAGCAGACCAGCACCGGCGCCCCCGCCTCCCGCCGGCCGAGCCCGGCGGAGAAGATCCCGGCCGGGGCCTCCGGCCAGTGGCGCAGAAGCTCGGCGTGGTTCTGCGCCACCAGTTCCCGGCTATGGGTGACGATCGCCACCCGGGCGAGGGGGCTCCGCTCCAGGGTCTCCCGGGCCAAGGCCGCGATGACGAGGGCCTTGCCTGCCCCCGTCGGCAGCACGACGAGGAGCCCCGACTCCCCTCCCCGCCCCCAGGCGGCGTCCAGCGCATCGAGGCTCGCCCGCTGGTAATCCCGGAGCCGCAGCAAGTCAGGGGCTCCCAAAGGGCGAGTCCTTCGGCGGGTGCAGGGCGGCGCCCTGCCAGGGGCCCTGCCCCTGGACCCCGCCCAAGGACTTGTCCTTGGGGATCCCTGATTTGTCCCGTGATAACAGGTAGATGTCCATGATCCAGCCGTGGCGGGTCCGGGCCTCGGCCCGCAGGCGGCGGATGTCGTCCGCGACGTCGCCCAGGCGGCCGGCCACCAGGATCTCGTCCGGCGCGCCGAGATAGGCGCCCCAGTGGATCGTCAGGTCCGGGTCGAGGCCGGCGAAGGTCGGGTCGCCGTCGAGCATCACCACGACGCTCTCCACCCCCTCGGGCCAGCCGGCGGCCAGGCGCCGCCCGGTGGTGATGCAGATCGCGCCGCCGATGGCGTTCAGCGGCACGGCATGGCGGGCGCAGAGCACCTGCACGCTGGAGATGCCGGGGATCACCTCGCAGGCGAGCCGCAACCGCCCCCGCGCCGCGATCCGCTCCAGGATGCGCAGGGTGCTGTCGTAGAGGGCCGGGTCGCCCCAGACGAGGAGGGCGCCTGCCTCCCCCGGGCCGAGATGCGCCGCGAAGGCCGCCTCCAGCCGCTCGGCGCGGGCGGCATGCCACGCCTCCACGGTGGCGCCGTAGTCGGCGGGGTTCCGCTCCCGGGGTGGATCGTCCACCGCGACGAGGCGATAGGGCCGGGCGATGTGCGCGTCGCAGATCCGCTTGCGGGTGGCCACGAGGTCGGCGGTCTCGGCGCGCTTGTCGAGGACGAACACCGCGTCGATGTCGGCGAGCGCCCGCACCGCCTGCAGGGTCAGGTGCTCGGGATCGCCGGTGCCGATGCCGACGACGCGCAGGGTTCTGGTCGGGGACTCGCTCATGCCGCCGGGGGAGTACCGCCCCCGGCCCCGCCGAGGCAAACGCTTCCTCGCCGCGCGGGGCTATCCGGCCTTGGCCAGGATCGCCCGGGCGATGGTGAGATCCTGGAGCGCGATGCCCGAGGAATCGAAGGCGGTGATCTCCTCGCGCGAGGTCCGGCCCCCCTCCCCGCTCGCCAGCACCTCGCCGATCGCCCGCAGGCGGGTCCGGCCGGCCTGGACGCTCCCCGCGACGTGCTGGAACTCGCCCATCACCAGGGACTGCGCGGGCAGGTCGCAGAATAGGCTCGCCCGCTCCAGGAGGGCGGGGGGCATCTCCTGCTTGCCTTTGGCGTCGGCGCCCATGGCCGAGAGGTGCGTGCCGGGCCTTACCCATTCCGCGTCGAACAGGGGAGCCCGGGAGGGCGTCGCCGTGACGATGACGTCGGCGGCCCGGCAGGCCTCCTCGGGGGTGGAGGCCGTCACCGCGATGGCCCGGCCCGCCTGCACCTGCAACCTGTCCGCGAAGCCCGCGACCTTGGACGGGTCGCGGGCGACGACCCGCACCTCGCGGATCGGCAGGATGCGGGCGAGCGCCGCGCATTCGAACAGGCCCTGGTTGCCCGCCCCGAACAGGGCGAGCACCGCGCAATCCGGCCGGGCGAGGACGCTCGCGGCCACCGCGTCGGCGGCGGCCGTGCGGTAGGCGTTGACGTGCCCCGCCTCGATCACCGTGTCGATCCGCCCGACCTCCTGATCGAACAGCAGGATCACCGAGTTGTGCCGGGGCAGGCCCTTCTCGGGGTTGCCGTGCCAGAACGAGCCGACCTTCAGGCCGGCATACTCCGCCGTGGTGCCCGACTTGATCGAGAACCGGTTGGCGGTGTCCGTCCCGTGTCCGAGGACCGCCGGGAACAGGGTCGTCCCCGGCGAGACCGCCGCGATCAGCGCCTCCCGGGCCGCCTCGAAGGCCATCTCATGGGTGACGAGGGCGGCCGATTCCTCTTCCCGGATGAAGCGCATGGACAGGGACCTTTCGTGCGGGGAACGGATCGTTCGGGCGGGGGGCCTTACAGGCACGCCCCCCGCGCCGTGACCGGCCACAGGGCCTCGACGCGGCCGTCCCGCACACCCACCAGCCAGTCGTGGACGTTCACGGTGGGGTCGCAATGGCCGGGAATCAGCTTCAACCGGTCATTGAGCTTGAGGACGTTGCCCGGGTCGGCGATCACCCCGTGCTCGTCGGAGGCCTTGAGGTATTCCACGTCGCTCCGGCCGAACACCACCGGCATGCCGCTGTCCACGCTCTGGGCCTTGAGCCCCGCGTCGCAGATGGCGACATCCGCCTTCGCCTTGCTCATCACCGAGGTGACGATGAACAGGCTGTTCTCGAACTCCGAGATCGGACGGTCGCCGGAATCGCGCACCCGCTGGTAGTCGGCGTCCATGAAGACGTACGAGCCGCATTGCAACTCGTTGTAGACGCCGCTCGCCCCCTCCATCTCGAAGCTGCCGGTGCCGGCCCCCGCGATGATGGCGCAAGGCAGGCCCTCGGCCCTCAGGAGATCGACGGTGCGCTTCGTGTCGGCGATGGCCTGCTGGATCAGGGCCTGGCGCTCGCCGTGCCCGCGGACGTGCTGGGCCCTGCCTTGGTAGGCCTGGAGGCCGGCGAAGGCGAGGCCCGGCCGGTCGGCGATGCGCCGGGCGATGGCCACCGCCGGCTCGCCCGGGGCGACGCCGCAGCGGCCCGCGCCGACATCGATCTCCACGAGGCATTCGAGGGTGGTGCCGTGCCTCACCGCCGCCGCCGAGAGGTCGTCGACGTTGCCGGCGTCATCGACGCAGACCAGTACCCGGGCGCGGGTGGCCAGCGCCGCGAGGCGGTCGATCTTCCTGGGCGCGACCACTTGGTTCGAGACCAGCACGTCGCGGATGCCGGCCTCCACCAGGGCCTCGGCCTCGCTCACCTTCTGGCAGCACACGCCGCAGGCCCCGCCCCGCTCCATCTGGATCCGGGCGATGTCGGCCGACTTGTGCGTCTTGGCGTGGGCCCGGTGGCGCAGGCCGTGCGCCTTCATGTAGCCGCCGAGCTTGTCGACGTTGCGCTCGAAGGCGTCGAGGTCGACCATGAGGCAGGGGGTGTCGATCTCCTCGACCGACATGCCGATTGCGGCGGGGACGGTGTGGGCCATGGGGTTCCTCCTGGGTTGTTCAGCCGTTCAGGCCCCGCCGCCGAGCAGGTCGGCGATGCGGGGGGTGGCCTTGATGCCGGTGCCCGTGAGGACCACGGCGGTCGTCTCGTCGGCGCGGATCGTCCCGCGTCCGGTCAAGGTGGTGAGCGCCGCCGCCGCCATGGCGCAGGTCGGCTCGACGTAGAGGCCGGACCGGGCGAGATCGCGCAGAGCCGCCTCGATGTCGGCCTCGGCGACCGCCACCGTCCCCCCGCCGGAGCGGCGCAGGGCGGCCAGCACCTCCCGTCCGCGCACCGGCTGCGCGATGGAGGCGCCCTCGGCCAGCGTCGGCTGCGGCGAGACGGGGAGGAAATCCTCGGCCCCGGCTTCGAAACCCGCATGGAGCGGGGCGCAATGGGCCGGCTGCACGGCGTAGAGCCGGGGCAGCTTGGCGATCTCCCCCCGCCGCAGCAGTTCGGAGAAGCCGATCTCGCAGCCGAGCACGTTGCTGCCCGCGCCGCAGGGGATGATCACCGCGTCCGGCGCCCGGAAGCCGAGGTCTTCCCACAGCTCGTAGGCGAGCGTCTTGGTGCCCTGGAGGAAATGTGCCTGCCAGTTGTGGCTGGCGTAGAAGATCGATTCGGCCTGCGCGAACGCCGCGTCGGCGGTGTCCTGGCGGGTGCCGGGGATCAGGTCGATGGCGGCGCCCGCCGCCCGCATCTGCACGGTCTTGGCCGGTGAGGTCGAGGCGGGCACGAGGATCTTGGCCCGCATCCCGGCCGCTGCCGCGTAGGTCGCCACGGCGGCGCCGCCGTTGCCGGAGGAATCCTCCAGCACCGCCTCGATCCCCTGCTGGCGCAGGATCGAGAGCATCACCGAGGCGCCCCGGTCCTTGAACGAACCCGAGGGGGCGAACCATTCGAGCTTGAAATGGGCGTGGCCGCCGTTCCAGGGCCGACGCACCAGGGGGGTGCAGCCCTCGCCCAGGGTGATCGGGTCCTCGACCGCCACCGGCAGGGCGCCGGCATAGCGCCACAGGGAGCGCGTGGCGGTCTCGATTCCGTCCCGCCCGATCCCGGGCAGGTCGGTGATCATCAGCGGCCGCCCCGCGTCCGAGCGCCAGCGCGGGACCGCGATGGGATAGGTCGAGCCATCGATGGGATCGATGTAGGCGGGTTCCGTGGCCATCGCGCCTCCCTGCGGCGATCGTAGCGCCGTCCAAACATTATTCAAAATACCGAACGGGGCCGTGCATCTCCTCCCCGTAGGCGGGGGCGTTGCATAAGACATCCCACCCCCGCCTTCATCCTGAGCGTCCGGCCGGAAAGTGGCTTTATCCGCCCTTCCCCCCTCATCCTTAGGTGCGGCGCAGCCGCCTCGAAGGAGGCCTCCAGGGATCGCGGAGGCCTCTGGAGCCCTCCTTCGAGGCCCGCTCACGCGGGCACCTCAGGATGAAGGCGAGGGGGGAAGAGGGGGGCCCACGCCTGACCGAAAGCCGCCGGCCCGGATCCTCACGCCGCGAGCTTCAGCCCCGCCGCCTCGGGGGCGAATTCGGCCGCCACCGCCTCCGCCACGAGGCCGGCGGTCGCCCCCGAGAGGGTCCAGCCGAGGTGGCCGTGCCCGGTGTTGTAGAACACCCCCGGCCGCCGCCCGCGCCCGACCTTGGGCAGCATGTTCGGCAGCATCGGCCGCAGGCCGCTCCAGGCCACCACCCGGTCGGTGTCGACCCCGGGGAACTGCTCCCGCGTCCAGTCCACCAGGGGCTGGATCCGGTCGTGGCGGATGTCCCGGTTGAAGCCGTTGAACTCGGCGGTGCCGGCCACCCGGAAGCGGTCGTCGCCGAGCCGGCTCGTGACGATCTTGGTCGCCTCGTCGAGGATGCTGACCTGGGGCGCGGCGGCCTGCGCCTGCGGCGTGTGGAGGTTCACGGTGATGGAGTAGCCCTTCACCGGATAGACGTTCACCCGGTCGCCGAGCATCGACGCGAAGTGGCGGCTCGTCGTCCCGGCGCAGATCACCACCGCGTCGAAGGTCTCGACCTGCGGCGCGGCCTCGGCCCGGCCCGCCGGGCGCCAGCGGACGACGTGCCCGCCCGCCCCCGGCACGATCGCCTCGACGCTGGCGTCCTGCACGAAGCGCACGCCCTTGCGGGCGCAGGCCGCCGCGAGGCCGCGGGTGAACTTGTGGATGTCGCCCGTGGCGTCGGAGGGGGTGAAGAACCCGCCGAAATAGGAACCCGAAAGGGTCGGCTCGATGGCGCGGATCTCCTCCGGCGTCACGGCGTGGCGGTCGAGCCCGCCCCGGGTGAGCAGGGCGTTGACGCCCTCGGCTTTGCGGAACGCCGCCTCGTCCCGGTAGAAATGCAGGATGCCCCGGGTCTTGAGGTCGAAGTCGATCCCCTCCTCCCGGGCCATGGCGAACAGCGCCTCCCGGGCGCGAATCGCGAGGCGGACGGTCTCGAGGGTGTTCTCCCGGTAGTGGGCGATCTCACGGACGAACTCGGCCATCCACGACAGCTTGTGCCAGGAGGGGGCGGGGCTCATCAGCAGCGGTGCGTCGCGCCGGGTCATCCAGCGCAGGCCCTGGATGACGGTCGAGACCTTGTTCCAGACCTCGGCGTTGCAGGCCGAGAGCTGGCCGCCGTTGGCGAAGGAGGTCTCCATCGCGGCGTAGCGGTTGCGGTCGAGGACGGTGACGCGATAGCCCCGGGCGTTGAGGGCATGAGCTGTCGTCACGCCGGTGATGCCGGCGCCGATCACGGCGATATGGGTCATGGGGGTCAGGGACTCCGAGGGACGCAGGAAGCCGGTTCCGTTTCCGTTTCCGTGAGGAAGCCGGCCGGTTGCGCCCCATCTGTCCCGATGCCTGAGAGCTTGATCCGGCGCCGCCTTGGCGGGGCGGTGGTGCGCGGACGTCCCCTTCGGCGGGTGCGCGCGGGAAACCCGCCGCACCACTCTCCAGATCGCCCTGACGACACGGTTCTGGTGCCTGAGAGTTTCCGGGGCGGTTGCTCCGTCGGCGCCGGGCCGCCTCTCACGGACGGTCCCAGTCTCTCCCGCATCATCCTGATGGGCACAGGCAACCTACCTCCGTTCGGGGCCGGGGCGGAAGCCCGTCTTGCCGGCAGGCCGCGCGCAGTCCTTGCAATCCACCGCGTCTGTTACGCGGCGGGCGGAGAAACCTTACGCCGCCTCGCGGCTTTGTCGGCAGCCGGCCCGCCCCGGCTGGATTGGAGAGCACGACCGGATGACCAGCCTCAGCGTGGGAATCGCCTTTTTCGTCCGCCTGCTCCTCGTCCTGCTGTTCCTGCCGTTCAGCGCCCTCGACAAGCTCCTGAACTTTCGCGGCGCCGTGGGCCAGGCGAAGCAGGCGGTCCACGCCACCGCGCCGGCCGTGGGGCTGATCCTGATCGGCGTCTGCGTCGAGATCGGGATGTCGGCCTGCATCCTCGCCGGCACCTTCGACCGGGCCGCCGCCTTCGTGATGGCCGGCTATTGCGGCGTGACCGCCCTCCTCTGGAAGCAGTTCTGGAAGCCCGGCGATTTCTGGTCCGGCGGCAAGGGCCGCGAGCTGTTCTGGGATTTCCTCAAGAACTTCGCCCTGGCCGGGGGCTTCCTGCTCATCACCTTCGGCACCGGGGCCGGCACGGTGCAGGACTTCTTCGCGGACCCGCTGGCCTCGTCTCACCCCTATCGGCTCGCGCCGCCGCCCTCGGGCAACCCGGCGGTCCGTTAGCTTGACACTATGTTCTCTGCTGGCAAAAGCAGGTCCGGGTTGGCAAATATATCTGGTTTATAATTCGATTCGCATTGTCAGTATGCCAGTCGCCGATCCGCGGATGATCGACCAGATCCTGACCTGAAATGCCGGCAGTGTGACACGTCATCCACGAGACCGGGTTGCCCGCACGATTCGCGCAGGGGTGGGGTGTTTGAAATGCGAGATATCTCCGTGGCCATGGCCACGTATCGCGGCGAAAAGTTCCTGGCGCAGCAGCTCGAATCGATCAAGGCGCAGACCCTCGCCCCCCTGGAGCTGGTCGTCTGCGACGACTGTTCCACCGACCGGACGGTGGCGATCCTCGAGGATTTCGCCGCGACGGCGCCGTTCCCTGTGCATATCCACCGCAACGCGGCTAACCTCGGATACATCGACAACTTTATGAAGGCGATCTCGCTGTGCAAGGGCAAGTATGTCGCCCTCAGCGATCAGGACGACGTCTGGTACGACACCAAGCTTCAGACCGCCTGGAACAGCCTCGAGACGAACGGCGCGTGGCTGCACTCGCACAGCGCGACGCTGATCGACGAGCGGGGGGCTGCGATCGGGGAGCTTCGGCCGCTCAAGCAGGCCGGCATCGTCTCGTACGAGACCTTCAGCCCCTGGGACACGTTCTTCGGCTTCACCTGCACCTTCCGCAGGGACATGATCGCCGCCGTCCCCCTGGAGAAGCGCCCCATCGACCTGATCTACGGCGACAAGCTGATGGCCCATGACCGGTGGATCACCCATTTGGCGCTCCTCTCGGGGCCGGTCGATTACACCGACACGCCGCTGGCCGGGTATCGGCAGCACGGGGACAACGCCTTCGGCGCCAGGGGGCGTGGGGTGATGCGGAAGATCAGGAAGTTCCGGGCGGAATACGTCAACTACCTCAGCAAGCGGGCGTCGATCTCGCAGGCGATGACGGACATCCTGCGCGATTTCGACCGGAAGGGTGCCGGAGACAACCGGGACAATCTATCCGTCTGGCAGTCGCTGGCGCGCGATTACGGTGCCCGGCGCGATCTCTTCGTGAACCACAAGAGCTTCCCGCGACGGGCGGCGGCCCTGGTCGCGCGCTACCGGCGCGACCGGAACCTGAAGGGTCTGGCGCAGGAGTTCGCCGCCGCCGCCGTCCTCGCTTTCTGAGGCGCGGGCCGCCTCAGCCCTTCGGCGGCGTGGTCGCCGTCATCGACGGGCGGGTTTCGAACGCCGCGTACCACGCGGCGGCGGCGGGCCGGCCCTCGCGCCAGGCGAGGTCGGGGTAGCGGTAGTCGAGGTAGCCGAGCGCGCAGGCGATCGCCACCGTGCCGATGTCGAGGGGGGGCATGTCGGCGACGACGGCCTCGATCCGGTCCAGGGCGGCGGTGATCTTGCCGATCTGACCCGCGTCCCAGGCGTCCCAACGCAGGGGCTCGGGGCGCAGCACCCGCTCGTAGCGGGCGTTGAGTGCCGCATCGAGGAGGCCGTCGGCCAGCGCTTGGCGCACCAGGGCGTCCCAGCGGGCCTCGCCCTCCGGGAACAGGCGGGCGCCCCGCGAGCGGGCATCGAGGTATTCGCAGATCACCCGGCTGTCGTAGAGGCAGGCGCCGTCCTCCAGGATCAGCGTCGGGACCTTGCCGAGGGGATTGTGGCGGGCGATGTCCGGGGCGCCGGCGGTCGGGGACGGCGTGGCCGTCTCGACGGTGATCGCCCCGTCCTGGCCGGTCTCGTGGGCGAGCACCAGCACCTTGCGGGCATAGGGGGAGGCGGGGGAGTAGAGGAGCTTCATCGGCCGGTCCCGGATTCGTCGGTGGCGGGACCACGCACCGTTCCGGCCCGGAAATCCAGCCCCCCGCCGGTTCGTCAACCGTTTACCGGCTCCGGGCTCGGTGGTCCGCCGCGGGAACCGCAGGCGGTCCAAGGCGTAGCTTGCGCAGGACCGTCCCGCCGGCCACGCGCCGACGCTCCCCGGGGATCGACCGATGCACGCCCGTTCCACCACCCTCCTGTCCGCCCTCGTCCTGGTTTTCGCCGCCTCGGCGGCGCGGGCGGATGTGGTGATCACCGTCGACAAGGACACCCAGCGGATGGGGGTCGCCGTCGACGGGGTGCAACGCTACTCCTGGCCGGTCTCCACCGGCGCCGGGGGCTACGACACCCCCTCGGGGAGCTACCGGCCGTTCCGCATGGAGCGGACCCACTTCTCGAAGGAGTGGGACGACGCGCCCATGCCCTACGCGATGTTCTTCACAAACCAGGGCCACGCCATCCATGGCACCAACCACGTCCGCAACCTCGGCCGGCCGGCCTCGCACGGCTGCGTCCGCCTGTCGGTGCGCAACGCCGCGACCCTGTTCGGCCTCGTGAAGGCCCAGGGAACGGGCCACACCCAGGTGCGGATCGAGGGGACGGAGGCCCTCGTGGCCGAGGGTTCCCCCCGGATGCGCGGCGCGGCCCGGCGGGGTTACGGCGCCGCCTCCTACGACGACGACCAGATGGGCACCCGGACCGTCACCTATGCCGAGCCGGCCCGGACCTACGCCGTCCCCGCCCGACCCCGGGGCTACGACGTGCCGGCGGGGATCGATGGCTACGGCCCGGCTTTCCGGGACGACCTCGGCTTCTGAGGGCGGGCGCCCGATGATCCGCCTTCTCCTGGCCGCCTGCGTCTGCGTGGCCTGCGGGCCGGCGACCGCCCGTCCGGCTCACCCCCGGCATGGAGCCGCCCTCGATTCGGAGCGCACGCTCGCCCACATGGCCGACCGGGACAGCCGCGACCTCTGGCCGGACTGGGAGGAGAGGCGCCCCCT
>JAKONI010000387.1 GCA_022702015.1 Beijerinckiaceae bacterium | reverse complement strand
CCTGCTCGATGATGGTCGAGAACTGGGTGTCCTTCTTCTCCTTGAAGCCGACGTTGCCGGGGTTGATCCGGTACTTGGCCAGCGCCTCGGCGCAGGCCGGATGGTCGGACAGGAGCTTGTGGCCGATATAGTGGAAGTCGCCGACGAGGGGCACGTGGACGCCGATCCGGTCCAGGCGCTCGCGGATCTTCGGGACGGCGGTGGCGGCCTCGTCGCGATCGACGGTGATGCGCACCAGCTCCGAGCCCGCGCGGGCAAGCTGGGCGACCTGGGCCACGGTGGCGTCGATGTCGGCGGTGTCGGTGTTGGTCATCGACTGCACGACGACCGGCGCGCCGCCGCCCACCATGACCGCGCCCTCGCCCTCGCCCACCGTGACGCCGACCGTCCGGTGGCGCGGCGCGGGGCCGGCGATCTCGGGGCCGAGGCCCGCGAGGGAACCGGAGAAGAGCGTATCGCTGTCGCTGCGGGCTTCCATCACTTCCGCTTCCTTAGATTTCCACCGTGCCGTGCGCGTGCCCCGCCGGGGGCGGGCCAGGGGGCGGGCATAAAGGGGCGGCCGAGGGGATCGACGGGGACGATCCGGGGCCGCGCGGCGCGAAGACTGATCTGTACAGCATTAGCTGCGAACGGCGCGGCGCGGAATCAAGGCAGCCCGGCCCATGCCGGCTCAGCCCGCCTCATGTCCCATCCTGGCAAGGATGTCGAGGTTGGCGGGGCAATTTGCGCAGTCTGTGTCTTCCCCGCGACGGCCGGTGTCCCTCCCCTCCCCCGTGAGTGGGGGGCGGGAGAGGGGAACCACGCATCCGGAAAGGGCAAGCGTCCGGTGGGGGCGGCGCCTCACCCTGCACCGTCGCTCCCCTCTTCCCCCCTGCTGCGCGGGGTACCCTCCCCCGCAAGGGGCGGAGGGAGGTTCGAGCCTTCGAACAGGTCCCGCGCCGCCTCGACCTCGCCCGCGATGAACGCCGCCACGGCGCGGATCGGGGCGGCCTGCCGGTGGTCCTCGTGGATGTGCATGTGGAAGGCGCGCGTCAGGCAGACCGTCCCGGGCAGCACCGCCCGCAGC
The DNA here is from genome assembly GCA_022702015.1 of Beijerinckiaceae bacterium. Lineage (GTDB taxonomy): Bacteria > Pseudomonadota > Alphaproteobacteria > Rhizobiales > Beijerinckiaceae > Methylobacterium. Next base: position 17,664 of record JAKONI010000387.1, on the reverse strand, counting down.
CCCGGATGGGTGGCGGCGATGAAGGCGGGCAGGATGCACAGGCCCGCCCCGCCGAGGGTGGCATGGACCTGCGCCAGCAGGTTCGTGGAGCGCAGCCGCGCCGAGACCTTCGGCCCGAGGACGCCGAGATAGTTCAGCTCCCGGGTGAACAGCATATCCTCGATGTAGCCGACGAAGGGATGCCGTTCGAGGTCGGCGGCGGTGTCGATCGGCGGATGGGCGGCGAGGTAGGCCTCCGCCCCGTAGACGAACAGCCGGTAGTCGGTCAGGCGCCGGGCGATCACCCGCGCCTGCTGCGGCGGCGACAGGCTCACCACGATGTCCGCCTCCCGCTTCGACAGGCTGAAGATCCGGGCGGTGGCCATGATTTCGACCTCGAGACCCGGATGGCGGTTGGTGAGCCGGTGCATCCGCGCGGCCAGGAACACGCTGCCGAACCCGTCCGGGGCGCCGATCCGCACGGTGCCGGAGACGGTGTGCGCGGATTCCGCCGCCGCGCTCGCCGACAGGAAAGCGCTCTCCATGCCCTCGGCGGCGGCGAGCAGGTTCTCCCCGGCCTCGGTGAGGGCGTAGCCGAGGTTGCTGCGGTGGAAGAGTTGGGCGCCGAGCGTCTCCTCGAGCGCCCGGACCCGGCGGCCGACGGTGGTGTGCTCCGTCCCCGTCCGCGCCGCCGCCGCGCTGAGCGTCCCGCTGCGGGCGACGGCGAGGAAGAAGCGGAGGTCGTCCCAACTGCCGGCGGCCTTGCGCGCGACCATGGCCACCCTCCCTCCCCTCGGCAGGGCCGGGAGGCCCGGTCCGCGCTGTGCATCGATGCACGACGGCTGCGAGCCGGTCCAGCTTTATCGCTCAGCGCGGCCTGCTACTGTCCGCGCAAAAGCCGGAGACGGCACGAATCACAGGGAGGTGACCATGCGCCAGATCGGACATTTCATCGGCGGCCGGACCGTGACCGGCGAGAGCGGCCGCACGGCGGACGTGTTCCATCCCTCGACCGGCGAGGTCCAGGCCAAGGTGGCCCTGGCGAGCCGGGCCGAGATGCGCGCGGCGGTGGAGAACGCCAAGGAGGCTCAGGTCGCCTGGGCCGCCACCAACCCGCAGAAGCGCGCCCGGGTGATGATGCGCTTCCTCGAACTGGCCCGGGGATACAACCAGGAGCTCGCCGAGCTTCTGGCCTCCGAGCACGGCAAGACCGTGCCCGACGCCAAGGGCGACATCCAGCGCGGCATCGAGGTGGTGGAGTTCGCCTGCGGCATCCCGCACCTGCTGAAGGGCGAGTACACGGAAGGGGCAGGGCCGGGCATCGACGTCTATTCCCTGCGCCAGCCGCTCGGCGTGGTGGCCGGCATCACGCCGTTCAACTTCCCGGCGATGATCCCCCTGTGGAAGTGCGCCCCGGCCATCGCCTGCGGCAACGCCTTCATCCTCAAGCCCTCGGAGCGCGACCCGAGCGTGCCGATCCGCATCGCCGAGATCTTCCTGGAGGCGGGCCTGCCGCCGGGCATCCTCAACGTCGTGAACGGCGACAAGGAGGCGGTGGACGCCATCCTCGACGACGACGACATCAAGGCGGTGGGCTTCGTCGGCTCCTCCTCGATCGCCGAATACATCTATGTCCGCTCGGCGCAGACGGGGAAGCGCGCCCAGTGCTTCGGCGGCGCCAAGAACCACATGATCATCATGCCCGACGCCAACCTGGACCAGGCGGTCGATGCCCTGATCGGCGCCGGCTACGGTTCGGCGGGTGAGCGCTGCATGGCCATCTCGGTGGCCGTGCCCGTGGGCGAGAGGACCGCCGACCAGCTGATGGAGCGGCTGATCCCCCGGGTCGAGTCCCTGAAGATCGGCCCGTCGCACGACGAGGCCGCCGATTACGGGCCGCTCGTCACCCGCGAGGCGGTGGAGAAGGTGCGCGGCTACATCGAGACCGGCGTGAAGGAGGGCGCGCAGCTCGCCGTCGACGGCCGGGGCTTCAAGCTCCAGGGCTACGAGAACGGCTTCTATCTCGGCGGCTCGCTGTTCGACCGGGTCACTCCTGACATGACGATCTACAAGGAAGAGATTTTCGGCCCGGTCCTTTCGGTGGTGCGGGCCAAGGATTACGAGGAGGCGCTGGCGCTGCCCTCCACCCACCAGTACGGCAACGGCGTCGCCATCTTCACCCAGGACGGCGACGCGGCCCGCGACTTCACCTCCCGCGTGAACACCGGCATGGTGGGCGTGAACGTGCCGATCCCGGTGCCGATCGCCTACCACACCTTCGGCGGCTGGAAGCGCTCCGGCATGGGCGACCTGAACCAGCACGGGCCGGACTCGATCCGGTTCTACACCAAGACCAAGACCGTGACGCAGCGCTGGCCGAGCGGGATCAAGAGCGGCGCGGAGTTCTCGATCCCGACGATGCGGTAGGACCGCATGGCCCTCCCCCCTCCGCCGGGGAGGGCCGGCCGTCTGGCCGGGTCGGGCGAGGGGAACCACGCTTCCGAAAGGAGCGGAGGGCGTCGCGAGGGACGCGCCGAGTCCCGCGCCGTCGCTCTCCTGTCCCGACCCCCTGACGGAGGGCACCCTTCCCCGTAGAGGGGGGACGATCATGCGCCTGGGGAGGACTCGATCCATGTCATTCGGCCTCGACGAAGACCAGACCGCGATCCGCGACATGGCGGCGGCCTTCGCGGCCGACCACATCGCACCCCATGCGCTGGAATGGGACGAGACCAAGCATTTCCCGGTCCGGACCCTGCGGGAAGCCGCCGGGCTCGGCATGGCGGCGATCTACGTCCGCGAGGAATCCGGCGGCACCGGGCTGGGGCGGATCGAGGCGGCGCTGATCTTCGAGGCGCTGTCGATGGGCTGCCCGACGGTGGCGGCCTTCCTGTCGATCCACAACATGTGCGCCTGGATGGTGGACGCCTACGGCTCGGCCGAGCAGCGGGACCGCTTCCTCCCCGGCCTCACGGCCATGGACACCATCGCCAGCTACTGCCTCACCGAGCCGGGCTCGGGCTCCGACGCGGCGGCCTTGCGCACCCGCGCCGAGCGGGACGGCGACCACTACGTGCTGCACGGGGAGAAGCAGTTCATCTCCGGCGCCGGGGCGAGCGACCTCTACCTCTGCATGGTCCGCACCGGTGAGGCGGGGCCGAGGGGCGTCTCCGCCGTGCTGGTGGAGAAGGATACCCCCGGCCTCTCCTTCGGCGCCAACGAGCGCAAGATGGGCTGGAACGCCCAGCCCACCCGCGCCGTCCGCTTCGACGGTTGCCGGGTGCCCGTCGCCAACCGGCTCGGCGCCGAGGGCGAGGGGTTCAAGATCGCCATGAGCGGCCTCGACGGCGGGCGGATCAACATCGCCGCCTGCTCGCTGGGCGGGGCGCAGGCGGCGCTCGACAGGGCGCTGGCCTACATGGGCGACCGCCGGGCCTTCGGCGCCAAGCTCACGGACTTCCAGGCCCTGCAGTTCCGGCTGGCCGACATGGCCACCGCGCTCGCGGTCTCGCGGACCTTCCTGCACCACGCCGCGCGCGCCCTGGACGCGAAATCCCCCGAGGCGACGCAACTCTGCGCCATGGCCAAGCGCCACGTCACGGATGCCGCCTTCGAGGTGGCCAACCAAGCCCTGCAGCTGCACGGTGGCTACGGGTATCTGGCCGAGTACGGCGTCGAGAAGATCGTCCGGGACCTACGGGTGCACCAGATCCTGGAGGGGACCAACGAGATCATGCGGGTGATCGTCGCCCGCGGCCTGATCGGGGGTCGCTGATGGACGAGGTGATCGTCGAGACGGCGGGAGCGCTGGGGCGCCTGCGCCTCAACCGGCCGAAGGCGCTCAACGCCCTCAACTACCCCATGGTCGGGCTGATCGACCGGGCGCTGGACCGGTTCGCCGCCGACCCCGCCGTGGCGGCGGTGCTGCTGACCGGCGAGGGCGAGCGCGGGCTCTGCGCCGGGGGAGACCTGCGCGCCCTCTACGACAACCCCACCGAGGCGGCGGCCCCGTTCTGGCGGGACGAGTACCGGCTCGACGCACGTATAGCCGGCTATGAGAAGCCCTTCGTGGCGGTGATGGACGGGATCACCATGGGCGGCGGCGTCGGCCTCTCGGCCCATGCCGCCCACCGGATCGTCACCGAGCGGTCCCGCGTGGCGATGCCCGAGACCGGGATCGGCTATCTGCCGGATGTCGGCGGCACGTGGCTCCTGCCCCGGGCTCCGGGGGAACTCGGCACCTATCTCGGCCTGACGGGGGCGCAGGTCGGCGCCGCCGACGCGATTCATTGCCGACTTGCCGATAGTCTCGTGCCCTCCGCCAAGCTGCCGGACCTCGTGGCGGCGCTGGCTGCCCTCGCCCCGGACGCGGGCGACGACGGAGTGCGCGGCGTCCTCGCCGGGTTCGCGCAGGATCCGGGAGAGGCGCCGCTCGCCGCCCACCGGGCGGTGATCGACCGCTGCTTCGCCTTCGACATGGTGGACGAGATTCTCGCCGCCCTCGACGCGGACGGTTCCGATTTCGCCCGCGAGACGAAGACGACGCTGCTGACGAAATCCCCGTCGAGCCTCGTGCTGACGCTTTGCCTGCTGCGGCTCGGCCGGGCCTCGCCCACCCTGGAGGCCTGCCTCGAGCGGGAGTTCCACGCATCGCTCGCCCTGCTGGAGGAGGGCGACTTCCGCGAGGGCATCCGCGCGGCGGTGATCGACAAGGACAAGACCCCCCGCTGGAACCCGCCGGGGCTCGACCGGGTCGATCCGGCCCGGATCGCCTCCTGGCTGGAGTCGCGGGCGGAGCCGGTCTTCGCCAAGGACCGCACGGGGGCGGTGTAAGGTGAGTATCCCAGCCTCAACCTCATCCTGAGGTGCCCCGGAGCCACCTCGAAGGAAGGCTCCAGGGATCGCGGCGAGTTCCGTCGCCCCTTTTTCGAGGCCCGCTGGCGCGGGCACCTCAGGATGGGGACGAGGGCGGCGGATCATCACGATACGGAAGGACCACGAGATGTCACGCACGATCGGCTTCATCGGGCTCGGCAACATGGGCGGGCCGATGGCGGCCAACCTCGTGAAGGCGGGGCACACGGTCCGTGGCTTCGACCTCATGCCCGCCTCCCTCGATCTCGCCCGCGAGGCCGGGATCACGGTGGCCGGCTCGGCCCTTGAGGCGGTGCGGGGCGCCGACGTGGTGGTGACGATGCTGCCCGCCGGCCGCCACGTCATCGAGGTCTGGACGCAACTCACGGAAGTCCTCCCCCCCGGCACCCTCCTGATCGATTCCTCCACCGTCGATGTGGAGAGCGCCCGCAGGGCCCACACCCTGGCGGAGGCGCGGGGGTGCCTGTCCGTCGATGCCCCCGTCTCCGGCGGCACCGGGGGCGCGAAGGCCGGGACGCTGACCTTCATGGCCGGGGGCGGCGGCGCGGCCTTCGGGCAGGCCGAGCCCCTGCTGAAGGCCATGGGCAAGAACGTCTTCCACTGCGGCGAGGCCGGGGCGGGTCAGGCGGCGAAGATCTGCAACAACATGATCCTCGGCATCTCGATGATCGGCGTCTGTGAAGCCTTCGCGCTCGGTGAGAAGCTCGGCCTCTCGCACGAGGCGCTCTACGATGTCGCCTCTGTCTCCTCCGGGCAGTGCTGGTCGCTTACGACCTACTGCCCCGTGCCCGGCCCCGTGCCGACTTCGCCGGCTAACAACAGTTATAAGCCGGGCTTCGCCGCCGCGTTGATGCTGAAGGACCTGCGCCTCGCGCAGGCCGCCGCCAACGCCGCCGGGGCCTCGACGCCGCTCGGCGCGGAGGCGGCACAGATCTACGGATTGTTCGACGGCCTCGGCCACGGGGGTGAGGACTTTTCCGCCATCATCCGTATGCTTCGCGGCGTCGCAGGGGAGGCATGATGACCACCGAGACCATTCTCACCGAGACCCGGGGACGGGTGCTCCTCATCACCCTCAACCGGCCGAAGGCGTTGAACGCCATCAACGCGCGGCTCACCGCCGAGGTGATCGCCGCCACCTCGGCCGCCGATGCGGACCCCGCCATCGGTTGCATCGTCATCACCGGCTCGGAGCGGGCTTTCGCGGCCGGCGCCGACATCAAGGAGATGCAGCACCTCTCCTACAGCGAGGTCTACGGTCGGGATCGCTTCTCCGACTGGGACCGGTTCAACGCGGTGCGCACACCGATCATCGCGGCGGTGGCGGGCTATGCGCTGGGCGGCGGTTGCGAACTCGCCATGATGTGCGACTTCATCCTCGCCGCCGACACGGCGCAGTTCGGCCAGCCGGAGATCAAGCTCGGCGTGATGCCCGGCATGGGCGGCAGCCAGCGGCTCGCCCGCTTCGTCGGCAAGGCCAAGGCGATGGAGATGTGCCTCACCGGGCGGATGATGGACGCGGCGGAGGCCGAGCGCTGCGGCCTCATCTCGCGGATCGTGCCCGCCGCCGGCCTCGTGGAGGAGGCGGTGAAGACCGCCACCGCCATCGCCGGGATGTCGAAGCCCGCCGCCATGATGACCAAGGAAGCGGTGAACCGCGCCTACGAGACCACCCTCAGCGAGGGCCTGCGGCACGAGCGGCGGGTGTTCCACGCCATGTTCGCGACGGATGACCAGAAGGAAGGCATGGCCGCCTTCGTGGAGAAGCGGCCGGCGAAGTTCTCACATCGGTAGGCTGCGGGGTTTCCAAAGGGACGAGTCCCTTTGGCGGGTGCAGGGCAGAGCCATGCGAGGCCGGTCGGGGCTTTGCCCCGACACCCCACCGAAGGGACCCATCCCTTCGGCATCCCGTGGTAATATGGAAATAACGGGGGAGGGACACGACCATGCCGAGCTTCCGGGAGGCCCGCGACCTGCTGCTGGCCCATCGCACGGATTACGCCACCGCGGTGGAGCGGTTCGCGTGGCCCGAGGCGGTGCCGTTCAACTGGGCGCTCGACTGGTTCGATGCGGGGCTCGCCGCCGAGTTCCCCGACCGGCCGGGGCTGCGCATCGTCGAGGCGGCCACCGGGGCCGAGCAATCCCTCACCTTCGGCGAATTGAGCCGCCGCTCGAACCAGGTCGCCAACCGCCTGACGCGCCTCGGTTTGAGGCGGGGCGACCACCTGCTCCTGCTGCTCGGCAACGTGCCGGCCCTGTGGGAGACGTTTCTGGCGGCCATGAAGCTCGGCGTGGTGGTGATCCCCGCCACCACCCTGCTGACCGCCGAGGAACTGGCCGACCGGCTGGAGCGCGGTCGGGCGAAGGCCATCGTCGCCGGGCCGGAGCAACTGCCGCGCTTCGCGGGGCTCGATATGGAGGGTGTCGTGCGCATCGTCACCGGCCCGGCGGCCGGGGGCTGGCTCGCCCATGACGACGCCTTCCGCGAGGCCGAGACATTCACCCCGGACGGGCCGACCGGGGCCGAGGACCCGCTGATCCTCTATTTCACCTCCGGCACCACGGCGAAGCCGAAGCTGGTGCGCCACAGCCATCGCTCCTATCCGGTGGGCGCCCTCTCGACGATGTACTGGCTCGGGCTCCAGCCGGGCGACCAGCACTGCAACGTCTCTTCCCCCGGCTGGGCGAAACATGCGTGGTCCTCGTTCTTCGCCCCCTGGAACGCCGGGGCGACGATCCTCGTGATCAACCAAGCGCCGTTCAACGCGCGGGTGCTGCTGGACCAGTTGGAGAAGACCGGGGCGACGACGCTCTGCGCCCCGCCGACCGTGTGGCGCATGCTGATCCAGGAGACGCTCGACGGCCGGAACCTCGCGCTGCGCGAGGTCTGCGCGGCGGGCGAGCCCCTGAACCCGGAGGTGATCGAGCGGGTGAAGGCGGCCTGGGGCCTCACCATCCGCGACGGCTACGGCCAGACCGAGACCACGGCGCTGATGGCCAACACCCCCGGCCAGCCGGTGGTGCCCGGCGCCCTGGGGCGGCCGCTCCCCGGCTACCGGGTGCGGGTGCTCGACGCGGACGACCAGCCGGCCAGCGAGGGGGAGGTCTGCCTGGAACTGGGGAGCCACCGTCCCGCCGGCCTGATGCAGGGCTACGACGACGGTCTCGGGCACCTGACGGGGGCCGGGGGGGAGGTCTACCGCACGGGGGATGTGGCCTTCGTGGACGCCCACGGCTGCTACACCTTCGTCGGCCGGGCGGACGACGTGTTCAAGTCGTCCGGCTACCGCATCAGCCCGTTCGAATTGGAGAGCGTGCTGATCGAACACCCCCTGGTGGCCGAGGCGGCGGTGGTGCCGGTGCCCGATCCCCTGCGCTATACGATCCCGAAGGCCTACGTGCTGCTGACCGCCGCCGCCACGCCGGGGCCGGAGGCGGCGCTCGACATCTTCCGCTTCACCAACGCCAAGCTCGCGGGCTTCAAGCGCCTGCGCGCGCTCGAATTCGTGAGCGAGCTTCCGAAGACGATCTCCGGCAAGATCCGCCGGGTGCAACTGCGCCGGCTGGAGAACGACGGGGTGACGGACGACCCCTACCGCGGCGTGGCCTTCACCCAGGCCGACTTCCCGGAACTCAAGGGCGAGGCCGAGCGCAGACCCGACCAGACGGCGGGGTAGGCGGCACGCATTCCGTCTCCCCGCATCGCCCTCCCCCGTGGAGGGGACGGGAGCGCACGCGGCCTCAACGCACGGCGGGCGCCGCCGGGCGGCGGGGTACGATCGAACCCGTGATCGTGGGGTCGGCGGGGCGAGCGGTGGCTGCGGGGGCCTGAACGGTCGCGGGAGCCGTGACGGGACGGGGGCTGTCGAGCCAGTAGATGTCATCCCGGAACTGGGCACGGCCGTCCGGCCCGGCATAGCCGGTGAGGTAGACGAAGGCGACCGGCACGGGCTTGGGCAGCTTGATGTCCCGCCGCTCCCCGTCGGCGATGCCCGATTCGATCTCCATCGGTCCCCAGGTCGAGCCCGGCCCGTTCGGCCCCTCGACCCCCTGGAGCAGCCAGCCCACCAATTCCTTCACTTGGCCGACGCGGACACAGCCGTGGCTGTGGAAACGCACCGCGTGGGCGAAGAGCGATTTCGCCGGCGTATCATGCATGTAGACGGCAAAGCGATTGGGCATGTCGATACGGACCTGGCCCAGCGAGTTGTCGAGTCCCGAATCCTGACGCAACGTATAGTTGACGGCTCTCTGGCTCGCCCAGTCGATCTTCGTCGGGTCGACCTCGGTGCCGCCGGGCCCGAGGATGCGGATGCGGTTCTTGGCGAGGTAGCCGGGGTTCTTCCGCATCTGCGGGATGATCTCGTTCTTCACCACCGAGACCGGCACGGTCCATGTAGGGTTGAAGTTGATGTCGGTGATCCGGGTCTCGACGGTGGGGGTCGCCTTGTCGGGGGAGCCGACCACGGCCACGTAGCGGCGCACCACCTGGCCCCCCTCCACCGCCTCGACGGTGGCCGAGGGGATGTTCACGGCGACGTAGCGCTCGCCGAAGGAAAACTTGATCCCCATCAGCCGGTTCGCCGAAGCCGCGAGCTGCCGCTGCCGGGTTTCGGCCGGCACGTTGAGGGCGTTGACCGTCAGCCGTCCGAGGATGCCGCTGTCCGGCAGGCCATGGCGGGCCTGGAAGGCCGAGACGGCGGCCACCAGCGGAGGGTCGAGCCGGTCGGAGGGGGGCGCGTCGGCGGGGAGGTCCCCTTCCAGGGTGAGATGATGGCGCAGGGCCGGGATCGCCGGATGTCGCTCGCCGGGCTTCACCGTGATGAGGCTGTCGGGCACCTTCTCCCAGCCCCCCGCCTCCACGAAGGCGGCGTAGCGCTCGGCCGCCCGCAGGGTGTTCAGGAAGGTCTGCGGCGAGAGCGTCGGGACCGGATCGGCGGAGACCTTGGCATAGACCAGCGGAGCCGGCTCCCGCGACTTCCTCGCCGCGTCCTGGGCCTTCGGGACGGGAAGATCGAGGGTCGATTGCGGCGGCGAAGGCGGGGCGAGCGCAGGCTCAGCCGCCGGCATCGCCACGATATCCTTTGCCGGCTCTATTTTGGGTGCGTCGACCTTGGCCAGTTCCCTGGCCGGCTGCTCCTTCGGGGGAGCGGCGGGGGTGGGCACATCCTGGGCGGCGGCCGGGGGCATCCCGGCCAACAGCGCCGACAGGCAGAGACCGGCCGCGAGGGCGGCGCGGGGGCGGCTGGGGGTCGGGACCATACGCGACTCTCCGACGGCGCCGTGGCGGCGCGGTCTGCCGGCCAGAATGGGGGCGGATGGTTACCAATCCCCTCCGGTACCGGGTGCGCCTACGCACCCTGCCGGAGGCGCGCCCGGGTGGCGGCATGGTCGGGCGCGTGGCGGAACGCCGCGACGAGCGCCTCGCGGAACGGTTTCGGGCGCATCATCTCATCCAGGGGCAGCGGACGCTGGCGCAGCCCGTCCCGGCGGCGATGGTCGGGGTGGTCGTTCAGCCACGTATCGCCATCGAACAGGCCCCAGGTGACGACGTTCAGCACGGCGGGCTCGTCGAGGACGACATCGAGGAAGCGCCGCAGGAAATCCGCGACGGCCCGGTCCCGGGCGGCGGGGTCGGCGGGGAAGGCCTTGTCGTCGATGTCGAGTTCGGTGATCTCGATGCCGAGCCCGAACTGGCCGAGTTCGGCGAGGAAGCGGCGGAACGCCTTCGGATCGAACGGGTGGTCGCCGACCAGATGCGCCTGGATGCCGAACCGGCGGATCGGCACCCCCCGGGCGCGCATCCCCTCCAGCCGCTTCAGGGCGCGGACGCGGCGGGCCTCCACCCAGTCGAAGGCGTGTTCCAGCGAATCCTCGTTCCAGGCCAGCGCCGCGCGCGGGTCGGTCTCGTGGGCGAGCCGGAAGGCGAGGTCGATGTAGTCCGGCCCCAGCGCGGCGAGCCAGGGGGTTTCCCGCAGGCCGTCGGCCCGGTGCACGGGGCCGTAGCCCGCCAGCACCTCGTTCACCACGTCCCAGGAGGCGATGGTGCCCCGGTAGCGCCCGGCGACGGTGCCGATCCAGCGGCGCAGGAAATCCTCCGCCTGGCCCTGGCTGGCGTGGTCGAGGAGCGGGGCGACCCAGTTCGGGAGGGCCTCGTGCCAGACCAGGGCGTGGCCGCGCAGGCTCTGGCCGTGGGCCCGGCCGAAGCGCACGATCGCGTCGGCGGGGGCGAAATCGGGGCGGCCCGGCTCCGGCAGGACCACGGCCATCTTCATCTCGTTGTTGCCGAGCAGTACCCCGCACTCGCGGGCGAGGATCCTTCGGAACTCCGCGCTGTGGTTGAGGAGGTTGGAGGGCACGGCCGCCCCGAAGGCGAGACCCTTGGCCGCCGCCGCCCCCTGGGGGCCATCCGCCGACCACGACGGCTTGCCCACAGGTCCGAAGTCCGGCGCGGCCGCCCCGGCGGGCCGGGCAAGGCCGGCGGCGGCGGCCCCCGCGAGGAGGCTCCGGCGATTCAGGGACATCGACATGTCGTTCCTCGCCCGCGCCCGGTGGACCGTTGGCCTTCCCGGCCTGCTGCCCCATCTCACGCCTGCCGACGAACATGGAGCACCCTGCGATGTCCCGACACCCCGCGATCAGCCCCGGCCACAGCGCGGTGGTCACGGGGGCGGCCAGCGGCATCGGCCTCGCCGCCGCCAAGGCCTTCGCCAGTGCCGGCATGAACGTCTGGCTCGCCGACCTGCCGGGGGAGGCCCTGGACGCCGCCCGGGCCGAGGTGGCGGCGCTGGCCGCCGTCGACGTGCGGGCCGTGCCCACCGATGTCTCCGACCGGGGTGCCATCGAGGCGCTGGCCGGGGCGGTGCTGCGCGGCGGCCCGCCGGCCATCGTGATGCTGAACGCCGGCGTCGAGGCGGGGGGCAAGCTGTTCTCCGATGCCGCCACCTGGGAGCGGATCATCGGCACGAACCTCTGGGGCGTGGTCAACGGCATCCGTGCCTTCGCCCCCGCCATGGCCGAGTCGGGCCACCCCGGCGCGGTGATCGTCTCGGGCTCGAAGCAGGGCATCACCACGCCGCCGGGCAACGCGCCCTACAACGTTTCGAAGGCGGGGGTGAAGGCCGTCACCGAGGCACTGGCCCACGAGCTGCGCGGCCGGGAGGGGTGCCAGACCAGCGCCCACCTGCTGATCCCCGGCTTCGTCTACACGGGCCTCGCCAAGGCGAGGGGTGTCGCCGAGAAGCCGGCGGGCGCCTGGACGCCCGAGCAGACGGTTCGCTTCATGCTGGAGCGGATGGCGGCGGGGGATTTCTACATCCTCTGTCCCGACAACGAGACCACCCGCGCCCAGGACGAGAAGCGCATGGCATGGGCGATGGGCGACATCATCGAGAACCGCCCGGCCCTGTCGCGCTGGCATCCCGATTTCGCCGAGGCGTTCAAGCGGCACATGGAGGGGTAGGGCTTCCGTAGGCTTCGTTATCCGTGGCATCCCGGCCGCGCTTCAAGGCAGAGGGGCGGCGGGATCCCTGAGGAGCCCTCGCACCCCCGCGTTCCACCCTTGGCGCGGCTCCTGCACGGGTTTAAGTCCGGCACCTCCCGGGCTCGTTCGGGAGCCGCACCACGGGGCACGCCGCCACCTCACGGGAGCCGCCTTTGGCCACGACGATCATTCCCGTCGCCTCCTTCGACTGCGTCGTCTTCGGCGCCACCGGCGACCTGACCGCGCGCAAGCTGCTGCCTGCCCTGTATTATCGCTTCCGCGACGGGCAGATCCCGGGGACCAGCCGCATCATCGGCGCCTCGCGCTCGGACCTCACCGTCGATGCCTTCCGCGAGCACGCCCGCAACGCCCTCAAGCGGTTCGTGACCGCCGCCGACCTGCCCGAGGACAAGCTCGGCGACTTCCTCGCCCACCTCGACTACGTGGCCGTGGACGGCACCGGCGACGACGGCTGGGCCGACCTCGTGGCCAAGCTCGACGAGCGGCCCGATCAGGTGCGGCCCTACTACCTCGCCACCTCCCCCGACCTCTACGGGGCGATCTGCCGGAACATCGCCAAGCACGGGCTGATCGGCGAGAAGTCGCGGGTGGTGCTGGAGAAGCCCATCGGCAAGAACCTCAAGTCCGCCAAGGCGATCAACGACGCGGTGGGCGAGGTCTTCCCGGAATCGCAGATCTTCCGCATCGACCACTATCTCGGCAAGGAGACGGTGCAGAACCTGCTCTCGCTCCGCTTCGCCAACACCATCTTCGAGCGGCTCTGGACCTCGGACGTGATCGACCACGTGCAGATCACCGTCGCGGAGACGGTGGGCGTGGAGGGCCGGGCCGGCTACTACGATACCTCCGGCGCGATGCGCGACATGCTGCAGAACCACATCCTGCAGCTGCTCTGCCTCACCGCGATGGAGAGCCCCCTCAACCTGGAGGCGAACTCCGTCCGCGACGAGAAGCTGAAGGTGCTGCGCGCCCTCAAGCCGATCACCGCCCACGACATCCAGGCCGTGACGGTGCGCGGCCAGTATGTCGCCGGGGCGGTGGCGGGCCAGCCGGTGACGGGCTACCTCGACGAGCTCGGTCACGAGAGCCGCACCGAGACCTTCGTGGCCATGAAGGTGGAGGTGCAGTCCGGCCGCTGGGCGGGGGTGCCGTTCTACCTGCGCACCGGCAAGCGCCTGCCGCAGAAGCTCAGCGAGATCGTGGTGCAGTTCCGGGCCTCGCCCTTTTCGATCTTCCCCGAGGAGGCCTTCGGCCGGGAGCCGAACCGCCTCGTCATCCGCCTGCAACCGCAGGAGGGGATGAAGCTCGAGGTGATGACCAAGGATCCCGGCCCCGGCGGCCTGCGCCTGCGGCCCACCGACCTCGACATCTCCTTCGAGGAGACCTTCAAGCAGCGCTATCCGGACGCCTACGAGCGCCTGCTGATGGACGTGGTCCGGGGCAACGCCACCCTGTTCATGCGCCGCGACGAGGTCGAGGCCGCCTGGGCCTGGGCCGACGGCGTGCTCAAGGCCTGGGCCGACCGCCCGGAGGCGCCGCGGCCCTATCCCGCCGGAAGCTGGGGCCCCACCGCCGCCATCGCGCTGATCGAGCGCGACGGGCGGACCTGGCACGAGGAGCTGCGCTAGAGCCTCATTCCGACCGGCGGCGGCCGGCTTCCGGGCCACGGGGATGCCCGACAAAAGCTGTCCGCGCGCGGCGCGGACGGCGCCTCCCGCTTACGGCCAAGCTGCCTTGATACGGTCAAGCCGGATGTGGAAGCTGTCCCCTGTCGCCGGTCACCGCTCCGTAAGAGGGCGGGCCCCGCCGCGCACGAGGGATCATCGCATGCTGGACTCGAAGCAGGATTTCGCCGTCTCGGCCGAACGCCGCCTGGAGCGCTCGGTCGATTCCGCCTTGCGCGTCATCGCGGCCGCCCATGTCGAGCGGCAGGCCCCGCCGGTCTCCGCCGCCCGCCGCCGCCTGAGCGAGGTCTACGGCGCCACCCGCCTGGCAAAACGCCTCGCGCGCGAGCAGCGCAGCGCCTGAGGCGGCGTTACACCACCGCGTCCCAGGTCTCGCTCAACGGAGTCGTCCCGCGCACCAGCCGCGCCCGCAGGACGATATCCCCCGCGGGCATCGGCTGAGGCGGGCGCCACTCCACGTAGATGCGCCAGCCGCCGGTCTGCGGCACGAAGTTGGCCACCGGCTCGTGCAGCGTCCCGGCGCTGGCCGAGACTTCCACGGCGACGCTCTCGTCCGCGCCTTTCGGCAGGGACGGCCCCTCGAAATCGATCACGCAGAGCCGCCGCTCCGGGTTCGGCGGATCGGTCGGGCGCAGGCGCTCGGCCGAGCCGAACCGGGTCTCGGTGACACGGGCGAGCGCGGGCTGCGGGATCGCCTCCGCCGGCTCCGCCCCCACGGTGGTCAGGCCGTAGGCAAGCCGCAGGGCCGCGCCGGGCTGCACCGGGGCCGCCGGCACGAAGGCCGCCACGATGTTGTCCATGTACTCTTCCGCCGAGGGGATCTCGTAGAGCTGCACGGCGCCCTCCGCGAAGGCGGCGCCCGGATCGGGTGCGACCCACAGGCCGGGCCGGGCCTCCTGGCGCGCCTCCACGTCGAGATAGGCGGCAAAGCTCCGCTCGCGCTGCAGGAGCCCGAAGCCCGAGAGGGGCTTGGCCGCAAAAGCCGAGATCTGCGGCTGCCTGCGGCCGTTGACCAGCGGCCGCCACAGCCGGTCGCCCGCGGTGGCGACGCAGAGCCCGTCGGAATCGTGCACCTGCGGGCGAAAATCGTCGAAGGGCTTGGCCCCCCGGGCGCCGGGCCCGTTCTGGCCGTACAGGAACATGCTGGTGAGCGGCGCGAGCCCGAGCCGCGGGATCGGCGTGCGGGGATGGAGCGCCGCCGTGACGGCGATCCGGGCCGGGTCGCCGGGGGTGATCACGAATTGGTAGGCGCCGGCGATGCTCGGGCTGTCGAGGAGCGACAGCACCGTGAGGCTGCGCGCCTCCGGCTCCGGCTCGCACAGCCAATGAGCGATGAAATCAGGAAACTCCTCCCCCTCCGGTGCGCCCGTGCCGATGGCGAGGCCCCGCGCCGAGAGCCCGTATTCCTGGCCCGCGGCACGCAGCCGGAAATAGGAGGCGCCGAGAAACACCAGAAATTCCTCCTGGAAGCCCTTGGGCCGCCAGGCCGGTGTTTCCGGGAAGGCGTAGTGCAGCCGGAAGCCCGCGAAGCCCAGATCGGGCGGGAAACTCTGGCCCGCGAGCCGTCCGCCGAAGTCGAACAGCCGGCTCTCGTAGGGGATCGGCCGGGCCGGGCCGCCGCGGGGCTGGAGATACAGCGCCACCCGCTTGCGCTGCAGGAAGCCGCGATGGAACAGCTGCGCGCTGAAGTGGCGGCCGAGCGGCAGGCTCTCGGATGGCCGGAACACGATGTGGCGATAGCCGTCGTAGTCGAGCCCGGCGAGCGCCGGCGGCAGGTCGGTCGGCGGCGCCGCGTAGGGCGCGGCCGCGAGGCGCTGGGCCTGGCCCGACAGGGTCTCGAAGGTCATCGCACCGGCGTCCATGGTCCCGTCCTGCGGGCGGCCAGAAGCCGGACCCTGCGGCTGAAGCGCCGCCCCGGCCCATGTTCGGGCGCCATTCAGATCTATGGCACTAGGTACAATACTGCCGGCAGCCGCGGTCAGGACGGTCTTGAGAACGCGGCGTCGGGAGGGGGGATCGATCCGTTCGGCCTCCGGCTGCCTGTGCGGCCGGGTCGGCTGCGTGTCCTCGCCCCGCTTATCGGTGTCCACGCTCATCGGTTCCCGCCCGCCCGCGGCGAGGCAGCCGGCAGCCTTCCACGGTCGAGTTCCTCGCGCCATGTCCTCACGGGTCACCTCCTCCGCCGAGCGGCCGCACCGGAACGCCTATCCGGGCGCTCCCGATCCCCAAGATTCGAACGTCCCCGTCGCACCGCGCGAATCCGAGGCCTGGGCGACCGGCAGGCGGACCCTGCTGGCCCGGCGCCTCGCCCTGGCGATCCCGAGCCTCGCCATCGCGGGCGGCCTCGCCTGGCTGGCGGCGCGCGCCTACCCGGCCGGTGCCAGCCCCCTGGCCTGGACGATCGTGGTCCTGTTCGCCCTGGTGATGGGCTGGCAGGCATTCGTGGCCTGCCAATACGTCTACGGCCTCGTCGCCGCCATCCTGGGCGACCGGGCGAAATCGGTGCTGGAGCGCCGCTCGGAGGCCGCCCGGGCGCCGGCTGCCAGCTCCGGCCGTACAGCCGCCGTGGTGGCGATCCACGCCGAGGATGCGGTCGCGGTGTTCGCCCGGCTCCGGGTGATGGCCCGCTCGCTGGCCCGCGAGCAGGCGCAGGGCTCTGGGAAAGCCATCGACATCTTCGTCCTCTCCGATACCCGGGACGGCGCGATCGCGGCGGTCGAGGAACACGAATTCGCCCGCATCCAGGCCTGGGCCGAGGCCGACCCGGCCCTGCCGCGGATCCGCTATCGGCGCCGGACGGAGAATATCGGCCGCAAGGCCGGCAATATCGCCGAGTTCTGCCGCAGCTACGGTGCGGACTACGCCTATATGATCGTCCTCGACGCCGACAGCCTCATGACCGGCGCGGCCATGACCCGGCTCGTGCGCCTGATGGACGAGAGCCCCCGCACCGGCCTGATCCAGACCGTCTCCTACGCGGCCGGCCGGGACACCCTGTTCGCCCGCATCCAGCAATTCGCCGTGCGCCTCTACGCGCCCCTGGCCTTGCGCTGCCTGGAAACCTGGCAGGGGCCCGACGGCAGCTACTGGGGCCACAACGCGATCGTGCGGGTCGCGGCCTTCGCCGACAACGCCGCGCTGCCGGTGCTGCCCGGCAAGGCACCGCTGGGCGGCGAGATCCTGTGCCACGACATCGTCGAGGGCGCGCTCCTGCGCCGGGCCGGCTGGGAGCTGCGCCTCTTGCCGGAGGAACCCGGCACCTGGGAGGAGATGCCCACCAACCTCACCGACCTGCTCGGCCGCGAGCGACGCTGGTGCCAGGGCAACCTCCAGCATCTCGGCATCATCCGCCTGCCCGGCCTCACCGCCGGCAGCCGCTGGCATCTCGGCGCCGGCATCCTGTCCTATCTCGCCTCGCCGGTCTGGGTCGCGTTCTTGGGGTTGGGCACCTGGCAGGCGATCCGCAGCGGCGATCTCGGGCTCATCGCCTACGGCCTCACCGGAGAGGGACAAGCCTCGGCGATCCTGGCGTCTTTAAGTCTCACTGTCTTGGCCCTGCCGAAGCTCCTCAGCCTTGGCCATGTCCTGCTCTCGCCCGAGCGCCGCGCCGCCTTCGGGGGG
>JAKONI010000377.1 GCA_022702015.1 Beijerinckiaceae bacterium | reverse complement strand
CGCATCGGGGGCGAGGCCGCGAATCACGTCGGAGAGGGCGGGATCGCCCTCGATATGCTGCGGGCGAAGAACCGCCTCGCGGATGATCATCGTGGCCATTGGACACCTCGGCCGCACACTTAAGTCGTTTGTCTCACTGCATCAATCCGGCGTGAGATACCGCCGCCGCGCCCAGCCCACGGTCTTGCCGAGGCGGGCGCGGCACCACGTGGTGCGGCTCGGCGTGTCGTTGGTGCAGCCGAAGACGAGGACCCGGCCCCGGATCTCGCCGACGACCTCGGCATTGGCGTCCGGTTCGGCGCGCAGGCTCAGGGGCTCGCCCGGCGCGAGGCCTGTGACGTGGAAGGCCTGGGGATCCGCCTGGGCGGGGCTCGCCGTCAGGCCGAGGGCGAGCGTCAGGGCGGCGAAGGGGCGCATCGGCAAGGTCGCGGCGTCAGGTGCGGTGGATGCCCATCATCGCGGTGAGGCCGCCATCGACCGGCAGCACCGTCCCGGTGATGTAGGACGCACCCTCGCTCATCAGGAAGGCGGCCAGCGCGGCGACCTCCTCGGGCCGGGCGAAGCGGCCGGCGGGGATCTGCCGCTCCATGCCCGCCCGGTGGGTGGCGTAGGGGGCGAGCATGGCCGTATCGATGAACCCCGGGGCGATGACGTTCACGGTCACGCCGCGCTTGGCCGATTCGATGGCCAGCGTCCGGCAATAGGCGATCAGGGCGCCCTTGGTGGCGGCGTAGGCGGCGTTGCCCGCGTTGGCGCGCAGCGCCGCCACCGAGCCGATGGCGACGATCCGCCCTGAGCGCGCCCGCGTCATCCCGCGCACCAGCGACTTGGCGAGGCGGGTGAGGGAAAAGAAGTTCACCTGCATCGCCGCCTCGGCCTTGTCCTGGTCGAGGATGGCGGCGAGCCCGTCGCTCGACTGGCCGGCATTGTGGACGAGGCCGTGATAGCCGATCTCCTCCGCCGTCTCGCAGAAGGCGTCCAGCGCCGCGCGGTCGGCGAGGTCGAGGGCGTAGCCCCGGATGCCGAGGCCGGGATGGGCTTCGTTCAGCTCGGAGGCGAGGGCGGTGGCGGCCTCGCCGGAGGCCCGGTAGGTGAAGTCCACCGCGTAGCCCGCGCCCACGAGCCCGCGGACGATCGCCGCGCCGAGCCCCGTGCCGCCCCCGGTGACGAGGACGCGCTTCACTTCCCCCGCTCCGCTCATGCTGGGCTCGCCCGCTCCGCTCATGCTCGGCTCACCCGCTCCGCTCATGCCGGCTCCGCCGCGAGGACGAGGCAGGTGTTCTGCCCGCCGAAGCCGAAGGAGTTCGAGAGCACGGTCCGCACGGCCGCATCCCGGGCCTCGCCCACGATGTCGAGGCCGATGGCGGGGTCGGGGGTGCGGTAGTTGATCGTCGGCGGGATGCGCCCGTGGCGGATCGAGAGCAGCGAGGTCGCCGCCTCGATGGCCCCGGCGGCGGTCAGCGTGTGGCCGATCATCGACTTGTTCGAGGTGACGGGGAGCGTGGCGGCGCGCTCTCCGAAGACCGCCGCGAGGCCGAGCGCCTCCATCCGGTCGTTCTCGGGGGTCGAGGTGCCGTGGGCGTTCACCGTGTCGATGGCCTCGGGAGCCAGCCCCGCGTCGTCGAGACTCGCGCGGATCGCGGCGATGATCGGCGCCCCGTCCGGGCTGGAGCGGGTGCGGTGGAAGCCGTCGCCCTTCTCGCCGCAGCCGAGCACATAGCCGAGGATCGTCGCCCCCCGGGCGGTGGCGGCGGCCGCGTCCTCCAGCACGAGGGCGGCGGCACCCTCGCCCATGACGAAGCCGTCCCGGTCCTTCGAGAAGGGGCGGGAGGCCTCCTCCGGCGCCTCGTTGCGGGTCGAGAGGGCGGAGAGGAGGGAGAAGCGGATCAGCGATTCGGGGTTCACCGAGCCGTCCGTGCCGATGCACAGCGCGGCCTCGGCCTCGCCCCGGCGGATCGCCTCGACGCCGAGCTGGATGGCGGTGGCACCGGAGGAGCAGGCGGTGGAGAGCGAGATCGGCGAGCCCCGCGTGCCGAAGCGCTCGGCGATGCGGTCCGCCACGGTGCCGAACAGGAACAGGTCGTGCCACGCATCGAACCGGCCGGTTCCCACCGCCTGGAGGAGGCCGGCGTAATCCACCGGGCCGTCCCCGCCGGCCGCCTCGGCCAGGGCGCGGCGCTGCGGCCATTCCATCTCCACGGGGGGGACGGCGATGAACAGCGGGCCGGGGAAATCGCCTTTGCGCCCACATCGCGCCTGGGCGAGGGCCTCCTCGGCGGCCACCGCCGCGAATCGCTCCGACAGGAGCGGGGCGACGAGGGGGTCGGTGTCGAGGAAGTCGACGGTGCCGGCGATGCGGGTGCGCAGCCCCTCGGTGGAGAAGCGGGCGATCTCGCGGATGCCGGATCGGCCCTCGGTCAGGGCGGCCCAGGTGTCGGCCTGGCCCTGGCCAAGGGAGGAAACGAGGCCGATGCCGGTCACTGCGATGAGTGGCCGGCCCTGGGCGTCGCGGGTGGCGCGTGCGGTCATGGAACCGTCCTGTAAGGGATTTTTCGCCGCCGCACAGCCGGGCGCGGCGAAAAGGACGGTCTGTTCCTAGTGCATCGATCCAGACGGAGGCGTCAGCCGAGGCTGGAAAAATCGATGCAAAAACAGAAGCCTAGTGCTTAGACGCATGAACGGAGTGAATGCGTCACCGCGCTAGGCCGGTGTGGACGGCGCGGGGGCGTCGGCCAGCCGCAGCACCGTCTGGAGCAGCACGTCGGCCCCGGCGGCGCAGTCGGCCTGCGTGGCGGATTCCGATTCGTTGTGGCTGACCCCGTCCTTGCACGGCACGAAGATCATCGCGGTGGGGACCCGCGCGGCGAGGTTACAGGCGTCATGCCCCGCCCCGGATACGATCCGCCTTCGGGGCAGGCCGAGGCCCTCGGCGGCCTCCTCCACCGCCGCCACGACGCCCGTGTCGAACGGCACAGGTTCCTTGCGCCAGATCCGATCGAGGGCGATGGTCAGGCGGCGGCGCGCGCCGATCTCCCGGGCGGCCTCGCGCAGGGCGGCCTCCATCGCGTCGAGCACCTCGGAGCGGGGGTCGCGCATGTCGAGGGTGAAGGCGATGGCCCCCGGCACGACGTTGCGCGAGGGGGACTGGATCGTGGTCTCGCCGATGGTCGCCACGGCGCTCGGCCCGTGGGCCAGGGCGATGCGCTCCACCGCGAGGGCGAACTCAGACAGGCCGAGGAGGGCATCCCTCCGGCGGGGCATCGGCGTCGTGCCGGCATGGCTCTCGAAGCCCTCGATCGCCCCATCGAACCACGCGATGCCCTGGCCGCCCTCCACCACGCCGATCGTCTTGCCCTCGGCCTCCAGGATCGGGCCCTGTTCGATGTGCAACTCCACGAAGGCGCCGATCCGCCGGTCGCCCACGGCCTCGGCCCCGCGATAGCCGATGGCATCGAGGGCCTGCGCCACGGTGGTCCCCGCCGCGTCGCGCTTGGCCAGGATCTCGTCGGTGGTGAAATCCCCGGCATAGGCGGCCGAGGCCATCATCGCCGGGGCGAAGCGCGAGCCTTCCTCGTTCGTCCAGTTCACCAGCAGGAGGGGTGCCTGCGTCTCGATCCCGGCATCGGCCAGGGTGCGCATGACCTCGAGGCCCGCGAGCACGCCGAGCACCCCGTCGAACTTGCCCCCGGTGGGCTGGGTGTCGAGGTGGGAGCCGAAGGCGATGGGCGGGCGGTCCATGTCCCTGCCGGGGCGCAGGGCGTACTGCGTGCCGAGCGCATCGACGCCGACGCTGAGGCCCGCCGCCTCGCAGGCCGCCCGGAACCAGTCCCGCACCTGCCCGTCCTCGGACGAGAGGGTCAAACGGTTGATGCCGCCCTTGGGCGTGCCCCCGAACCTGGCCGTCTCGTGGATCGTCGCCCAGAGGCGGGAGCCGTCGGAGCGGAGGTTGTGGGTGCTGCTGGGGCTCGTGTCACTCATGACGATTCCTTATCACAGGGCCACGCCACGCGACGGGGCCCGCGCCGGCACAGGCAAGTCCCGTGACGGGGCTCGAAACCTCTCGAAAAGATCCGGGACCACGGCCCCGGACACGCTCTGGCAACATGGGCATGACATCCCTGTCCTCCGTCGTGCTTTCCCCCTCGCACGACCGACGGGGCGGTCCCCCTGCTTCGGCGGGCGGGATCGCCCTGTCGCGATGGCGCCGGGTTGGGCTGCGGCCGATCCCCAGGACCGTGACCGGTCCGGCGCCGTCGCCTCACCGCCAGAACGGCTTGACGTCGAGCAGGTCGGCGCGGGCGTCGGCGGCCTTGTCGAGGAGGTCGGCCACCCGCTTCTCGTCCATCTCCGGCATCGTGGGACCCTCGCCCTCGGCGACGTCCAGCGGCAGGGTCCGGGCGGTCTCGATGTCGTTGAGCGCGCCGAGGTGGTCCTGAAGGTCGGAGAGAGCATCGCCGAAGGCCTTCTGGCGCTTCTGCGCCTTTGGCTTCGGAAAGAGGTCCGCGAAGAATTCGGCGCCGTAGCGCAGCTTCTTGGCCGAGATCCGCGCCCGGTGCCGGGTGTGCGCATCGAGGTGGCGCAGGCCCCGCCCGCGCTTCTTCAGGCGGCGGCGGGCGCCGTCGAGGATTCCGGCGGCGAAGTGCCGGCCGTCCTGCCGGGCGGCATCCTGCCCGCTCCACGCCCCCGCCTCGACCCACCCCGCGACATCGAGGAGGAGACCGCGCCATTGCGGGCTCTCCAGGATCGCCTGCACCGCCGAATAAGCCTGCTCCCGGGCGGCGAGCGCCTTCTCCTCGATGCCCTTCAGCGCCGCATCGCCCCCGTTGTGCTCGGCCAGAACCGGCAAGGTGTCGTGCAGGAACACGTCGAGGTTGCGCGCCGTGCCGAAGGGCTCGGTGACGCGCTTGATCTCGTCGCCCAGCGCGGCGGCCTTCGGGTCGTCCTCGAACAGGGGGGCGAAGAGCGACAGGGCCGAGCGCAGGCGGCGCAGGGCGACCCGCATCTGGTGCAGCGCGCTCGGGTTCCGCGGGCCTTCGAGGAAGGCGGTCTCGTTCAGGCGCAGGTGGCGCAGGCAGGCCCGGGCGACGCTGCGGAACACCGCGCCGGCATCGGCCTCCGGCGAGAGGCTCACCGGCTCGGCCTTCGAGGGTGATGGCTTCGCCCCGTCGAGGAGGGCGAAGCCCCGGGCACTCTTGGAAAGGATCCCGAGGCGCAGGGGCGCCGTCTCGGCGAGCGCCTGCGCGAGGCCGAACAGGTCGGCCACCTCGCCGCGCTCAAGCTCCAGTTCCAGTTCGCACAGGCCGGTATCCCCCGCCGCGCTCTCGATCCGTCCCTCGTCGAGGGTCACGAGGATCCGCGATCCGCCGAACTCCACCGGATGGACCCGGCGGGCGATGAGGGTCGTGAACAGCGGCTCCAGGGTCTGCGCCGAATCGGCGAGCACCGGCTCGGCGGCGGTCCCGGCCCAGGCGGCCGGATCCGGCTGGTCCCCGGCGACCACGCTCTCCCATTCCGCCCGGTCGAACAGGCCGATCTGGCCCGCGCCGGCCTTGACCGTCTGGATGTAGCGACCGCCTTCGGCCCGAACCCGCAGGGTGAGCCCGGCCTTCTCCAGGGCCCGTTCCGGGGTATCGAAGTAGCGGCTGAGGAGCAGGTCCGACTCCACCTCCACCACCTCCTGGAGCAGGGGGTGCCCGGTCAGGGTGGTCAGGTCGGGGCCGCCGCATTCGAGCTTCAGCTCGACCTCCCGGGGGGCTGCCGTGCTCTCGACCGCGTCGTCCATCGTCTGTCGCTCCGTTCGCCGCCTTGCCCGGCACCGCAGCCGATCTAGCACGTCCGCCCGGCAGCGTCCGCCATGCCGTGGCACCTACTCTTGACGCCGGATTCCGATCCGAGGTTATTGCGCTGCGTCATCGCGGCATGCAGGATTGCCGACCTGCCGCCCCCATTCCCCTTGCCAATTACCTCGCCTACAATTTAATAGCGTCATCGTTTTCGACCCCGCCAACCGGGCCTCCGGGTTCCTGCTTCGGGGGGGCGGTCTGGCCACGCGCCCATTCCGCCTTATCTCCGCGAGCCCCGAGCCTTAGTCCGTGACAGCGTTGAAGACCCTCCTCGTTGGCGTCATCGGCCATGTCGATCATGGCAAGACCTCGCTCGTGCGCGCGCTCACGGGGGTCGAGACCGACCGCTTGAAGGAAGAGCAGGCCCGGGGTGTCTCCATCGTGCCGGGCTTCGCCCTGCTGGCGGGGGAGGCCGGCGAGATCGACCTGGTCGACCTGCCGGGGCACGAGCGCTTCGTGCGGGCGATGATCTCCGGTGCCACGGGGATGCGGGCGGTCCTCCTGGCCGTCGATGCCCACGAGGGCATCAAGCCCCAGACCGTCGAGCATCTGGAGATCGCCCGGCTGATCGGTGTGCGGCGCGGGGTGCTGGCCCTGACCAAGGCCGACCTCGCCACGCCGGAGACGATCCAACTCCGCTCGGCCGAACTCTCCGCCGCCGCCGCGAAGGCGGGGCTGGAGTCCGGGCCGGTGATCGCCACCTCCACCGTGTCGGGGCTCGGCGTGCCGGCCCTGTCGGCGGCCCTCACCGGGCTGCTGGCCGAGGCGGGGACGGGCACGGATGACGGCTTCCCCTACCTGCCCGTGGACCGGGTCTTCACCCGGCCGGGCTTCGGCACGGTGGTGACGGGCACCCTGCGCCGGGGGCGCCTGGCCGTGGGCGACACGGTGGAGATCGCCCCGGGGGGCCGCACGGCGGTGGTGCGCGGCCTGCAGATTCACGGTCGCCCGGTGGAGGTCGCCGAGCCGGGACGGCGCACGGCGGTGGCCCTGCGCGGCGTCGGCCTCGACGAGATCGCCCGGGGGCAGGCGCTCTGCCTTCCCGACCTGCTCGTCCCGACCCGGTGGCTCGACGTGGCCATCACCGCCGCCGCCAGCGCCGGATCGGCGCTCGCGGGGGGGACCGCCTGCCGCCTGCTGTTCGGGACGACCGAGGTCGAGGCCCGGCTGCGGCTCCTCGACCGGCCCTCCCTGGAGCCGGGGGCGAGCGCGCAGGCGCAGCTGCACCTGTCCGAGGACGTGGCCGTCCCGGCGAGGGAGCCCTTCGTCCTGCGGCTCGATTCGCCGGCCGCCACGGTGGCCGGGGGGCGGATCCTCGATCCGGCGAGCCGCCGCCGACGGCGCAACGACCCCCGTGTCACCGCCGACCTCGCGGCCATCGCCGCCGGGCGCCCGGCCGAAGCCCTCGCCGTCCGCCTCGGGCAGGCGGGCGCCACCGGGGCGCCGCTCATGGAACTCGCCCGGCTGGCGGGGACCACCGCCGATCGGGTCCGGCGCCTCCTCACCGCGTCCGGGGCGCGGGAGATCGCCGAGCGGTTCGTGGGCGCCCCGGCCTTCGCCGCCCTGCGCACGGGCATGATGGGGACCCTCTCGCAGTTCCACCGCGACCGTCCCATGGATCACGGCGCCCCCCTCGATCAGGTGGCCCGGTCCCTCGCCCTGCCGGAGGCGGTCGCCGCCGCCGTGCTGCGGGACCTCGCCGCCACGGGCGAGGTCGTGCAGGCCGGTACGCTCTGGCGGAGGCGGGATTTCGATCCGGCCCGCAATGAGACCGAAGTGGTGCGCCGCCTGGAGACCTCTTTCCGCCGGGCGGGGTTGAACCCCCCGGACGAGACCGAGGCGGTGGGCCGCGACATCCGGCGCCGGGAGGCCCTGAACTACCTCGTGGCCTCGGGCACGGTGATCCGCGCGGTGGATCGGGTGCAGCGCCGGGCGGTCCTGTTCCACAAGGAGGCGGTGGCCGGGGCGCGCAGCCGCCTCGTCGAGGCCTTCCCGGAGGCCTCCACCCCCGAGGGCGGCTTCCTCGCCCGCGAGGCGGGGGCGACGCTGGGGATCTCGCGCAAGTTCTCGATCCCCCTGCTCGAGCACCTCGACGCCACAGGCTTCACCCGCCGCGCCGGCGACCGGCGCATCATCGTCGCCCTGGAGAAGGGCACCGCCGAGGCCCTCGCCTAGTGGATCGATCCAGACGGAGGCGTCAGCCGAGTCTGGGAAAATTGATGCGAAAGCAAAAGGCTAGGGCAGAGGCGCATGAACGGAGTGAGTGCGTCACTGCACAAGGGCGTCTCTCGCGGCGGCATGCCTCCGTTCCGGCGCGGACCCGGGATGCTACAAACGTCTGAGCGGAAGGAGCCCCCGCTGCCTCGATGCGGTCCTCTCCGGTGGCGTCAAGCTGACGACGATATCGACGCTGAAACCGGACGGACACGACGGCGTCCCCAGGGGACAGACACCCCTCGACCGCTACAGATTGCATAAGCGAACGTAACTCGCTTCACCGAAACTGAATGGCCGCGAACGAAAACGGCGAAGCGATCCAGTAAGGAATCACTTCGCCGGGGTAGGATCGTGAGAGAAAGGTAGTCGAGCGGAGCGCCCGACCACACCTCAGGCGGCTTCGCCGGACTCGGCCTGGGCGGCTTCGCCCTCGACGAGCTTCCAGGTCTTCAGCTTGGAGAAGGGGCGGCACTCCTCGATGAACACCGTCTGCCCGACCTTGGCCAGATTGGCCTCGTCATGGGCATGGTAGTTCTTCGAGCGACGGACGGTCTTTT
>JAKONI010000346.1 GCA_022702015.1 Beijerinckiaceae bacterium | reverse complement strand
CGCTCGTCCTCCGTCCCCTCGGCGGGGCGGGGCCGGCCGAAGGAAAACGACGGCGGGCTGGAGCCGCAGCCGCAGGCCTGATGGATCCGAGGGATCGAAACGACAGGGGCGCCTCCGGGCGCCCCTTCTCGTTGCGAGACGCAATCCGGCCTCGCCTATCGCGCGAAGTGCGGTGACAAAGTCCCCGCGATGTCGGACCTTGGGCACCGGAAGCTTGGCCATGGCCCGGCCCGGTGGTGACATGGCCTATGACCATCTCGATTCCCCTCGTCGTCGCCCTGGGCGCGGCTGCGGCAGGCTTCGTGCAGGGGCTGTCCGGCTTCGCCTTCGGCCTCGTCGCCATGTCGTTCTGGGCGTGGGTGCTCGACCCGACGCTCGCCGCCGTGCTCGCGGTGATGGGGGCCTTCACGGGACAGCTCGTCGCCGTGTTCTCGGTCCGGCGGGGGTTCGATCTCAAGAGGCTCGCGCCGTTCGTCGTCGGGGGGCTCGCCGGAGTTCCCCTCGGGGTCCTGCTGCTTCCAAGGCTCGACATCACCTTGTTCAAGGGGTTGCTCGGGGGCCTGCTCGTGCTCTGGTGCCCGGCGATGCTGTTTGCCCGCAACCTCCCGAGGATCGCCTTCGGCGGTCGCATCGCCGACGCGGTGGTGGGCCTGACGGGCGGGATGCTCGGCGGCCTCGGGGGCTTCACCGGCACGGTGCCGACTCTCTGGTGTACCCTGCGCGGCTACGACCGCGACTCCCAGCGGGCGATCATCCAAAACTTCAATCTCGCGATGCTCGGGACGACCGTGGTCTCCTACCTCGCCACCGGGCTCCTCACCGCGTCGATGCTGCCGATGCTGGCCATCGTCCTGCCGAGCATGCTGATCCCGACCTTCCTCGGAACGCGGGTCTATCTCGGCATCAGCGAGGCCGCGTTCCGCCGGGTGGTGCTGCTGCTGCTCACCGCTTCGGGGGTTGCCTTGCTCGGCTCCGCGCTTGCGAAGATGGCCTGAGGGCGGCATTCAAGCCGTCCTATCAATCGCGTTCGTCGCGGAGCGACCCGGTACCGCCGGGGAACCCGCGACCGCGACCTCTGCCCTTCGCCGGGACCGGCATCGGAGACGCCACGTTGCGCAAGTATTTCGGAACCGATGGGATTCGCGGCCGGGCGAACGGCATCATCACCCCGGAACTCGCCCTCAAGGTCGGGCAGGCGGCAGGAATCGTCTTCCAGCGGGGCGACCACCGTCACCGGGTGGTGATCGGCAAGGACACCCGCCTGTCGGGCTATATGATCGAGACCGCGCTGGTGGCGGGCTTCACCTCCGTGGGGATGGACGTGCTGCTGCTCGGCCCGGTGCCGACCCCGGCTGTGGCCATGCTCACCCGCTCGATGCGCGCCGATATCGGCGTGATGATCTCCGCCTCGCACAACCCCTACGAGGATAACGGCATCAAGCTGTTCGGCCCGGACGGGTTCAAGCTGAACGACGAGGTGGAGCGCGAGATCGAGGCGCTCATCGACGCCGAGTTGCACAAGCGGCTCTCCGGCTCCTCGGATCTCGGCCGCGCGAAGCGGATCGAATCGGTCCACGCGCGCTACGTGGAGTTCGCCAAGCGCACCCTGCCCCGCTCCGTGACCCTCGACGGGTTGCGGGTGGTGGTCGATTGCGCCAACGGCGCCGCCTACCGCGTCGCCCCTGAGACCCTGTGGGAGCTTGGAGCCGACGTCATCAGCATCGGCGTCGAGCCGGACGGGTTCAACATCAACCGGGATGTCGGCTCCACCGCCCCCTCGGCCTTGGTGGAGATGGTGCGCGAGCGCCGGGCCGATATCGGCATCGCGCTCGATGGCGACGCCGACCGGGTGCTGATCGTCGATGAGAAGGGGCAGGTGGTCGATGGCGACCAGCTCATGGCCGTCGTCGCCCGTTCCTGGAAGGAGGACGAGCGCCTCACCCAGCCGGGCATCGTCGCCACCATCATGTCCAATCTCGGCCTGGAGCGGTTCCTCGGGGGCCTGGGCCTCGGCCTCGCCCGCACGGCGGTGGGGGACCGCTACGTGCTGGAGCATATGCGCGAGCACGGCTACAACCTCGGCGGCGAGCAATCCGGTCACATCATCATGTCGGATTACACCACCACCGGCGATGGCCTCGTGGCGGCCCTCCAGATCCTCAGCGTGGTCCAGCGCAGCGGCAAGCCGGTGAGCGAGGTGTGCCATTGCTTCGATCCGCTGCCGCAGATCCTGAAGAACGTGCGCTACGCCTCCGGCGAGCCCCTGCGCCAGGACAGCGTCGTCACCGCCATCGCCCAGGCCCGGGAACGCCTCGGCAATTCGGGGCGCCTCGTGATCCGCCCCTCTGGCACCGAGCCGGTGATCCGGGTGATGGCCGAGGGCGATGATCGCGGCCTCGTCGCCGAGGTGGTGGACGAGGTGGTGCGGGCCGTAGCGAAGGCGGCGGCGTGAGAGCCTGACCGACCGGTCGCCCCCCGTCCCGCCCTCGGCTTCATCCTGCAATGCCCGGCTTGCCGGGCCTCGCGGGGGATCCGGAGAACTTCCCACGATTCCGGGAGCGATCCTTCGAGGGGGCTGACGCCGCACCCCGGGATGAGGTGACTCTGGGGGGGACTTACGGTGAGGCTCCCAGCGGGCGCCCTCCCCCCTTGGAGGACCGAGAGCGGAGTTCACACGAGCCGATCCCGGTAGGCGGCCCTCAGGGCCTCCGGGGCCGTGGTACGCCAAGCCGCCAGCAGCGCCGCGCGCAAGGTGTCCTCCTCGCAGGCGTCGAGATCGAGATTGGTCCAGCCCCTGCGTCCCCACGCTCCATCGAGCGGCGAAAACAGGTCGGGCTCCGCGTCGCAGAACTCCGCCTGACCCTCGGCGGACAGGCGAAGGACGAGACGCTCCTCCTCGATCCAAAGCGTGCCGAGGACGCGGCCCGCCACACGAAAATCCGGGTTGCCACGATGCGCCCCCTCGATCACCTCAGGTAAAAGTCGGGCCAGGGCGCGAACGTCCTCGGCGGTCATGGGCCGACTGTCCGGGGATTCCAAGCCGCGCCACTTTGACGAACCACCCCATTCATCTTGCTTCTCCGTATCTTGCTCTTGCGCCGTCCCAGCTTTAACACTTCGGCAATAGTTCACGTCGAGCGTGCAAAGACGGGTTCGGCTAAAACTTAACGTTAATCTCGATTTAAGACGTTCTGTCCATCCTCGCGATCGTCACCAGGCCGGCACTGAGCTTCCGGCACACGAGAACGAGTGAAGGAATCCTTATGGCCCGCTCCAAGCTTCATGCTCTGGCGCGCGTCGCGACGCTCGTAGCGAGCGTCGGCGCGCCCTCCCTCGCGGCCGCGGCCGACCTGCTGCCCCCGCCCCCGCCCCTGCCGGAGCCCGCTGTCGAGTTCGCCGGCGGCTGGTACCTCCGGGGCGATGTCGGCGCGAGCGTCTACACCGCGCCGCGCTACAGCGCGACCGACGGCAACAACACCGTCTTCTTCAACGAGGCCCAGGCGGGTGGCTTCTTCGCCGGCGCCGGCGTCGGCTACCAGTTCAACAGCTTCCTCCGCGCCGACGTGACCGGTGAATACCGCTCCACGCAGCTCCGCCTGGGCAGCTACTTCGATTTCAACGGCGACGTGAGTGGCCGCAACTTCAACCTCACCAACGGCAATTACGACTCCGCCGTGGTGCTGGCGAACGGCTACTTCGACCTCGGCACCTGGTACGGCATCACGCCCTTCGTCGGCGGCGGCGTCGGCGTGGCCTTCAATTACTTCCAGGGCTTCACCGACAGCGGCGTCACCAACTTCGTGTCGCCGAACCTGTACAATCAGCCGACGTCCCCCGGCTACTTCAAGTCGAAGTCGACCGAGAGCTTCGCCTGGGCGCTCCATGCCGGTCTCGCCTATGACGTGACCCCGAACTTCAAGGTCGAACTGGCCTACCGCTACCTCAACCTCGGGCACGGCCAGACCGGTCCCCTCACCTGCCTCGACGTGTCCTCGCCCAACTGCACCACCGTGCTGAAGGCGCGGGATCTGGAGGCGCACGACGTCAAGATCGGCCTGCGTTACCTGCTCGGCACCCCCGTCGTCGCCGCGCTGCCGCCGCTGATGCCCGAGCCGCTCGTCCGCAAGTACTGATCGACGCCCCATCGACGTCTCAACGGCGCGGGTCGCTCCCGCGCCGTTTGCTTGTCTTCCTGTCGGCTATTCGCCCCACTGAAACGACCAGCAATAGAATTGAAAAAACAATCTGCACGCAACAGTTGATTAAGGTTACTATCGTATCCCTGTCCCGTGGCGTGAAAGCTTCCCTGCTTCGCAGCCCTGGGGATTGGCGGGATGCGTAAGATCTTCCTTTCGCTGCTGGTGATGACCGCAGCCGGTACGGCCCAGGGTGCCGACCTCGATTACGATTACCTGCGCGGCGCCGACTACGACCCGCCCCCGGCGGTGGCTCTGATCGACTGGAGCGGCGTGTATTTCGGCGGGCATGGTGGGTACACGGCGGGGTCCTTCGCCCAGCGCAAGGCCACGCAATCGGCCCTGGCGAACTA
>JAKONI010000340.1 GCA_022702015.1 Beijerinckiaceae bacterium | reverse complement strand
CCCTTGGCGACGTCACCCATCAGATCGGACACCTTGCCGCGTCCGAAGAGCAGCATCACGATGACCGCGACGATGACCCAGTGCCAGATGCTCATGCTACCCATGACGACCTCCTGCGCTCCGCTGGACCCGAAGGCCATGCGATCGGAGCGCTCCGTCCCTTGAGGAATTCCCAGCGAACCTAGGGAGCGCGCTCTCCGAACACAAGCGGAAGCAGTACGCGATCCCGGCACGCCGCGGTGGACGGCGGTCGATGTCTCAGGCGGCCTCGGCCAGGGCGGCGGCGAACCGGGCCCGCGCCTCGGAAAGATCGAGCCCCTCCTCCACGCGGCCGAGCCGCGCCAGGGCGGCGGCGGCCCGGCGGGCCGCTTCACCGGCGAGCGGGGGCGTCCCCTCGCAGACGGCTTCCATCTCAGCGCGCTCGCCGTTGCAATGCAGGGCGATGTCGAGGCCCGCCGCGAAGGAGGCCTCGGCCCTCGCCCGGAACGGGCCGGTCAGGGCGTGCATGGACAGGTCGTCGGTCATCAGGAGACCGTCGAACCCGATCTCGCCGCGCACGATCTCGCGGATGACGGCGGGCGATTGTGTCGCGGGGCGCTCCGGGTCGATGGCCGTGAACACCACGTGGGCGCTCATGGCCATCGGCAGGTCCGCCAGCGCCCGGAAGGGGGCGAAGTCCCGCGCCCGCAGGTCCGCCAGGGTGGCATCCACCCGTGGCAGGCTCTTGTGACTGTCGCAGGCGGCGCGCCCATGGCCGGGCATGTGCTTGATCACCGGCAGGACGCCCCCCGCCATCAGGCCGTCGGCCACGGCACGACCGATCGCCGCCACCGCCTCCGGGCTGGTGCCGTAGGCTCTGTCGCCGATGATGTCGTGCGAGCCCGGCGTGGGGACGTCCAGGACCGGGGCGCAATCGACGTTGATCCCGACCTCGGCGAGGTCATGGGCCATAAGCCGCGCCCCGAGGCGGGCCACCATCGCCGCCGCGCCGTTCAGCCGCCCGAAGCGCCCCCCCGGCGGATAGGACGGCCAATGGGGCGGCCCCATCCGCTGCACCCGCCCGCCCTCCTGATCGATCAGGATCGGCGCGCTCTCCCGGCCGACGCAGGCGCGCAGGTCCGAGGTGAGGGCGCGGACTTCGTCCGGGGTGCCGATGTTGCGTTTGAAGAGGATGAAGCCCCAGGGCTGCGCCTCCCGGAAGAAGGCGGCCTCCCCGGGGGAAAGGCTCTTGCCGGCGCAGCCGAGAATCAGGGCGCGGGTGGTCATCGCTGGATGTTCCGGGCGAGTCGGATCGGGGGAGTGTCGGGCGGGTCGCGATCGCGTTCAAGGCGCGGCCCATGCGACGCCGGGCCGTGTGGGCGCGGCGAAGCCTACGGCCGCCGGAGCTCCGGCCCCGGCGACGGTCGGCTTAATCAGGGGGTGGCGCCGGTCAGTTCTTGGCGACGAAGCACTGGCCCCCGGCACCCTGGAGGGTGCTGCACAAGCTGGAGGCCTCGTCCTTCGCCAGGGGCCCGACGCGGACCCGGAAGATCGTCTTGCCGTTCACCTCGGCCTGACGGATCAGTTCCGGCTTGCCGGCGAGCTGAGTGTATTTCGCCTGCATCTGGTGCAGGGCGGCGCGGGCGTCGTTCGCCGAGTTGCGCACGCCGAGCTGAACGGAGAACCCGCCCACCGGCGAGGTCGTGTCGATCGGGGACGCGGTGGCCTGGGTCGTCTCCGGGCTGGTCTGCCCGGAGTCGGGGGCGAGGGAGGCGACGCGCTGCGGCGCCTTCTTCACGGCCACCGGGGCCACGGGGGCGGGCTTGGCCGGCTGGACGCGGGCGGGGGCCTCGGCGGCGGCTTCCGGCGCGGGCGTGGCGGGCATCGGCATCACCGCCGACGCCAGGGCGTCCGCCGAGCGGACCGGCCGCGCGGGCTTGGCGGCGGCGGGAGCCGGATCGGAGGAGGGAAGCACCATCGTCGGCACCGGCGAAACCGCCGGCTCCGCCGCCGCGACGGGGGCCGGCGCCGGGGCGGCCGGGGGGCCCTCGGGCTTCACGGCGACGGTGCGCACCCGCCGGGGCTCGCCGAACGCATCGAAGGCGTTGCTGCCGGGGGTGGTGCCTTGGCTCGCCGAAGGGCCGCCCGCCGCGCGCGCGGCCTCGGCCACGTCGAGGGGCTGCTCCTCGCGGTTCACGATCTTGATCTGGCCGCTATCCTTGCTGGTGGCGTTGCGGTCGTAGATCTGGCGGTTCTGATCCGGGATCTCCACGCCGTCGGCGACTTTCGGGGCCACCTTGAGGGGGGTCGTGTCGGCCTGCACCAGCGGGACGGAACCGCTGCCGCCCGCCGAGCCCTGCATACCCTTGTAGGTCAGCGCCCCCGTCACCGCGACGGCCACGACGGCGAGGCCCGCCCCCACGGAGACGAGGCGGCGGCGGGGGGAGGCCCGGCGCAGGGCGCGGGCGTCGTCGTAGGGTTCCTCGGGCTCCTCGGCCACGTAGACCCCAGGCGCCTCGTGGCCCGGCGCGGCCTGCTGCATGTCGCGCTCGACGGAGGCGAGGTATTGATCGAAGGCATCGGCGGGGTTGGCCCGTACCGGCTCCTCGGGGGTGAAGGCCGGCTCGATCCGCCGGTCCCAGGGGGCCTGCTCCTCCGGGGCGGTCTCGACGTAATTGGCGCCGATCTGGTTGCGGGCGTCCAGGAGGGCGCGGAACGGGTCGTCCTGTCCGACGATCCGGGCCAGCTCCGCCAGCGGATCCGACTTCGCGGCCGGGCGGGAGGCCGCCCCCTCGTGCCGCAGATCGCGCGCGAGAGCTTCCAGATCGATCTGTGCGCGCGACGCGTTCGTCATGGCAGCATCCTCAACCAGTGGCGGTCCGGCCCTTGCCGGTGCGATCCGGGCTAGCGCATCTCGTCCGGCGCGCTCACGCCCAGAAGGCGGAGACCGTCGGCCAACATGGATCGCACGGCCTCGACCAGGGCCAACCTCGCCCAGGTGGACTTTCGATCGGTTGGATTAACAAACCGTAATTGCGGCAAGTCTTTGCCCTTATTCCAGAAACTATGCAGCGCCGAGGCGGTTTCGTACAAATGGAAGGCGATTCGGTGGGGTTCGTGCGCCAGCGCCGCAGCCTCGATGACCCGGGGGTACTGCGCCAGGAGGCGCATCATATCGGCCTCCCCCGAATCAGTCAGCACCGAGAGGTCC
Organism: Beijerinckiaceae bacterium; assembly: GCA_022702015.1. Lineage (GTDB taxonomy): Bacteria > Pseudomonadota > Alphaproteobacteria > Rhizobiales > Beijerinckiaceae > Methylobacterium. The sequence goes on along the minus strand of JAKONI010000340.1, from coordinate 4,653 downwards.
GCCCCGGCGAGCACCGCCTGCGGGCTCAGATCGGCCCCGGGGAACGCCTCCCGCGCCTGCCGCTGCACGGACCTGACCCGGGCGTGGGCGTACTGCACGTAGAAGACGGGGTTGTCCTTCGATTGCTCGACCACCTTGGCGAGGTCGAAGTCCAGCGTCGCGTCGTTCTTGCGGAACAGCATCATGAAGCGGATGGCGTCGCGGCCGACTTCATCGATCACGTCGCGCAAGGTCACGAACTCGCCGGCCCGCTTGCTCATCTTCACGGGCTCGCCCGCCCGGAGCAGCCGCACCAGTTGGCACAGCTTCACGTCGAGGACGGCCTTGCCGTCGCTCACCGCCTTCACGGCGGCCTGCATCCGTTTCACGTAGCCGCCGTGGTCCGCGCCGAGGACGTCGATGATCTCCTCGGCGCCCCGCAGCACCTTGTCCCGGTGGTAGGCGATGTCGGCGGCGAAATAAGTATAGGTGCCGTCCGACTTCAGCAGCGGCCGGTCGGTGTCGTCGCCGAAATCCTTGGTGCGGAACAGGGTCTGCTCCCGGTCCTCCCAATCCTCCGGCAACTGGCCCTTGGGCGGGGGTAGCCGCCCCTCGTAGACGAGGCCCTTCGAGCGCAGGTCCGCCAGGAGGGTGCCCACGGCGCCGCTCTCGTGCAGTTTCCGCTCCGAGAAGAACACGTCGTGGGTGATGCCGATGGCCGCGAGATCCCCCCGGATCAGGTCCATCATCATGGCCAGCGCGGTGTCGCGCACCGTGGGCAGCCACTCGGCCTCGGGCCGGTCGAGGAGGGCCCGGCCGTGGGACGCCGCCAGGGCCGCGCCCACCGGCACGAGGTAATCACCCGGATACAGCCCCTCCCCGATGGCGAAGGGTTCGCCGAGCGCCTCCCGGTAGCGCTGGAACGCGGAGCGGGCGAGCACGTCGACCTGCGCCCCGGCGTCGTTGATGTAATATTCGCGAGTGACCTGCCGACCCGCCGCCACGAGGAGGCTCGCCAGCGCATCGCCGAACACCGCGCCACGCCCGTGGCCGACATGCATCGGCCCGGTGGGGTTGGCCGAGACGTACTCGACGTTCACCGGCCCGCCGGGCAGGCGCGCCCGGCCGAAGCCCTCGGGGTCGGCCAGCGCCGCCCGCACGACCTCGTGGAACACCTCCGGTTGGAGGCGGAGGTTGATGAAGCCTGGCCCTGCGACGGAAGCCTCGGCCACCCTCGGATCGGTCCGCAATTCGTCGGCGAGAGCCTCGCCCAGGGCCTTGGGGTTGGTCTTGGCTTCCTTGGCCAAGACCAGGGCGGCGTTGGTGGCGAGATCGCCATGCGAGGCGTCACGGGGCGGCTCCACCACGACGCGGCCGAGATCGAGCCCCTCGGGCAGGCGACCGCTTCGGGTCAGGGCCCCCAGGGCCTCGCGCACGCGCGCCTCGAACTGGGTGAAGATGTTCATTCCGGTTCGTCTCAAAAAGCGTTGCCCCGCCGCGAGGGCGCGCCGGGACTGAAGGTCGGTACGGGCATGGGCGGGGCCAGCGCCCCGGGCCGTTTCCCGGCAACCCCGGCGGGCGGCCCGCGACGGCGCGAGGATGCAGCCCGCACCGGCCGCATAGCAAGGGCAGGGGCCCCTGTCACCGACTGGCCGTGTCCGCCCTCCAGCCGTTGACGCGGGCCGCGCTCCGCCGCACCACGGCCCATCGGGACGACGCGGGGAGCGGATGGACGAGGGGGCGGAACGGATCCGGGCCGGCACGCCGGTGTTCCGGCGGACGGCCATCGCGCTGGCGGCGGCCGGCTTCTCGACCTTCGCGGTGCTCTACGCGGTGCAACCGCTGCTGCCGATCTTCGCCGACGATTTCGGCGTCTCGCCGGCCGCGAGCAGCCTCGCCCTGTCGCTCCCCTGCGGCTTGCTGGCGGTGGCGCTCCTCGTCGTCAGCCCCCTCTCCGAGGTGTTGGGGCGAAAGCCGGTGATGCTGGCCTCGCTCCTCGCCTCGGCGATCCTCACCATCGTGGCCGCCTGGGTGCCGGGCTGGCACGGCTTCCTCGTCCTGCGGGCGCTGGCCGGGCTCACCGCCAGCGGCCTGCCGGCGGTGGCCATGGCCTACCTCGCCGAAGAGATGGACGCGGAGGCCATCGGCCTGTCGATGGGGCTGCTCGTCGGCGGCAACGCCCTCGGGGGCATGTCGGGCCGGCTTATCAGCGGGGTCCTGGCCGATCACGTCTCCTGGCGGTTCGGCCTCGCGACCATCGGCGCGCTGGCCCTGGCGGCGGCCTTCGCCTTCTGGCGGTGGCTGCCGGCCTCGCGGGGGTTCGTCCCCCGGCGGCTCGCCTGGCGGGACGTGCCGGGTAGCTTCGGCCACCACTTCCGCGATGCCGGCCTGCCGTGGCTGTTCGCCGACGCCTTCCTGCTTATGGGCGGATTCGTCTGCATCTACAATTACATCGGCTTCCGCCTGCTCGATCCGCCTTTCTCCCTCAGCCAGACCGTCATCGGGCTGATCTTCTCGGTCTACCTGGCCGGAATGGTCAGCAGCCCCGTGGCCGGGGAACTCTCGACCCGCTTCGGCCGCCGCCGGGTGCTCTGGGTGGCCACCCTCCTGGCGTTGGCGGGTATCCTCATGACCCTGTCGCAGCATTTGCCGGTCATCGTCCTAGGGATCGTCATCGCCACGATCGGTTTCTTCGGGGCGCATTCCGTGGCGAGCGGCTGGGTCGGCCGCCGGGCGCTCCGCGACCGGGCGCAGGCCTCCTCCCTGTACCTCTGCCTCTATTATCTCGGCTCCTCCGTGCTCGGCACGGCGGGGGGGTGGTTTTTCGCACACGCCGGCTGGGCCGGCGTTGTGACCTTCGTCGGCGGGCTTTACGGACTGGCCCTTGCCGTGGCCCTGCGCCTCTCCCGTCTGGCGCCGCTGCGGCCGTGAGGCCCGCACCATGACGACCCGCAGCCACGAGGATCACGTCACCACCCAGTTCGGCCCCCAGGCCGAAGCCTACGTCGCCAGCGCGGTCCACGCGGCGGGGATCGACCTCGACCGGATCGGCGAACGGCTCCGTGCCATGCCCGGCGCGGCGGTGCTGGACCTCGGCTGCGGCGGCGGACACGTGGCCTTCGCCGCCGCGGCGGCCGGCGCCCGGGTCACCGCCTACGATCTCTCCCACGAGATGCTGGCGGCGGTGTCCGCCGAGGCCGCCCGCCGGGGCCTGCAGGGCATCGAGACCCGACAGGGCGCGGCCGAATCCCTGCCCTTCCCGGATGCGACGTTCGACGCGGTGGTGACGCGTTACAGCGCCCACCATTGGCGCGACGTGCCGGCCGCCCTGCGGGAGACTCGGCGGGTCCTGCGGCCCGGCGGCCTCTGCCTCGTCTGCGATATCGTCGCGCCCGAGGAGCCCCTGCTCGATACCCATCTCCAGGCGGTGGAACTCCTGCGCGACCCGTCCCATGTCCGCGATTACCGCGTATCGGAATGGCGGGCGATGTTCGCCGCCCTCGGCCTTTCCTGCGAGGCGGGGGTCGTGAGCCGGCCCCGCATGGAGTTCGCGAGTTGGATCGCCCGCATCCGTACCCCGGCGGTGAACGTGGCGGCGATCCGCGCGCTCCAGGCTTCGGCCCCGGCCGAGGTGGTCCGGCACTTCGCCATCGAGGCGGATGGCAGCTTCCTCATTGATTCGGCTTTGATCGAGGCGCGGGCGAACTGAACGCCCGCCGCCCGGGCGGCGCGGCCTCAGGCGACCCGGGCCACGCGGCGGCGGCCGTGGGCTTGCTCCATGATATTCTCGAGGCGCTCGCCCACCGCCAAAGCGATGGGCTGCGAGCCCTGGCCCTCGGACTCCTCCCGGCAGATCCGAATCAACACGTCGGTGATCCGCCGCTCGATCGCCGCGAGGATCGCGGCGGCGGCCTTGGGCTGGGCGGCGCTCAGGACCGCCGCGACATCGAGATAGGCGTCCTGCAACAGTTGCAGGGTGAGCCGCTCGACCGCCCGTTCATCCTCCAGCTTAAACTCAGTCATCCGGCGCACCCAAGCCCTCGTTCGGGCGTGTTTCTGCGTCCGATATGGTTAACGGTCGCTTAAATCAGGCTTGTGGCCTGCAATCGTGGGAGGATCGACAGCTTCCGATGCTGCTTGGCAACGGATGGCGGACGGTACGACTGATCTCGGCGGTGCGAGAGTGGGCGAATTGCCGGAATTTCCCGTTCCGGCAATGCCTGCGGGACGCCGGCGCCAGGGGCGGGGCGAAAGGGGGCCGCCCTCAGGCCGTCTCGCCCGAGAGACGGCGCAATGCCCGCTCGCGACCGATCAGCGGTAGGAGGCCCGCGAGATCGGGCCCATGGTCGAGGCCGGTGAGGGCAAGGCGCAGCGGCATGAACAGGGCGCGTCCCTTGGCGCCCGTCCGCGCCTTGACCTCCCCCGTCCAGGCCTTCCAGGTCTCGCCGTCGAAGGGCTCCGCAGGCAGCGTCTCCCGCGCGGCATCGGCGAAGGCCGCGTCATCGATGTGGGGCGTCACCGGGCCGGCCACCACGCGCCACCATTCGGCGGCCTCGCCCACCCGGGTGAGGTTGGCCCGCACGGCGAGCCAGAAGGCCTCCCCTCGCCCGTCGTCCACGCCGAGGGCCCGCAGGCGCCCGGCCACCGCCGCGTAGGGCATCGCGTGGACGAGCC
>JAKONI010000289.1 GCA_022702015.1 Beijerinckiaceae bacterium | reverse complement strand
GCGTCAGAGCAGGGGCCGATCTCGGTTCATCAGCCAGAGGGCGTGAACGGTCCCCGGCACCCAGCCGAGGACCCACAGCACGATGTTCAGCAGGAACTGGATGCCGAAGCCCGTGGTGACGAGGACGGCGACCGGCGGGATGAAGATCGCGAGCAGGATACGGATCAGACTGGACACGGGGACCCCACGGAAAGATCGGAACGGTTCGGCGCGGTAACAACGCGGAACTGCCCCGGTTCCCCGATGCGCAGCGTGAACGTCGCACGATCGGACGGCCCGGCCGATGGACGTATCTCCGCCGGACCTACCGCCCCCCCGGGAATCGCCGCAGGCTGATTTCCGGGGGACGCGGCGTGAACGCGCCCGTTACTTCGCCGGCATCGTCGCGGCGGGCATGGCGGCGGGAACGTTGGCGGCCTGCTTCTCCGGGTTCTTGATCTGGCTGTAGGCCACGTTGGCGAACGAGCCGATCACCACCGGCCAGCTCGGGTTGGCGTATTGCGGATCGTCGCGGCCGACCTTGCAGAAGGCCGTGGTCAGACCGTTGACGATGTCGTCGTCCGATACCTCGGTGGGCTCCGCCTTGATCTGCGGCATCAGGCGAGCGAGCGTCGGCACGAAATCCTGCTGCTTCAGCCCCTTCAGGCTGTCCTGGATCCCGATCTTGTCGAAGGCCGTCTTGAGCTTGTCCTGCTCGATCTCGGCGCAGGGGGCCGTGCCGGCGAGCATCGTCTTGGTCGCGGCCCGGGCATCGGAGGCCTTGCTGCCGGTGACGACCGGAGCCTGGTTGCCCCACGAGTTGCGAATGTAGTCGGTGACGTTCTTCACCTCCACATCGGTCATCTGCTGGCCGATGGCGACCATCGGGGCGTAGCCGCTCTGCGCCGCCAGGCCGCCGTAGATCACGCGCAGCACGGTCTCCGGCCCATGCGACATCACCGAGGTGTTGCCCGCGAGCGCCGGGACGGCGCCGGATATGCCCTTGCCGTCGGGTTGGTGGCAGGAGGAGCAGTAGGTCAGGTAGGTCGAGGCGCCGGGGGCGTCGGTCGTGTCGAAGGAGGCGAGGTCCTTGGCCTTGTAGGTCTGTTTGGCCGGGATGGTGCGCAGGTAGGCGACCATCGCAGCGAGATCCTCCTCCTTCACCTTGGAGAGGGATTCCATGATGGTCTGGCGCATCGGGCCGGCGGCGACACCGGGGCGGTCCCCGGGGGCGGTGCCGGTCTTGAGGTAGGTGACGACCTGATCGTCGGTCCAGGCCCCGATACCCTGGTGGCCGTCGGGGGTGATGTTGGGGGCGTACCAGCCGTCGATGACGCCGCCGCCGAACCGCCCGGCGAAGCTCGTGTTGCCGACGAGCTTATTCTCGTTATGGCACATGGCGCAGTGGCCAAGGCTCTCCACGAGATAGGCGCCCCGGTTCACCTGGGCGCTGGCATTCGGATCCGGCTTGAAGCGCTCTTCCTTGAAGAAGGCGGTTCGCCAAGTGATCAGGGCCGTGCGCACGTTGAACGGGAACGGGATCTGGCTGTCCTGCCGCTTCTCGTTCACCGCCGGAATGGATTGCAGATAGGCCCAGATCGCCTTGGTGTCGTCGTCCGTCACCTTGGTGAACCAGCCGAACGGAAAGGCCGGATAGAGATAGCCGACATGCTTGCTGTAGCCGGCGCGGAACGACTTGTCGAAATCCTCGTAGGAATAGTCGCCGAGGCCGGTTTCCTTATCGGGTGTCAGGTTCGGGGTCATGATGACGCCGAAGGGCATGTTGAGGGCGTAGTTTCCGGCGAGATACTTCCCGCCCGGAGCGGTGTGACAGGCAGCGCAATCGCCCATCGTGACCAGATACTTTCCGCGCTCCAGGATATCCTGACCATCCTGGGCAAGGGCTGGGCCCACGAGGATGGCGCCGGCGAAAAGGCCGGACGCAAGGACGACGCCGCGTTGCATGTCCGCACCTCCCTGAAGACGGATTAGAAGATTTGTAGAGTACTAGCGGCGCGTGAACGCCGCGTGTGATCCGTTGTTCCGGCCCGGCTTGACCGCGCCCTGCGGCCAAGCGTCCCCACGTCCTCTTCTCCGACGGAGCAGGAGGTCGGCGGCATGGGCCACGAGCCCCACGAGCATCCATGCCGCGATCACGGGCCAGGCCGTCCCGGTCAGGGCGGCGCGCAGGGCGAGCATCAGGGCGGCCCCGGAGGCCAGGGTGGCGGCGAAGGGCGCGAAGCGGGAGAGGCTTCGGCAAAGGGCGAAGATCAGCACCGCCTCGGCCAGCACGCCCAGCAGGATGAAATCGACGATCCGGCCCGAGGCGAACAGCCCGTCCATCAGGCCAGCCCCCCGCGTGGGTTCAACTGCACGATGCGCAGGTTGAGGCAGGCGGCGACGCTCACCCAGGTGAGGTAGGGCACGTTCAGCAGGGCAGCGAGAAGGTTCGATTGCCCCGTGACCAGCACCAGCACGGCGACCGAGAGCCAGAGGGCCGCCACCTCGGCCAGCGCCCAATCCGGCCGCCTCAGGCGGAAGAACAGGACGCTCCAGGCGATGTTCAGGGCGCCGTTGACACCGAAGGCGAGGCCCAACAGGAGCCGGGGGGCTCCGTCGGCGGTCCAGGCCAGGACGCCGGAACTCGCGGTCATCGCGAAGATACCGGCCCAGATCGGTCCGAAGGCCCAATCCGGCGGCTTCCAGGCGGGAACGCGCAGGCGGCGGTACCAAGCGTCGGTCTTGGTCGCGACGGCGCCGGCCGCCGCGACGACCACGGCGCAGACGGCGGCGACCAGGGCCGTCCCCCACTCCCCCTGCGCCAGGGCGATCACGGCGAGACCCAACGGAACAGGTGGGCGAGGTCCTTGAAGAAGATGCGCATATGCGCCGCCGGCTTCGCCCGGACCAGTTCCTTGTTCATGTAGGAGTCCCAGGTGAGCTGCTGCACGTCCTTGTCGCGGCAGATCGAGACGAAGCGTTCCCGCAGCCCGTCGCTGCGGTACCAGACCCACTGCATCATCCCGAGAATCCAGAAGACCCGGCCGTGCAGGCGCATGAAACGGCGACGGGCGAGGCGCAGGGCCTTCGCCTCGCCGGTGGCGAGGAAGACCTGGGCCGCCTCCGCCGCGAGGCGGCCGCCGAGCATAGCGTAGTAGATTCCCTCGCCCGAGGCCGGGGCGACCACCCCGGCGGCATCGCCGGCCAGCAGCACGTCGCGGCCATTGTCCCAGCGCTTGAGGGGCTTCAGGGGGAGGGGGGCACCCTCCCGGCGGACGGTCTCGGCCTCGGCCAGCCCCGTCGCCTCGCGCAGGGAACGGATCGAGGAGCGGAGCGAGAAGCCCTTGCGGGCACTGCCGGTGCCGATGCTCGCCGTGTCCCCGTGGGGAAAGATCCACGAATAGAAATCGGGTGAGTGCCGCCCTTGGTAGAACACGTCACAGCGGGTCGGACCGATCGCCGCCTCTCCGGCCTCCCCGGCCTTCGGCACGCGGACGATCTCGTGGTAGGCGAAGACCTGCCGCATCTTGTCGTGGCCTGGCACCTCCGCCCGGCCCACGGGTGAGGTCGCTCCGTCGGCCCCGATCACGAGGCGCGCCCGCGCCGCGTGGTGAACGAGGTCCGCGCCCTTGCCGGTGGTGAAATGCACGAGGGCCGGGCCATCGCCCTGGCGGGTGACGCGCTCGAAGGCCGCCTCCCGCAGGTCCGCCCCGGCGGCGGCGGCGCGCTCGCGCAACCACGGGTCGAAGTCCTTGCGATCCACCATGCCGACGAACCCGTCGCCGACCGGCATGTCCACCTCTTTGCCGCTCGGCGCGATCATGCGGGCGGCGCGGATGCGGGCGACGAGGAGGTGATCGGGGATCGCGAAGTCGCGGATGAGCCGGGGCGGGATCGCCCCGCCGCAGGGCTTGATCCGCCCCGGCTTGTCGAGGAGCAGCACCGCGTGCCCGGCCTTGGCCAGGTCCGCCGCCGCCGTCGCCCCCGCCGGGCCACCACCGACGATCACCACGTCGAAGGTCTCCGCCGCCCCGGTGGGCGGATGCGGATCGGTGTGCTTGTCAGCGAAACGGGTCATCGTCTTACCTCGCCTCGAATGCCGGTTGGACGGGGAAGGCGGCAGGCGCCGCCTCCCCACGCAGGGCGACCGCGACCGCCACGAGGAACATCACCCCCTCGGCCGCGAACACCGCGCCATAGGCGTGGACCGGATCGGCCACGGCGAGGCGCATCGCGTCCACCGCCAGGGCCCCGAGGACGCCGCCGCCCCCGAAGGCCACGCCCTGGGCCGCCCCCCAGACACCCATGCGGGTGCCCCGCTCCCGCTCGCCGCCGCTCCCGGCCAGCGCCATCATCGAGCCGATGGCGGCGACCGCGTAGATGCCGTTGGCGAGGCCGAGGGCGAAGACCGCCCCGCGCAGAGGGAAGTCGGGCCCCGAGGCGCCCCCCGCCGCGATGGCGAAGAGGGCCATCGCCGAGGCGCCGCAGCCGACGACGATCCACAGCCGGAGGGAGGCCAGGGCCGTCCCCTTGGCCAGCAGCGTCACCGCCGCGACGAGGAGCATCCCGGCGAGGACGCCCCCGTGCTGGAGTCCGGCGAGTTTCGTCGTGGCCCCCGGCCCCATGGCGAAGACGAGGCCAGCATAAGGTTCGAGGATGAGTTCCTGTGCGCTGTAGGCGAGCATCGAGACGAAGACGAAGATCGTGAACCGCCGGGCCACCGGATCGGCCAGGACCTTGGCCAGCACCTGGGAGAAGGGGGGGTTGGCCTCCGCCGCCTCGGGGCGCGCCGCCGGAAGGCGGGCCTCGATCCCGGCCACGGCGAGGGTCGCGACGGAGAAGGCGACGAGCGACACCGTCCCGGAGACGGCCATCAGGCGTCCGACGGTGAAGGGCTCCAGGAAGTGGCCGGCGAGCGGCGCGGTGAGCGCGAAGCCGAGGATCATCATCACCCAGACGAGGGTCGCGGCCGCCCCCCGCCGGGACGGGGCGACGCCGCCGGCCAGCAGGACGAGGAGCGAGGTCCCGGCCGCACCGACCCCGAGGCCGACGAGGAGGAACGAGAGGGCGGCCAGCGCCAGCCCGGCGGCCAGATGCGTCTGCGCGAGGGCCGTCCCGCAGGCCGCGCCGAACCCGCCGAGGCAGAGGGCCGCCATGCCTCCGACGATCCACGGGGTCCGCGATCCCGTGCGGTCGGAGCCATAGCCCCAGCGCGGGCGCAGCACCTGCACGGCATAATGGATCGCCACCAGCAGCCCCGGCACCAGGGCCGGCAGGGCGAGTTCCACCACCATCACCCGGTTGAGGGTCGAGGTCATCAGCACCACGACGCCGCCCAGCGAGGTCTGCACGAGGCCGAGCCGCAGGATCGCGGGCCAGGTCAGGTGACGGGTGAGGTGGGCGGATGTCCGGGCCATCACGGGCCTCCCACGAGGGGCCGGAGGGCGAAGGCGGCGGCCAGCATCCCGAGGACGTAGAGGGTAGTGCCGGTGCCGTTGTACCACGCGGCCCGGCCCTTCGGATCGTCGAGGAAGCGGACCATCAGCGCCCCCTGTCCGGCGAGCAGGGCGGCGACGATCCCCGCGTGCCAGGGGCGGCCCCAGGCGACGAGCAGGGCGATCACCCCGATCTGGGGCAGGGCCATGACGAGGCAGGCGAGTCGGGCGGCGACGGCGGGGCCGAGCTGCACCGGCAGGGAGCGCACCCCCGTCACCGTGTCGCCCTCCACGGACTTGAAGTCGTTGAGGGTCATGATGCCGTGGGCGCCGATGGAATACAGCAGGGCGGTGACGAGCACCCGCCAATCGGGCATGGCGGCGGCCATCACCGCAGCACCGGTGAACCAGGGCAGGCCCTCGTAACAGAGGGCGACCGCGGAGTTCCCCCACCAGCCATTGCCCTTCAGCCGGAGGGGTGGGGCCGAGTACAGCCACGCCAGCACCAGCCCGAACAGGGCCGCCCCGAGGATCCACGGCCCGAGGGCCGCCGCCACGGCGAGCGACAGGGCCGTCCAGCCCATTGCCAGGTACAGGCCCCAGCGACCGGGTATCCGGCCCGAGGGAATCGGACGGTTGGGCTCGTTGATCGCATCGACGTGCCGGTCGAACCAATCGTTCGCCGCCTGGCTCGTGGCGCAGACGAGGGGGCCGGCGAGGACGATCCCCGCCGCGATCACCGGCCACTGCCCGTGGGCGGGAACGCCCGAGGACACGACCCCGCAGCCGAAGGCCCACATCGGCGCGAACCACGTGAGGGGCTTCAGAAGCTCGACGACGGCACTGGGGGCGGGCGTGGCGGCCATGACGTGAGGCTATGCAACCACCGCTAAGTGTCAAGTAAGAATGACACTCCCCGGATCACGTAGGCGAGGGTTTGCCGGAGGCCGCCCGTTCCGCCACCCGTAACAGATTTATAATTCGTCAGGGGTTGCTGGCGCCAGAAAGGGATGGCCGCGTTGGGCTCACCCTTCCTCGACGATGTCAAGATCGCCGACGCCGTAGCGACGCATCTTGGCGTAGAGGCCCTGCCGGGAAAGGCCGAGCATTTCCGCCGCCGAGGCGCGGTTGTCACGGGTGATCCGCAGGGCGGCCTCGATGCAGAGCTTCTCGATGAGATCGGTGGTCTCGCGCACCAGCGTCTTCATCTGCACCCGGCCGACCAGTTCGGCCATCTGCTCCACGGAGCGCGGCTCCGTGCGGGTGCCGACGTTCAGCGACGACCGGGGCGGCATGGCGCGGATGGAGAATCCGAGGCACGCGGCGGATCCGGGCGCCGCCACCGCCGAGATCTCCACGTCCTCGATTCCGCCATAGGCGCCCCGGATCACGCTCGCGTAGCGGCGGACGGAACCATGGTCCTGGAGGGTGGCGAACAGGGTGCGGGCCTCGGTCTCGTCCCGGCCGAGCCAATCCTCGATGGGGCGGCCCCGCGCCTGCCCTTCGGCGGCGAGCTGCGCCAGTTCGAGGAAGCTGGCATTGGCCCAGATCACCCGGCGGCCCGGATCGGTGACGACGAACCCTTCGGGCATCGCCTCGATCAGTGCCCGGGTCGGCACCGTGGGGGCGGTCTCCTGCGAGCCTCCCCCGGCCTCGGGCCGCTCGGGGAGGAGGCGCAGGATCGCGCTGGTCCCACCCTCGCCCCGGAACAGGGACGCCGAGATCGTCGCCTCCCCGCGCCCCTGAGGCAGGGTGGCGCGGATATCGGAGGCATGTCCGCTGATTCGCAAAGAGGTGTGCTGGCCCTCCAGCATGCGCGCGCTCGTGGGATCGAACAGCTCCACGGCATCCACGCCCACGAGGCGCCGCACCGGTCGCCCGAGGAGCCGGGCGGCGGCGGGGTTGGCCTCGATGACCCGCCGGGTCGCCGCATCGACCACAAGCACCGCCTCGCCGCAGATCTGGAACAGCAGACGGTAGCGCGTCTCCGCCGCCCGCAGGCGGTCGTAATCGCGCTCCAGGGTCTGCTGCGTGTCGGCCAGACGGCGCTGGAGGGCGGCGACGGTGCGCATGTCCCGCCCGAGCACCAGGATCGGCCCTTCGGCCTCGGGGCGCAGGGCGGCGTAGCGAATCGGAAGGTCGGTACCGGTGGGGGAGGGATGGTTCACCTGCCGCCAGCGGGTGATCGCCTCCGGCCCGGCATCGCGCAGGAGTTCATCGACCTTCGGGCGGCTCTCCACCGTCACGGTGTCGACCAACCGCTGGCCGAGCCAGCCGCCAATCTTTTCGTCCGCGAAGTCGGCCGCCCCCGTGGCACCACGAATCACCCCATCCGCGTCGAGGATGAGGGACAGGTCGGAGGCAGCCGTCACGGCAAGCCCGGCGGCTCGCCCCCCGAGGAGGGCGGCAACCTTGGGCAGCGCCTCGGAAGGCGCGGGCTCGGCGGGGCGTGGACGGGGTGGCACGGTTTTCTGTCGCAGTGCGTCGATCTGACTACCTATCAGCAAGCCAGCGCGGTTCTGTCCAGCATCACCTCAGCCATGTCGGGGGCCGACCACGCATCGGCTGCGTAGACGTCGGCGCCGACCTCGGACGCGGAGATGCCGGACCGCGCGAAGTACGGTCCACCAACCATCACGAAGACGGAAGGGTTTCTCGAGGATCGGCGCAGTTGGGGAACCAGCGCCTTGAGGGCCGGGGCGCACACATCGCAGGAGAGCGAAACCCCGACGACATCGTACCAGCTTGAGCGGAGCGCTTCCACCGGATCTTCGCCCGGCCCCCTGAGCGTCGTCACCTCCCACCCCGATTCGCGGAAGAAGCTCGCGAGGATCGAGAGGCCGAATCCGTGGGTCTCGCCGGGCAGGGCATCAACAGGACGCTCCGGCCCGTCGGGCGGGCGGCTTGCTCCATGGCGGAGCAGAGGCACCGGCTCACCGCCTGGAGCCGCCCGAGCCCCTCCGTCACCGCCAGGAAATCGCAGGCATCCTCTTCCCACAGGCGGCCGAGCTTCCGGGCGGCCGGTGCGAGGAGGTCGATGAGCAGGCGTTCGAGGGGAAATCCGCTGCCAAGGAGCCCGTCCACCACCGCGCCGAGATCGAAGGGTCCGGGGCCGACGAGCCGCCTCACGAGGATGTCGGGGTGGGCCACCGGCTCGGGCGGCGGGGCGCGGGACGGCTCCCGGTGCGCCAGCATGAGCCGGGGGAGAATCTCCGCTTCCACGAGCCATGCGAGGGCCGCGAGGTCGCCCCCGTCGGTATCGTCCTGTTCGCAGACTGAGTCGGCCATCCCGACGTCGTCGAGGTGCAGCAGATCGTCCATCGCCATCCCTCCCGGCATCGCGGCCCCTGGGAAGCCGCGCCCCTAAGAATGCATCGTCATTCTTCTTGTTTCGTCCGAGTCGTTTGCCCGTTGCGAACGAGGGGCGGACACTGCGCCCGCTGGGGTCGATCCCTTCGCGGCGCCCTCAACCTACGCAGGAAATTGCCATTGGCAATGCGCATTTCCGTGTGCCGCTCCTGAAAGTGTCATCCGTCGAAAGCGTCAAGTGGGATTGACACTTTTGGGGGGCTCGGTAGGTTCGGGACAACCGGGGCCCACTGGCGACCCGGATGGCAGGCGAGGGCGAACCCATGGGTCGGCAGGACCTCGGTCGCAGACACCGGCCGATCACTCCGCTCTACACGGCCGACGAGCGGCGTCGGCGGGACGCCTCGCCCTGGACCCTCGTCCAGGGGGTCCTCGCGCCGGTGCAGTTCGCGATTTTCCTCGTCAGTCTCGCCCTCGTGGCGCGCACCCTGGCCACGGGCGACGGGGCGGGGGCGGCGCTGGCCTCCGTGGTGGTGAAGACCATGGCCCTCTACGCGATCATGGTCACGGGCTCGATCTGGGAGAAGGACGTGTTCGGGCGCTACCTGTTCGCCCCGGCCTTCTACTGGGAGGATGTCGTCAGCATGCTCGTGCTGGCGCTCCACACCGCCTACCTCGCCGCCCTCTGGACGGGGGCCCTGGGGGAGCGGGCGCTCCTCCTTTTGGCGCTGGCCGCCTACGCCACCTACGTGGTCAATGCCGGGCAGTTCGTCCTGAAGCTCCGGTCCGCAAGGCTCCAGGGCGCGGGCGCCGCCCTCCATCCGGCGGGGGTGCTGTCGTGAACGCGCCCTTCTCCCCCGCCTCCGGCTGCGGCTCCATCGACTTCCACCGGGAGGACGGCCAGCGGGCAGTGTTCTGCGGCCTCACCGGAATCGTGTGGCTGCACCGGAAGATCCGCGATGCGTTCTTCCTCGTGGTCGGGTCGCGCACCTGCGCCCACCTCGTCCAGTCGGCGGCCGGCGTCATGATCTTCGCCGAGCCGCGCTTCGCCACCGCGATCATCGACGAGCGCGACCTCGCGGGGCTCGCCGACTGCAATGACGAGTTGGACCGGGTCGCCGCCCGTCTGATCGAGCGTCGGCCGGACATCAAGCTCCTGTTCCTGGTGGGCTCCTGCCCATCCGAGGTCATCAAGCTCGACCTCAGCCGGGCGGCGCAGCGCCTGTCGGGGAAGCTCGGCCCGGTGAAGGTGCTGAACTATTCCGGCTCGGGCATTGAGACCACCTTCACGGAAGGCGAGGATGCGTGCCTCGCCGCCTTGGTGCCCGACCTCCCCCGGGAGGCCTCCGGCGCCGCCCCCTCCCTGCTCGTGGTGGGGGCGCTGGCGGACGTGGTGGAGGATCAGTTCCTCCGCATCTTCGCCGCCATGGGGATCGCGGACGTCCGCTTCCTGCCCGCGCGGCAGGCCGGGGCGATGCCGGCCGTGGGGCGCGAGACCCGCTATCTCCTGGCCCAACCGTTCCTCACCGGCACGGCCCGGGCGCTCGATGAGCGTGGCGCCAAGCGGCTCGCCGCGCCGTTCCCCCTCGGGGCCGAGGGCACGACCGGCTGGCTGGCGGCGGCGGCCGAGGCCTTCGGCGTTCCCCCGGCGACCTTCGAGGCGGCCACCGCCGCCGGTCGGGCGCGGGCCGAGACCGCGCTCGCCCCCTATCGCGAAAAGCTCGGCGGCAAGCGGGTGTTCTTCTTCCCCGATTCGCAGCTGGAGGTGCCCCTGGCCCGGTTCCTCAGCCGGGAGGTCGGCGCGGCCTTGGTGGAAGTCGGAACTCCCTACCTGCACCGGGCGCATCTGGCCGCCGAGATCGAGAACCTGCCCGAGGGCACCCGCGTCACGGAGGGCCAGAGCCTCGACGACCAGCTCGACCGCTGCCGCGCCGCCCGGCCCGATCTGACGGTGTGCGGCCTCGGTCTCGCCAACCCGTTGGAGGCGGAGGGGCTCGCGACCAAGTGGTCGATCGAACTGCTGTTCACCCCCGTCCAGGGCTACGAGCAGGCGGGCGACCTCGCCGAACTGTTCGCACGGCCGCT
>JAKONI010000248.1 GCA_022702015.1 Beijerinckiaceae bacterium | reverse complement strand
CGTCATCCAGCCATCAAGATCGCCGAGCCATAAGGCAGGGCCGCGACGGCGCGGGCGGGGATTCGAGGGTGATGGACGGCGGGGCCCCGACGGTCAGGGAGGTGGCGGCGAAGGCCGGCTGTTCCATCGCCACGGTCAGCCGCGTCGCGACGGGCCACGGGCCCGTGAGCGGGTCGATGCAGAAGCGCGTGGTCCAGGCGGCGCTACAACTGGGATTTTCCCTGTCCACCGCCCGGGACAGCCGGCGCGCCATCCTCGGCGTCCTCGTCCCGAGCCTTACGAATCCCGTCTTCGCCGGGGTCGTCGCGGGCGTGGAGCAGACGGCCCAGGCGAATGGCCTGTCGGTCATCCTGGCGCAGACGCATTACGACACCGCCCGGGAGGTCGGCACCGTGGCGGCCCTCATCGCCGAATACCCGGTCGGCCTCGTCATGACGGTCTGCGATCCGGCGACGAGCGAGGCCTTGGCGCAGGTCGCCCGTCAGGGACTGCCCGCCGCCACCGTCTACAACGAGAACGTCCCGGCGGAACTCGGCGCCGTCTCCATCGACAACCGGGCGGCGATGCGGCGCCTGACCGGGGAGTTGATCGGGCTCGGGCACCGGTCGATCCTGTTCCTCGGCGGGCGCTTCGCCTCCTCCGACCGGGCGGCCTGCCGTTACGAAGGCTATCGCGACGCGATGGCGGCGGCGGGGCTCCCGCCCCTTCCGGCCCGGGAGGTCGACTTCATCGACGCGGCCGAGGACGTCGACCTCTCGGCGGCCTTCGGGGCGCATGCGCCGAGCGCCATCGTCGTCTCGAACGATCTCCTGGCCATGACCGTCATCGCGTCCCTCAGGCGCATGGGCCTGAGGGTGCCGGACGACGTCTCGGTAACCGGCTTCGACGGCATCGACATCGCCCGGCACATGTCGCCCCGGCTCACCACCGTGGTGCAGCCCTCGCGGACCATGGGCGTGCTCGCCGCGTCGATGGTGCTCGGCATCGCCCGCGACGGGCGCCCCCCGTGCCACCTGCGCGCGGATGTCAGCTTCACCCCCGGCGAGACCATCGCCCCGTACCGCCGGGACCGGCGCCCCTTAACCCTCCACAACCCAGCGGGATCGATTCAGCCATGATGCTCAAAGGCACCCTCGCCAGCCTCGCGGTGTTCGCCGGGCTCGCCTTGGTCCCCTCCGCCCCGGCGAGGGCGGCGGACGCGATCTGCTACAATTGTCCCCCGGAATGGGCCAATTGGGGCCAGATGCTGAAGGACATCAAGGCCGATCTCGCCATCGACATCCCGGCCGACAACAAGAACTCCGGCCAAGCGATCGCGCAGATCATCGCCGAGAAGGCGAGCCCCGTGGCCGACATCGCCTATCTCGGCGTCAACGCCGGCATCGCCGCCGCCGACCAGGACCTCACGCAGGCCTGGAAGCCCGCGCGCTTCGATGAAATCCCCGAGGGTCTGAAGGATCCGCAGGGGCGGTGGTGGACGGTCCACCAGGGCACCCTGGGCTTCTTCGTCAACGTCGATGCGCTGAACGGCGCCCCCGTCCCCGCCTGCTGGGCCGACCTGAAGAAGCCGGCCTATGACGGCCTCGTGGGCTACCTCGACCCGACCTCGGCGGCGGTGGGCTACGTCTCCTCCGTGGCGGTGAATCTGAGCCTCGGCGGCAGCCTCGACGATTTCGGCCCGGCGATCGCGTTCTTCAAGGCTCTGTCGAGGAACAACGCCATCGTCACCAAACAGACGTCCTACGCCCGGGTGGTCTCCGGCGAGATCCCGATCCTGCTGGACTACGATTTCAATGCCTACCGGGCGAAGTACACGGAGAAGGGGACATTCGCCTTCGTGCTCCCCTGCGAGGGCAGCGTGAGCTTCCCCTACGTCATGACGCTGGTGAAGAATGCGCCGCACGCCGAGAAGGCGCGGAAGGTGCTGGACTACCTGCTCTCCGACAAGGGCCAGGCCTTCTGGGCCCGGGCCTACCTGCGCCCGGCCCTGCCGGTGGCCATGCCGCAGGACATCGCCGCCAAGTTCCTGCCGGCGAGCGACTATGCCCGCGCCAAATCCGTCGATTGGGCGAAGGCCCAGGGCGCGCAGAAGGCCTATTCCGATCGCTACCTCGCCGAGGTCCGCTGAGGCCATCCCGACCCCGCCGCCGCCTGGGCGACGGCGGCGGACGCGCCCGATCCTCCCCCATGCCCCGAGACATCCCGTGCGCACCCGGCGCTTCGACCTGCTCCTTATTCTGCCGCTGGCCGTCTTCACCCTCGCCTTCCTCATCCTGCCCCTGGCGCGGCTGGGGGTGACGGCGGTCGAGGGCGAGCGGGGGGCGATGGCCTTCCTCGCGATCCTCACGGAGCCCCGCTACCGTGCGAGCCTGCTCGCGACGCTCCTCCTCGCCCTGGCGACGACGGCTGGGACGCTGGCCATCGCCACCGTCGCGGCGCAGACGCTGGCCAACCGGCGCTTTCCCGGCCGGGGGCTGCTCCTGTCGCTCCTGACGTTTCCCCTCGCCTTCCCGGGGGTCGTCGTCGGCTTCATGGTGATTCTGCTCGGCGGCCGCCTCGGCCTCGTCGGCGGCGTGACCCGGGCGGTGGCGGGGACGAACGTGGTCTTCGCCTACTCCCTGACGGGGCTGTTCATCGGCTACCTCTACTTCTCGGTGCCGCGGGTGCTGCTGACGATCCTCGCGGCGGCGGAGAAGCTCGATCCGGCCCTCGTGGAGGCGGCCCGCTCCCTCGGGGCGGGGCCCCTCGCCATCCAGCGGGACGTGGTGCTGCCGGCCCTGTTCCCGGCGCTCTACACCGGCGGCGCCCTGTGTTTCGCCACCGCGATGGGCGCCTTCGGCACCGCCTTCACCCTGGCGACGAATGTCGATGTGGTGCCGATGCTGATCTACACCGAGTTCACCCTGGCCACGAACGCGGCGATGGCGGCGGCCCTCTCCATCGCGCTGGGCCTCATCACATGGCTGGCCCTGGCCTTGGCGCGCCTTCGCCCGGCGGGGGTCTGAGATGGGCCGCCGCTGGACCACCTGGGCGGGCATCGGGCTGACGGCCCTCCTGACCCTGTTCCTGATCCTCCCCGTGCTCCTGTCGATCATGGCGGGGCTGTGCGTGAACTACGCGAGGGGGCTCTCCTCCGGCCTGACGCTCGCATGGGTCGGCCAGGTCCTGGACCTCTACCTCGACACGATCCTGCGCAGCCTGGCGGTCGCGGCGACGACGCTGGTGCTGACCTTGCTGATCGGCGTGCCGGGGGCCTACGCCCTGGTGCGCCGGGGCGGGCCCCTCGCCCGGATCGTGGAGGAGGTCGTCACCCTGCCGGTGGCGATCCCCGGCCTCGCCTTGGCGCTCGGCCTCATCATCACCTACGGCGGATACGGCACCTTCCGCCAATCGACCCTGTTCATCGCCGTCGGCCACGTGCTGTTCACGCTGCCCTTCATGCTCCGGGCGGTGATGGCCGTGCTGGAGACCATCGACTGGCGGGTGCTGGACGAGGGCGCGGCGAGCCTCGGCGCCCCGGCCTGGCGGCGCTTCGTGGACGTGATCCTGCCCAATGTCCGCGAGGGCATCCTCGCCGGTTCGCTCACCGTCGTGACCCTCTCGGTCGGCGAGTTCAACCTCACCTGGATGATGCATACGCCGACGACCAAGACCCTGCCGGTCGGCCTCGCGGATGCCTACGCCTCCCTGCGGCTGGAGATCGCCTCGGCCTACACCCTGGTCTTCCTCGTGATGATCGTCCCCCTGCTCGTCGGCCTTCAGATGGTCGCGGGCCCCCAGCGCGAGCGCATCGGACCATGACACAAACGGCGAACGCCGCCCCGGGGACCGGCGCGGCGATCACGGCGCGGGCCCTCACCAAATCCTTCCACGGCACCACCGTGCTGCACCCGACCGACCTGCACGTGCCGGCCGGCGAGATCCTGGTGCTGCTCGGGCCCTCCGGCTGCGGGAAGACCACGCTGCTGCGCCTGATCGCCGGGCTCGAACGGCCGGACGGGCCGGACATGCTCCGGTTCGACGGGGAGGACGTGTCCGGCGTGCCGGTGGAGCGCCGCAACGTCGGGATGGTGTTCCAGTCCTACGCTTTGTTCCCGAACATGACCGTCGGGGAGAACGTCGCCTACGGGTTGAAGGTGCGCGGCCTCCCCTCGGCCGAGCGGAGGGCCGAGGCCGGCCGCCTCCTCGCCCTCGTCGGGCTGGAGGAGCACGCGGGCAAGCGCATCACGGCGATCTCCGGTGGGCAGCGTCAGCGCTGCGCGCTGGCCCGGGCCCTGGCGATCAAGCCGCGCGTCCTCCTCCTCGACGAGCCCCTGGCGGCCCTCGACGCGGTGCTGCGGGAGCGGCTCCGGGCCGAGATCGGCCTGCTGCTGCGGGAGTTCGGCATCACCGCCGTCTACGTCACGCACGACCAGGCCGAGGCGATGGCCATCGGTGACCGCATCGCCGTGATGCAGGCGGGGAGGATCGCGCAGATCGACCGCCCGGAGGTCATCTACCACCGGCCCGCGAATGATTTCGTGGCCGATTTCGTCGGCACGATGAACCGCCTCGCCGGTCCGGTCCGCGACGGCCGGCTGGTCCTCGACGGGGGCGACACCCGGGCGGACCTGCCGACCGGCGGGCCGGACCGGGAGGCCATCCTGTGCTTCCGTCCCGAGGCGGTGCGGCTTCGGGACGGGCCGGGCGAGGGCGCCATCCTCGCCCGCATCACCGCCACCACCTTTTTCGGCGCGACCCAACGCCTCCTCGCGGAGGTGGCCGGGCAGGTCCTGCGCCTCGATCTGCCCTCCGGGCTGACCTTCCGCCCCGGCCAGCTCGCCGCCTTCAGCCTCGAAGGCCCCGCGCTCCTCGAATTCCCGCGGAACGGCTGACCATGCTCATCGCCCAGATCTCCGACCTCCATATCCGGCCGCGCGGGGCGCTCGCCTACGGCGTCTCGGAGACGAACCTGTTCGCCGAGCACGCGATCCACGCGCTGCTGCGCCTCGTGCCCCGGCCGGATTGCGTGATCGTCTCCGGCGATCTCACCGATTGCGGCCTGGACGAGGAATACGCCCTCCTCCGGGAGCTGTTCGCCCGGCTGCCGATGCCGGTCTTCGCCGTGCCCGGCAACCATGACCGGCGGGAACCCTTCCGCCGGGCCTTCGCCGAAGGCGGCTACCTGCCGCCGGAGGGCGACCTCACCTTCGTGGTGGACCGGGGGCCCGTCCGCATCGTCGGCCTCGACAGTCTCGTGGCGGGGCAGAGCCACGGGGCACTCACCCCCGGGACGCTGGACTTCCTGGAGGCGGCCCTCGCGACCCGGCCGGAGGCACCCACCCTGGTGATGCTGCACCACCCTCCCTTCGCGACGGGCATCGGCCACATGGATACCGCGCGCCTCCTCGACGGCGCCGCCGAACTCGAAGCCATCGTCGCGCGGCATCCCCAGGTGGCGCGGATCCTATGCGGCCACGTCCACCGCTCGATCCAGGCGGTGTTCGGCGGGCGCATCTGCCAGATCGCCCCCTCGGTCGCCCACCAGGTCGCCCTGGACCTGCGGCCCGACGCCCCCTCCTGCTTCGTCCTGGAGCCGCCGGGCTTCCTGCTCCACGCGGTGACGGGCGGCGGCGTCGTCACCCATACGGCGGCGATCGATCGCGCCCCGGGGCCGTTCCCCTTCGTCTTGCCGGCCGACTACCCCGGCAAGGCCCGCCCGGCCGGGGCCATGACCCCCTGATCCATCCAGCGGTTCGCGGGGAGGCGAAGGGGATCGCAACCCCCTCCCCGCCTGATCAGTCAATCCGCGACTTTCGGCCCGGGAGCGCGCTATTCCCGCCCCAGAACCCTTTTTGGCCGTCCGCGAAACGCGCCGTTAACCAAGATTGGAGATGCCGGATCACTCATAGCTTCGTGCGGGCTGGGCCTGTTGCCGCACAAGGATGGTGAATCATGCGGCTGATCGTCGGGACACTGATCGTCTTCGCCTGCGTCTTCGGCAGCTATGCGATGATGGGTGGCCACCTGCAGGTCCTGTGGCAGCCCTACGAGTTCGTCATCATCCTCGGCGCGGCGATCGGGGCCTTCGTCATCGGCAACATCGGGCCGGTGCTCAAGGACATGCCGGGCACCCTGGGCACGCTGGTGAAAGGCCCGAGATACAACCAGCAGAGTTACGTCGAGCTGCTGGGGATGCAGTATTCCCTGTTCAAGCTCGCGAAGTCGAAGGGCTCGATGGCGCTCGAGCCGCATATCGAGGACCCGGGTGCCTCGACGCTGTTCAACGCCTTCCCGTCCTTCGCGGCGAACCATCACGCGGTGGAATTCGTCTGTGATTACATGCGGATGGTGACGCTCGGCGTCAACAACGTTTACGAGATCGAAGTCCTCATGGACGAGGAACTGGAGACGCACCACCAGGAGCGGGAGCGCGTCGTCTCGGCCATGCAGTCGCTCGCCGACGGAACGCCGGCGCTGGGCATCGTCGCGGCGGTGCTCGGCGTCATCAAGACGATGGGCGCGATCAAGGAGCCGCCGGAGGTGCTCGGGCACCTGATCGGCGGCGCGCTCGTCGGCACCTTCTTCGGCGTCTTCGTCGCCTACGGCTTCTTCGGGCCCATGGCGCAGTCGCTCAAGAGCCTCTTCGAGGCCGAGTCCAAGTACTACGTGTCCCTCAAGGCGGGTCTGCTGGCCCATATCGGCGGTCAGCCGCCGGTGATGGCCATCGAATTCGCCCGCAAGTCCCTGATGAGCGACGTCCGACCGACCTTCAACGAGGTGGAACAGGCGACCGCCGCCCTGCCCGCCCAGTCCTGATCCCATCGCACGCGGGGACTCCATGGCCACCGTCATCGTCAAGAAGGTCAAGAAGGCCGGTCACGCCCACCACGGCGGCGCCTGGAAGATCGCCTACGCGGACTTCGTGACCGCCATGATGGCGTTCTTCCTGCTGATGTGGCTGATCAGCATGACGACCCAGGAGCAGAAGATCGGCTTGGCGGAATACTTCGCCCCCGGGAATGTCAGCCCTTCCACCAGCGGCGCCGGCGGCATGCTGCACGGCACCGCCCTCGACACGACGGGCAACAAGCCGTCCACGCCCAACGACACCGAGACGGGCTCGCCCGAGCAGTTCAACAAGGCACGCCCGACCCGGGTAGGCCGCCCCGCCAATCTCGAGGCCAGCCGCCCGGCCGCCAGCGCGCAGGCCGACTACAGCGCCATGGCGAGTCTCCGGCAGGCGCTCCAGTCGATGCCCGACATCGCCGAGCTGTCGCACAACATCATCATCGAGCAGACCAAGGAGGGCGTGAACGTGTCCCTCGTGGACGAGAACGGCCGCTCCATGTTCCGCGAGGGCTCCGTCGAGCCCTACGAGCGCACCCGTCGCGTCCTGGAGGCCATCGCCCCGACCCTCCGCCGGCTGCCGAACCGCCTGACGATCACCGGCCATACGGCCACCGCGCGCCCCGGCAAGGCGCAGGCCGGCGAGCCCTGGAACCTCACCGCCGGGCGGGCGATCGCCGTGCGCGAGATCCTGGCGGGGGCCGGGGTCCCCAACGACAACTTCTCCTCGGTGGTGGGGCGCGCCGACAACGAGCCGCTCTTCCCCGACGATCCCTACATGGCCTCGAACCGGCGGGTGACGATCACCCTGCTCAACTCCAGCCCGCCGGCGCCCCCGAACCTCCTGCGCTGACGAACCGAAGCCCACGCACCGCCACGCCCGGTGCGGGAGCCGGGGGGGCGGACCCGGTTACGGGCGCACCCAGTCGGCGAAGGCATGGGGCGCGAAGGGCTCGATGAACTGCACCGCGATGCCCCGGGGGATCAGCCGCATCACGGTGGCGTAACGCGCGCCGATCCGCACGCGGGTGCCGATGAACGGCAGCGCCTCGGTGTTCAGGTCGATCGCGGCCCCGGACAGGGAGATGTTCTGGATCGTGCCGGGCAGCACGATGTTCTCCCCGAGCCGAACCTCGACCGCCCGGTGTTTCGGTACGATGCGGGGGGCGCCGCGCAATTCGGCGTTCTGCAGGCACCGCTTCGCATGCCATTCGAGCCGGGTGGCGACGCGGCCGCGACGGTCCGCAGGGATCCGCAGTTCCAGGGTGAAGCCTTGGGCGGTCAGGCGCGAGATCTTCCCCGGCAGGATGCCGATGTAGTCGAGCGAACACACGACCACCTGCCCGACCTCGACCCGGGCCCTGGCGATGACCTCGACCGCCTGCAAGCTGATCTGCTCCACGCGGCACGGGAACTCCGTCCCGCCGGCGAGCATCGCCCGGCCACGGATGACGAGATCGGAATGGGCGCCTTTCTTGACGGGGGCTCGAACCTGATTGCCGTCGCCGAGTTCGCCCGACCCCATGGTCGCCTGCCCCTTTCCAAGGTCTTGCCATCGAACCCCGCCGCGATGCGAGCCGGTTCGAGCAAGCCGATGCTCCGAGCAACAGTCTGCGACTTCAAGTAACGCAAGCTTCCTTAAGTAACAATGTATGTATGTCTATACCGGTATAAACGCATTACGCACTAGTCAACATCATATAAATCAGCATCCTGGTATTTACCGGCGTCGACTTCTGAATTCAATATGCAACAGGCGGTTCCGCCGGGGCCCAATGACCCTCTCCGGCGGGCATGGGACGAGTCCGTGGTGGTGGATTCAAGCGGCAATCGGGCCTGGGTCGCGGCTCAACTGGCCGCCTTGGTCTTGCCGACGCGGACTTGCCGAAGCGCGGTTGGTTCGGGGTCGAGAGCACCCCGACCGCCCTGGCGCCGGTCTCGGTGGGCATCGGCGCCGCGATTTTTCCGGACGCCCTCAAGGGTGCCTCCCCCCCGCGACGATATCGGTTCGCGCCGCATATCCGTGGGGCGGTGGTCTGGCGAGATGCCGGGTTCGGCGGATCGCCCCGCCGACGACGAGGTGAGACGGCTGAATCGGTTACGCGGCGATGTCTGATGGGTTGTGCAGTGCCGCTGGCGCGCCAGTCCGAACAAAAATGCGAACACTTATGTCATTGAGGTAGCGCGATAATTCTCGAGGCCCGGCTGCTGCCCGGCACACCGCTATCGCGGTGGACCTCTCCAAGCCACGACGCAGTCTC
>JAKONI010000228.1 GCA_022702015.1 Beijerinckiaceae bacterium | reverse complement strand
CACGGCCTGCGTGAAATCCGTGAAACCCTGCCCGGGGGTGGCGATGGTGAGCCGGCCGCTGGCGTGGCGCGTCACCGGGCCGGAGGCGAGGGTCTCGACCCGTCCGATCTGGCCCTGTCTCATGCGTCCTCCTCCAGGGTGCGGCCGGGGGCGATCTCCTTCTCGCCCCGGGCGAGGATCCGTTCCAGCACGTCGATCCGGTCCGCCTCGGCGCTCGGCTTGTCCCAGCGGATGCGGCTGACCCGGGGGAAGCGCATCGCCACGCCGGACTTGTGCCGGGTGGAGCGTTGCACCCCCTCGAACGCGATTTCCAGCACGAGGCCCGCCTCCCGCCCGTGAACGACCTCCCGCACCGGGCCGAACCGCTTGGTGGTGTGGTTGCGGACGTAGCGGTCGAGCTTGGCGAGCTCGGCGTCGGTGAAGCCGTGATAGGCCTTGCCCACCGGCACGAGTTCGTCGCCCCCCTCGGGCGCCTCCCGCCAGACCCCGAACGTGTAGTCCGAGTAGAAGGACGAGCGTTTTCCATGCCCGCGCTGGGCGTACATCATTACCGCGTCGACGATGTGCGGCTCGCGCTTCCACTTCCACCACGGGCCCTTCGGGCGGCCGGGGAGGTAGGGGCTGTTCAGGCGCTTGAGCATCACGCCCTCGATGGCGTCCGCATCGTCGCCGGCGCCCACGGAGGCCGGGTCGGCCCTCGCCGAGGCGAGCGCCTCCCAATCCGCGAAGGGCACCAGCGGCGAGATGTCCACCCGGGCGTGGTCGAGTTGGGTGACGACCTGTTCGAGCTTGTCCCGGCGGGTGGCGAAGGGCTCGGCGCGCAGATCCTCCCCCTCGCTGGCGAGGAGGTCGTAGGCGCGGACATGGGCGGGGAATTCCTCCAGCAGCTTGCCCGTCACCGCCTTCCGGTTGAGCCGTTGCTGGAGCACGTTGAAGCTCTGCACCCGTCCCTCGCGCAGGATCAGCAACTCGCCGTCCAGCGCCCCCGCGAAGGTGATCGCCTCCGCGAGGTCGGGGAAGGCCCCCGTGATGTCCTCCCCCGTGCGGGAGTAGACCTTGCCGACCTGCACCCCCTCCCGATCCCGGCCGCCGACCAGCTGCACGCGGATGCCGTCCCATTTCCACTCGGCGGAGAACGCCTCGGGTTCGAGCTTGTCGAGATCCTCCCGCTCCTCGATCGGGTGCGAGAGCATCGGCGGGCGGAACGGCGCGGGGTTCAGGGTCTCGGGGCGTTCCCCCCGTCCCTCGACCCAGGCGAACAGGGTCTCGAAGGGCGGCTCCAGCCCGTGCCAGACCTCCTCCACCTCGTCGGCCCCGTGGCCGCCGAGCGCGCCCACGGCGGTCTTGGCCAGCCGCGCCGAGACGCCGACCCGGAGGTTGCCGGTGACGAGCTTCAGGAGCGCCCAGCGCCCGGTCTCGTCGAGGGCGTCGAGCCATTGAGTGAGGTAGGCGGGCAGTTCCCGTTTCGGGATGGTGGCCAGGGTGTTCACCACCTCCGCCAGGGAGGGGACGTGGGGCGGCGGGTTGTTGTGGCCGATGCCCGCCGGGCTCCCGTCCCCCCCGGCGGGGGAAGCGCCCGGCCAGATCAGCGCGGTGGTCTCCGCGAGATCCCCCACGTAGTTGTGCGACAGCCGGAACAGCAGCGGGTCGATGCGCTCCTCCACCAGCCCCCGGATCAGCGCCGGCTTGGCCTCGCGGAAGCTCAAGGAGCCCGTCATGGCGCCCAGCGCGAAACCCCGCTCCGGGTCGGGGGTGCGGGCGAAATAATCCTGCAACAGCCGCAGCTTGGCGTTGCGCCGTGGCTCGTAGCCGAGGCGGTCGAGGAGGTGGGCGAATTCGTTCACGCCGCCGCCTCCGCGCTCGCGGCGGGCTCGGCCTCGCCGTCGTCGCCGTAGCCCAGCAGGTGCAGGGGCTTGGCCCGGATGCCGACGCTGCCGCACCAGTGGACCAGGGCATCCTCCTGCCCGTGCGTCACCCAGACCTCGCCGGCCCCGGTCTCGCGGATGGTGCGGCACAGGTCCGGCCAGTCGGCGTGGTCGGAGATGACCATCGGCAACTCGACGCCCTTCTGCCGGGCCCGGGCGCGCACCCGCATCCAACCGGAGGCGAAGCAGGTCACCGGGTCGGGAAACTTCCGCGACCACAGGTCCTGCATCGAGGAGGGCGGGCAGATCACGATGGCGCCCCCCAGGTCCTTGCGCTCGGCGGCGACCACCTTGGGCGTCTCGCCGAGGGGGATACCCTCGCGCTTATACAGCTCGGTGAGCTTCTCCATCGCCCCGTGCAGGTGGATCGGCCGGTCCCAGCCCTCCTCCCGCAGCAGGGCCATCACCCGCTGCGCCTTGCCGAGCGCGTAGGCGCCGACGATGTGGGTCCGCTCCGGGAACAGCCGGTGCGACTCGAGGAGCTTGCGCACCTCGCCCCGCGTGTCGGGATGGGTGAAGACCGGCAGGCCGAAGGTCGCCTCGGTGATGAAGACGTCGCAGGGTACCACCTCGAAGGGTAGGCAGGTCGGGTCCTCGGCGCGCTTGTAGTCGCCGGAGACGACGACCCGCACCCCCTCCCGCTCGATCACGATCTGCGCCGAACCGAGCACGTGCCCGGCCGGCACGAAGCGCACGGTGACGTCCCCCACTCGGATCGCCTCCCCGAGGCGGGCTTCCTGCGAGGTGCCGCAAAAATCCTCGCCGTAGCGCACGGCCATGATCCGCAGGGTCTCGGGGGTGGCCATGACGTGGCCGTGCCCGGCGCGGGCATGGTCGGCATGGCCGTGGGTGATCAGCGCCCGCTCCACCGGCCAGGTCGGATCGACGTGGAACTTCCCCAGGGGACAGTAGAGGCCCTCGCGGGTGAGGGTGAGCAGATCGCTCGCACGTGTGGACATCGACCCTCGGCGAAATGGGGTTTCCAAAGGGCCGAGCCCTTTGGTGGGGTGTCGGGGCAGCGCCCCGACGTTATGCAGGGTTCCACCCTGCACCCGCGAAAGGGCTTGCCCTTTCGAAACCATGATCGACGCATGGACACCCACCGCAGTTCCGGCGACCTCCTCGCCGACCGTCGTTATCGCTACGCCGAGGCCTGCCTCGCGGAGGGGGATGCGGTCGCTTGCGCCGACCTCGCCGCGCAGGCGATCGAGATCGCCCCCGCCTACGCCCCCGCCTGGCTGCTCCTCGGCCGGGCCCGGGAGGCGCTGTTCGCCGCCGGGGCCGATCCGGCCGCGTGGGACGGAGCGCGGGCGGCCTTCGAGGCGGCCCGCCGCCTCGACCCGGAGGACACCCTCGGCGCCGGGCTCCACCTTGCCCGGCTGGGCGGCGGGGAGGGGGCGGCGCTCACGCCGGCTTACGTCCGCGCCCTGTTCGACGGCTACGCCCCGCGCTTCGAGCGGCACCTCGTCGAGGGGCTGCGCTATGTCGGCCCGGCCCTCGTGGCGGGGGTGCTGCCGGAGGAGCCGGCACGCTTCGGGCACGTCCTCGACCTCGGCTGCGGCACCGGCCTCGCCGGGGCGGCCCTCGCCCACCGGGCGGGGCACCTCACCGGGATCGACCTCTCCCCCGCCATGCTCGCCCTGGCCCGGGCGAAGGGCTGCTACGGCCGGCTGGTCGCGGGGGAACTCGGCGCCTTCCTGCGGGACGAGCCCGAGGGCTCGGCGGACCTGTGCGTCGCGGCCGACGTGTTCATCTACTGCGCCGACCTCGCCCCGGTGCTGGCGGCCGTCGCCCGGGTGCTGCGGCCGGGGGGATGGGTGGCCTTCACCGTGCAGTCGCCCCCGGACGGCGGCCCCGGCGTGATCCTCGGCGCGGACGGCCGCTACGCCCATTCCGACGCGCACCTGCGGGACGCCGCCGGGGCGGCGGGCCTCGCCGAACGGGTTCTGGAGCCGGCGGCCGTACGCCACGAGGGCGGCCGGCCCGTCCCCGGCCGGGTGATCGCACTGCAACACGCGGCTGGATGAAACCTCCGCCGCCGCCGTCCATTAGTGGTCGGCTGCCCCCCAGCGGCCCGGAACGGAGGGACGAATGGTCAACGAACGGGTGGAGAAGGACAAGTCCGGCGCTCCAGCGGACAAGTCGTTCCCCGCCGATCCCCGCACCCGGATCTCCTTCGCCGTCGCCCTCGCCATGCTGGCCGGAACCGCCGACTCCATCGGCTTCCTGGAATTCTCGCAGCTCTTCATGTCGTTCATGTCGGGCAACACCACCCGCTTCGGCGTGGCGGTGGCCAACGGCGACTGGGACAACGTCACCCGCGTGGCGAGCACCATCGCCGTGTTCTGCTTCGGCGCCTTCCTCGGCACGCTCATCGCCGCCGCCGTCGGGCGCTGGCGGCTCTCGGTGCTGCTGACGCTCCAGGCCGCCCTGCTGGCCACCGGCCTGCTGATGCCCTGGGGCACCTTCGCCTATCCGCTGCACGCCTACCCGATCGTCCTGGCGCTCGGCCTGCAGAACGCGACCCTTCAGGACGAGGGCGGGCGCTCCCTGGCGCTCACCTACGTCACCGGGGCGGTGGTGCGGTTCGGCACCGGCTGCGCCAACCTGCTGCTCGGCACCGTCGCCCCCTCGTTCTGGATCCAGGCGCCCCTCTGGGCGGGCCTGAGCACCGGCGCGGTGCTGGGCGGTCTGCTCGATTACCGCTTCGGCGAGCTGGCCTTCCTGTTTCCGGCGGCGCTGGCGGCGGTCCTCGCCCTGATCGCCATCGCGATCACCATCGCCAGGCCCGGCAGCCGGCTCATCGCCGGCTCGTCCCCGGCCCCGGATGCGAGCCCGAAGGCGGAGCTGATCGACGCCATCCACTGACCGGGACCTGTGGGCGACGGGGCGCCGGCAGTAGCCGCCGGCGCCTGCGTCCCGTAAGCCTGCGCCCGCCTGGACGCGAGGCCGACCTTCGCCTCCGCCGGGCGATGGAATTGCCCCATGACTCGCCGGATCACGGCCCCCGAACCCGCCTTCCTGACCTCCGGGACCCGTCCGGCCCCGGGGATTCGGGCCTGAGGCGCGGGGGATGGACGCCGGGCCGCGCCCCCGGGTCATCGCCGTCGCGGTCCAGAAGGGCGGGACGGGCAAGACGACGCTGGCCGCCTCGCTCGCCGTGGCGGCGGCGCAGGCGGGCGAGCGGGTGACGGTGTTCGATGCCGACCCGCAGGGGTCCCTCTCCGCCTGGGCGGGTCTGAGGACGGGCCCCGAACCGATGACGGACCGGCTCCGGCCCTGGGAATTCGCCCAGTTCGCCCCCCTCCTCGATCAACTCGCCGAACAGGGCCGGACGCTGGCGGTGGTCGATACCCCCGGCGCCTCGATCGGCGGGGTCGCGGCGCTCCTGCGGTTGTCGGATCTCGTGCTGGTGCCGATCCGGCCGTCCCGCCTCGACCTGATGGCGGCCCTTCCCACCATCGAGGTCCTGGCCGGGCAGGGGATGGGCGACCGCCTCGCTCTGGTCCTCAACCAGTGCCCCCCCGCCCCCTCGCCGCGCACCACCCTCTACGCGGCGCAACTCGCCGGCCTCGGCGTGATGGCCGAGCCGGCGATCCTCCAGCGGGTCGATCACCAGGATGCCATCGCCCTGGGCCGGGGCGTCACCGAGCACGCCCCCCACGGTTTCGCGGCGGCGGAGGTGCGGGCCCTATGGGCCTGGATCGACCGGCGCCTCGGACCCCAGCCGCGGCCCTGAGAGCCTGACCGAACGGTCCATTCTCATCCCGCCCACGGCCTCATCCCGGGGGGCCCGGCTTGCCGCGCCTCGGGATGAGGGGGTTCAGGGGATGGAGGGACTGTCCGGTCAGGCCCTGACGCGGAGACACCGCCGCCGGCGCGAGCCGCGTAATCCCCACGAACTCGCTGGACGACGCGGGCGTGTGTGCCGACGCACCCAACTGTAAAAGTAATGGGATTAGAATTTACCCGTATATACTGTGCGCATCCGCACCTATTTTTAAGATAAGCCGTATTATCTTCTTCTCATCGGCGCAGGACACAGGGTTCGGCGCAAAACCTAAGAGAAGATCGTCGAGATGAAGCGCTTCGCGACCCTGAGCCTTGTGGCCGTGGCCCTCGCCCTCCCCAGCCTCGCCCGTGCCGAAGGCGGCGAAGGGGGGCGTCAGGCGGCCGGCGGCGCCCACATGAGCACCTTCGTGAACGACCCGTACCACAACCCGAAGTCGCTCTACTCGCAGCGCATGGGCACGGGCCAGATCGCCGGCTCCCCCATGTACAATGACGGCCCCAGCGCGACGGTCGCCCGGCGCGACGTGGTCGAGCCGCACTGGTCCTCCGGCACGGCCCCCCGCCGCGCCAAGCGCTGAACCCAGGCGCCCCATGGGCGAAGGGCCCCCCCGAGCGATCGGGGAGGGCCCTCGTCGTATGCGCTCCGGCGTTGGCCGTCCCGGGGGGCGATCCGCCGGACGGATCGCCTTCGCGGAGGCGGTGTCCGACAGGCATGAGGGCCCTTCCCGTGATCCTTGGATCCTGGGAAGGGCCCTCGTGCCTGTGTCCCTCGACTTGATCCGCGCCGAACCGCTCTCCGCTCCGGCGGACGACGACTCAGCCGCCCTGCTCGCGGGTGACGAGGGTGCGGTTGGGGGCGACGTCGCCCTTGTCCTGGTAGATCGGCACGATCGCCCGCAGCCAGCCCCGGGTCTCGTAGCCGCCGTAGTCACGCTCGAACACGTCACGGGTGACGTAGGCCTGGAGGTTCACCGGGCCGAAATTGTATCCGACCAGCCCCCCCACCGCGACCTGGCTCTGCCGGCGGTATCCCACGACGTTGGTGGGCAGATCCGTGGAGGCGAAGGCCACCGGGCCGATCTCGAACTTGCCGAACTTCTTGGTCGCGGTGAGGTCGAGGTTCACGTAGTCGGGGTAGAGCACGCCGCTGGGCGAGCGCTCGTTGATGAACGTGCCGTAGAGCATGTTCGCCGTCAGATTGAAGCCGTTGCCGGTGTAGCTCGCCGCGAAGCGATGGGTGAACGAGGCCTCCTGGGTGAGGAAGCGGGTGCCGATCGGCAGGTATCCGCCGAAGAAGTAGCTGACCCCGAAATCGTTGCCGAGGTCCCAGGCGAGTTGCCCGGCGAGCAGTTGCTGGCCGACTCCACTCTGGTAGGGCGCCCCGCGCACGCTCGACGCCACCACGGGCTGGGAGAAGAAGAACTGCACCCGGGCCCCGAGCACGGTCCACGGCGTCGACAGCGCCAAGGTCGGCAGGTTGACGTTCGATTCCGAGGAGTTCGGCGACGTGTCGCGCACGCCGAAGCTCGACAGGTTCACGAAGTAGAGGCCGACCGGCAGTTGGGCGCCGGTCGGGAGACCGATGGTCTGGCCGGGCTGGGCGGCGGAGCCGGCCCAGGCCGCACCGGACGTGCCCGCCAGGGCCGCCCCAAGCCCCAGGGCGACGGACGCCCCCTGCTTCAAGACTCTCAGCATGTGAACCCGCTCTCGCTTGCCGTCCTCATCGTGAGACGGCTTAGCTCGCGCGTTCATTCCTCCCGCGGCGGGGGCGGCGGGGGGGCCGTGTGCCCTTCGGCACGGCGCGGGCGGATCGCCCCTCTACCGCCCCGCCGCCAGGGCCGCGAGGATCCGCGCCCAGGAGCGCGTGCCCTTGTGAAAGCTCGTCAGGTCGTACTTCTCGTTCGGGGAATGGATGCGGTCGTCGTCGAGTCCGAAGCCGATGAGCAGGGTGTTCTTGCCCAGCAGGCGCTTGAAGTCGCCGACGATCGGGATCGAGCCACCCGCGCCCACCGTCACCGCCGGCACGCCCCATTCCTCCTGGAGCGCCGCCTTGGCGGTGGCGAGTTCCGGCATGTCGAAGGGCAGGCTGATCGCCCGGGAGCCCTTGTAGGTGACGACCTCCACGGTGCAGTCGGCGGGCACCCGGGCGCGGACGAAGGCCTCGAAGTTCCTCGCCAGCGCCGCCGGATCCTGATCGTCCACGAGGCGGAAGGAGACCTTGGCCGAGGCGGTGGAGGCGATCACCGTCTTGGTGCCCTCGGCGGTGTAGCCGCCCCAGATCCCGTTGACGTCGCAGGCGGGGCGCGACTGGACGAGTTCCAGGGGCAGCCGCCCCTTCTCCCCGGCGGGCTCCCTCAGGCCGATCGGCCCGAGCAGGGTCTCGGGCGTCATGCCGAGGCCGCGCCATTGCGCGATCACCTCGGGCGGGCGCTCATGCACGCCCTCGTAGAAGCCGGGGACCGTCACCTTGCCCTCGGCGTCGTGCAGGTCGGCGACGATGCGGGACAGCACATGGATCGGGTTGCGGGCGGCACCGCCGAAGAAGCCCGAATGCAGGTCCCGGTCGGCGCAGGTGACCTTCACCTCGAAGTAGCACAGGCCCCGGAGCGACGAGGTGATCTGCGGGGTCCCGGGATCCCACATCCCCGTGTCGCAGACGAGGACCACGTCGCAGCCGAGGCGGTCGCGGTTGGCCTCGACCCATTCGGGCAGGCCCTGCGAGCCGCTCTCCTCCGCGCCCTCGATGAGGATGGTGACGCCGCAGGGAAGTTCGCCGCTCATGGCGAGGTGCGCCCGGCAGGCCTCCACGAAGGTCATCACCTGGCCCTTGTCGTCCGAGGCCCCCCGGGCGACGATCGTTTTGCGGCCTGCCCCATCGTCCGAGATCCGGGGCTCGAAGGGCGGGTGGGTCCAGAGGTCCAGGGGATCGACGGGCTGCACGTCGTAATGGCCGTAGAACAGGACGTGCGGCGCGTTCGGCTTGGGCTTGTGGGCCAGCACCACCGGGTGCAGCGAGGTGTCCTCCACCGAGGTGTCGAAGCCCAGGGCCGTCAGGTCCGCCGCGAGCCACGCGGCCGCCTCCCGGCAATGGCCGGCATAGGCCGGATCCGTCGAGATCGAAGGGATGCGCAGGAAGGCGAAGAGCCGTTCCAGCGCATTGTCGAGATCCGCGTCGATGTCGTTCAGGATCGCGTCGAGGGCGGGCATCGGGGGCTCCGGGGTGCCTGGGGACTGCCCCAGGGTTAACCGAGGCCGGCGGCGGGCGGCAATGGCCCCGGACTCCTGCCGGGTCGGCGCCTTGGTAAGTCCCTTCGTAACCTTTCGCGCCGATCCTCGGCTTCGGTGCTCGGGAGGTGACGATGGAACAGGTCTATCGCGGGTTCGAGACGTCGCTCCTCGCCCTGTCGCTCGCCCTCGGTCTCGCGGCCCTCGCGATGCTCGGCCCCGGGCGACCGCTGGAGGGCGCCGCCTCCGTCACGCTGCCGATGCTGACGGTGACGGCGCCGCGGTAGCCGAGGGCTTTCTCACCCTCGCGGGAGTCGGTGCCCACCGTGTCCCACCCTCGCCCTCATCCTGAGGTGCGGCGATTGCCGCCTCGAAGGAGGGTTCCAGAACTCTCCGCGCCCCCTGGAGGTCTCCTTCGAGGCCCGCCGGGCGGGCGCCTCAGGATGGGGCCGAGGGCGGGATGGAGAGGGACTGTTCCGTCATGCTCCCCCGCATGCTCCCCCGGATGAGGGGGAGCGTGGGGTGAGACGCGGGGACCGAATGGGGTGTCTATCCCCGCCAGGGAAGGGAGCGGTTCGCGCTACTTCTCCTTGAAGCCGTATTCCGGCGTCTCGTCGTCGTTGCCATAGTACTTGTACGGCAGGAACTTGCCGGACATGGTCAGGCGCACCCGGTCGCCCTTGTTGTTGGCCTCCCGGGCCATGTCCATGTTGAAGTCGATCGCCGACATGATGCCGTCGCCGAACTCCTCCTGGATGAGTTCCTTGAAGGTCGTGCCGTAGACCATCACCAGCTCGTAGAAGCGGTAGATCAGCGGGTCGGTGGGCGGCATGGAGGGGATCGAGCCGCGATATGGCGCTTCGTTGAGCATCCGCTCCTCGGCTTCGGTCAGGCCGAACAAGACTGCGGCACGCCTTGCCTGCTCTTTAGGCAGCTTCATCTGGCCCATGCAGGCGGCGGTGATCAGGAACGGCGACAGGCCGCCGATTTCCGCGTGGATGTGTTTCCAGTCCCAACCCTTCTCGCGCTTGATGTCGAGAAGCTTCTCGGTGAGGTCTTCGCGCTTCATTGTTATCCTTTCGCGCCTTCGCGAGGCGCGTTTGGCAATCCGCGTGCCATGGGCCCCCGGACCGGGACGAGGTTTGGAAAATACCGCCCCTCCTGTACGAAGACTGTCGGCGTGGTTTGCCTGCGCCGTCCGGCGGCGATACGGGAGCGGGACGGACGAGGGCGGCCCTCGCCTTTCCCATGACGGACCATGCGCCTGAGCTCGCGGAGGCGGTTTTGAACGGCGACGATCGCGACCAGCGCACGGAGGCAGGGGAGGGGGCATCCGCGTCCCCCGCCTGGGAATTCGTGCTACCCGACGAGGAGGCGACCGAGGATCTCGGCGTGTTCCTCACCGAGTTCCTGCTGCCGGGGGACCGGGTGGCGCTGGCGGGCAGCCTCGGCGACGGCAAGACCACCCTGGCGCGGGCGATCATCCGCGAGTTGGCGGGCGAGCCGGACCTCGAGGTGCCGAGCCCGACCTTCACCCTGGTCCAGCCCTACACCGCCCGGGACGGCCGGCCGATCGTCCACGCCGACCTCTACCGCCTGCGCGACGCGGACGAACTCGTGGAGCTCGGCTTCGATGAGATGGCCGAGGGGGCGATCACCCTGGTGGAATGGCCGGAGCGGATGCGGCCCCATCACGGGCCGGTCCTCACCATCGACCTGTCCCTGCGTCCCGAATTCGGCGAGGGCTCGCGCTTCGCCCGGATCGCCGGCACCGGCGGGATGCAGGCCCGCATCGACCGGGCGAAGGCGGTGCGCAAGCTGCTGGCCCGCGCCGGCTGGGACGACGCCGGGCGGGTCCTGATGCAGGGGGACGCCTCGTCCCGGGCCTACGAGCGCCTGCGCAAGCCCGACGGCACCACGGCGGTGCTGATGATCTCCCCCGCGCGGCCCGACGGGCCGCCGGTCCGCGACGGCAAGCCCTACTCGGCCATCGTCCATTTGGCCGAGAGCGTCCACGCCTTCGTCGCCCTCGACCGGGGCCTGCGGGCGCTGGGCTTCTCGGCGCCCAAGGTCTACGGCGAGGATCTCACCGAGGGGCTGCTCATCCTCGAAGACCTCGGCAGCGAGCCGGTGGTGGAGGCCGGGGCGCCCCGGCCGGAGCGCTACGCCGAGGCGGTGCAACTTTTGGCCAAGCTCCATTCCACCGACCTGCCGGCGACCCTGCCGGTCGAGGCGGGGATCGAGCACGTCATCCCGCCCTACGACCGGGAGGCCCTGCTGTTCGAGGCGGAGCTGATGCCCGAATGGTACGCGCCGGCGATCCGCGGCGTCGCCCTCGACGGGGCGGCGCGGACGGAGTTCGTGACCCTCTGGCGGGAGGCCCTGGAGGCGGCGGTGCCCGCCCGCCCGACCTGGACCCTGCGGGACTACCACTCCCCGAACCTGATCTGGCTGCCGGGGCGCGAGGGGCTGGAGCGCGTCGGCCTCATCGACTTCCAGGACGCGGTGATGGGCCACCCGGCCTACGACGTCGCCTCGCTCCTGCAGGACGCCCGGGTCGATGCCAGCGCGGACTTCGAGTTGCGGCTGCTCGGGCTCTATGTCCGCGAGCGCCGGTCCCGGGACCCGAACTTCGACATGGGCGCCTTCGCCACCGCCTACGCCCTGCTCGCGGCCCAGCGGGCGACGAAGATCCTCGGCATCTTCGCCCGGCTCGACCGCCGCGACGGCAAGCCGGGCTACCTCGCCCACCTGCCGCGGATCGAGGGCTACCTGCTGCGCAACCTCGCCCACCCCGCGCTGGCCCCCCTGCGGGACTGGCACGCGCGGCACCTGCCGGGCCTCCTCCCGGCGGAGGAATCCTAGGATTCCAAAGGACTCGGTCCTTTGGGAACCCCATCCCTTCCGAACCCAATCGGTCTGACTCCGATGAGCGACGCCTCCATCACCCATGTCTTCGTCCTTGCCGCCGGCCTCGGCACGCGGATGCGGCCCGTCACCGACACCCGGCCGAAGCCCCTGGTGGAGGTCGCCGGCAAGGCGCTGCTCGACCACGCCCTCGACCGGGCGGCGGAGGCCGGGCTCTCCGAGGCGGTGGTGAACGTCCACTGGCTCCCCGAGCAGATCGAGGCGCACCTCGCCCGGCGGACGGGGGCACCGCGCATCACCGTCTCCGACGAGCGCGAGGCCCTGCTCGAGACCGGCGGCGGCATCCGCAAGGCGCTGCCCCTCCTCGGGGACGCCCCCTTCGTGGTGATGAACTCCGATTCCTTCTGGCTGGAAGGGCCGGTGCCGAACCTCTCCCGGCTGGTCGCCGCCTGGGACCCGGCCCGGATGGACGCGCTCCTCCTCGTCGCCCCCACCACCACCAGCCTCGGCTACGAGGGGGCGGGGGATTTCGTCATGGAGGCCGACGGGCGGCTGGAGCGGCGGGGCGAGCGCCGGATCGCCCCCTTCATCTACGCGGGCGTCGCCATCCTCACCCCGGGCCTGTTCGCCGGCAGCCCCGAGGGCGCCTTCTCCCTCAACCGGCTGTTCGACCGGGCGATCGGGGCCGGGCGGCTCTTCGGGATGCGCCTCGACGGGCAATGGCTGCATGTCGGCACGCCGGACGCGATCCGCGCCGCCGAGGACCGGGTGCG
The DNA here is from genome assembly GCA_022702015.1 of Beijerinckiaceae bacterium. Classification (GTDB taxonomy): domain Bacteria; phylum Pseudomonadota; class Alphaproteobacteria; order Rhizobiales; family Beijerinckiaceae; genus Methylobacterium. Next base: position 8,420 of record JAKONI010000228.1, on the reverse strand, counting down.
GGCGAGCGCCCGCACCCCCTGACGCACCCCTCACCCATCCCCGTCACGGAGACCGCACCATGCAGGACACCCAGACACGCACGGCCCTCGTCACCGGGGCCGCGCGGGGCATCGGCTACGCCACCGCCCAGCGCTTCCTCGAAGAAGGCTGGCGCGTCGCCCTCCTCGACATCGACGGCGAGGGGGTCGAGGCGGCGGTGGCCCGGCTGGCACGGCCGGAGGCGACGCTGGCGCTCACCGCCGACGTGTCGGACCCCGCCCAGGTCTCCACCGCCGTGGAGCGCGCGGCCACCCATTTCGGCCGCCTCGACGCGCTGGTGAACAATGCCGGCATCGCGATCTTCAAGCCGCTGCTGGAGACGAGTTTCGAGGATTGGTCGCGGGTGCTGGCCGTGAATCTCTCCGGGCCGTTCCTCTGCACCCAGGCCGCCGCGCCCCTCATGGCCGCGAACGGGGGCGGAGCGGTGGTGAACATCACCTCCATCTCGGGCCTGCGCGCCTCGACGCTGCGGGTGGCCTACGGCACCAGCAAGGCCGGCCTCGCGCAGCTTACCAAGCAGCAGGCGGTCGAACTCGGCCAGCACGGCATCCGCGTGAACGCCGTCGCCCCCGGCCCCGTGGACACCGCCATGGCCAAGGCGGTCCACAGCCCCGAGATCCGCGCCGCCTATCACGATGCCGTGCCCCTCGGCCGCTACGGGCTGGAGAGCGAACTCGCCAACGTCATCGTGTTCCTGTGCTCGGATCAGGCGGCCTACGTCACCGGCCAAGTGGTGGCGGTCGATGGCGGCTTCGATTCCACCGGCATCGGCCTGCCGGCCCTGCGGGGGGCGAAGCGGTAGGGATCGGGGGCGTCGCGAGGCGCCTTCCACCCTCGGCCTGAGAGCCTGGCCGGGAAGTCGCCTCTTCTCCCCCCCGCGACCTCATCCTGAGGTGCCGGAGCGGAGCAGAGGCCTCGAAGGAGCCCTCCAGGGATCGCGGGGCTGGCTGGAAGTCTCCTTCGAGGCCCCCGCTTCGCGGCGGCGCCTCAGGATGAGGGCGAGGGGGGGCAAAGCGGGCTTCTCGGTCAGGTCCTCAGGATGAGGGGGGATGGCTGGAAGCGAAGGGACAGGGCGGCCGAAACCCAATCAATCGCGCGCGATAGAAAACCGCGCGATTTGTCTCACCACCGCAGATCGGACAACCTTACGGCAAGGTCTTGCCGCTATCCCGGGTGATCGAGGCGGTGCCGGCTGCACGAGCGCGGCGCCCCCCAGGAACCTTCCCCGTGAACTACACCGTCACCGCCCGCTGCGCCGCCGGCCGCCGCGCCCATGGCCACGCTTCGCTGCTGGCCGCCCTGGATCAGGCGATGAGCCTCGTCGCCGCCGGGTTGACGGAGGTGACGGTCATCGACGGCGATGGCCGCGCCCGCACCCCCGGCGCCCTGTATCAGGCCCTGTTCGGCCCCCGCCCGGCCGGGCCGGCGCTGAAGGCCGCCTGACCCCCCGGCCGTTTTGCGCCTCACCCCACGCTGCGCAGGTAGACCGGCCGCCTGCCGGCCTGCGCTGCCATCTCGCGGATGAAGGAGGCGATGCGCGGGGCGATGATCGCCCGGTAGCGCGAGCCGTTGAACACCCCGTAATGGCCGACCTGCTCCTGCAGGTGGTAGGCCTTGCGGGAATCGGGGAGGTTCGGCGTCAGGTCGAGGGCCGCCTTGGTCTGGCCGACGCCGGAGATGTCGTCGTTCTCGCCCTCCACCGCGAGGATCGCGCACCGGCGGATCGCCGCCGGATCCACCTTCACCCCCCGGCAGGTCATCTCGCCCTTGGGCAGGGCGTGGTTCACGAACACCGTCTCGACGGTCTGGAGGTAGTACTCGGCGGTGAGGTCCATCACCGCGAGGTACTCGTCGTAGAACTCCCGGTGCTTCTCGGCGGAATCGCCGTCGCCCTTCACCAGATGCGCGAACATGTCGGTGTGGGCGGTGACGTGCCGGTCGAGGTTCATGGCCATGAAGCCCGACAGTTGCAGGAAGCCAGGATAGACCCGCCGGAACGCCCCCGGATACATCGCCGGCACGAGGCTGATCGTGTTGCGCTCGAACCAGTCCTGGCCGCGCTCCTGGGCGAGGCCGTTCACGGCGGTGGGGGAGCGGCGGGTGTCGATGGGCCCGCCCATCAGGGTCATGGAGACCGGCACGTGCGGCTGGTCCTCGGCCTCCATCAGGGCGACGGCGGCCATCACCGGCACGGCGGGCTGGCACACGGCCATCACGTGAAGGTCCGGCCCGAGTTCGGCGAAGATGTCCCGGAGGTAATCGATGTAGGTGTCGAGGTCGAAGGGGCCGGCGAACAGGGGCACCATCCGCGCGTCGGTCCAGTCGGTGATGAACACCTGATGGTTCGGCAGCATCGCCTCGACGGTGCCGCGCAGCAGGGTGGCGTAGTGGCCTGACATCGGTGCCACGATCAGCAGCTTCGGCTGCGGCTCGGCCGGCGGGGTGCGGAACGCCCGGTCGAAGGCGACGAGCCGGCAAAACGGCTGCTCCCACACCACCCGCTCGGTGACGGGTACCCTCTGGCCATCGACCACCGTCTCGGTGAAGCCGAAGGCCGGCTTGCCATAGCGCCGGGTCACGCGCTCGAACATCTCGCACCCGGCCGCGATGGAGCGCGCGTAGGGCGAGTAGGTCAGGGGGTTGGCGGGGCTTTGCAGGCTCTGGCGCGTGAGGTCGGCGGCCAGCCTGGCCGGCGCCATCATCATCCGTGCGCCTTCGAACAGTCCATACGCCAGCAGCATGGCGGTCTCCTTCCGGCGAGTCGCTCGCCATCAAGCTCGGAGCAACACGCGGTTCACGGTGCCGGTTCCTGATGAACGAGGCCGGAACGCCGCAGCGCATCGTGCGGTCCGCCCGTCCCCTTCCGGCCGAAGCGCGCTAGATCGGGGGGATGCACACGATCCAGGAGCGCCTCTCGGGACTCGACGGGCGGGCGCGGCAGCTTCGCCTCGATACCTTCGTCCGCCTGCGGTGGCTCGCCATCACCGGGCAGAGCGCGGCGGTGGTGGGGGCTCAGTTCGGGCTCGGCCTCAACCTGCCCTTCGGCTGGTGCTTCCTGGTGATCGCCGCCTCCTCGTGGCTGAACCTCGCCCTGCGGATCCGCTTTCCGGCGAGCTACCGGCTGAACGCCGATTCGGCGGCCCTGCTGCTCGCCTTCGACATCGTGCAACTCGCCGCCCTCCTGTTCCTCACCGGCGGGTTGCAGAACCCGTTCTCGCTCCTGTTCCTCGCCCCGGTGCTGATCTCGGCGACGGCCCTGCCGCCGGAGCGGACCCTGGCGCTCGGCCTCCTGGCGATCGGGCTGGCGACGCTGCTCGCCCTGGTCCACCGGCCGCTCCCCTGGTTCGCCGACGGGCGGATCGAACTGCCCTTCCTCTACGTCTCGGGGGTCTGGACCGCGATCCTGCTCGGCACCGCCTTCACCGGGGTCTATGCGTGGCGGGTCGCGGAGGAGGCGCGCCAACTCGCCCAGGCGCTGGCCGCGACGGAACTCGTGCTCTCCCGGGAGCAGCACCTGTCCCAGCTCGATGGGCTCGCCGCCGCCGCCGCCCACGAACTCGGCACGCCGCTCGGCACGATCATGGTGGTGTCGAAGGAGCTCATCCGCCAGCTCGGGCCCAACGCCTCCCCCGCCGTCGCGGAGGACCTCGCCCTGCTGCGCGAGCAGGTCGACCGCTGCCGCAGCATCCTCGGCAAGCTCACCTCGCTGGACGGCGACGCCGAGGGCTTCCTCACCACGGTCACGTTCAGCCACCTCGTGGAGGAACTGGTGGCCCCGCAGCGGGCGCTCGGCGTGGTGATCGACGCCACGGGCGAGGGGGAGGGGCCCGAGCCGTCCTGCCGGCGCAACCCCGGGGTGATGTTCGGCCTGGGCAACATCCTCGACAACGCCGTCGACTTCGCCGGGACGCGGGTGGTCATCGACGGCCGCTGGAACCACGAGCGCGTCTGGATCGAGATCCGCGACGACGGGCCGGGTTTCTCCGCCGAGGTGCTGCTCCGGGCGGGGGAACCCTACGTCACCACCCGCAGTGTCGAGGCGGCCCAGCCCGACGGCGAGGCCCCGGTGGGTCTCGGCCTCGGCCTGTTCATCGCCAAGACGCTGATCGAGCGGTCGGGGGCGCAGATTTCCCTGTCGAACGCCGCCGGTTCCGAGGAGCACGGCGCCATCGTGCGGATTTCCTGGGCCCGGCACATCTTCGAGAGGGGTGCCGTACCCCGTCATTCTCCTGAGATAAGTGGTTCTGGCACCCTGCCGCCACGCGACATCGTGCCTATATAAAGGCCTGACAGAGACACATCGTTAGAAGGAGTTCCCGATGCTTACGCAATCCGGGACAACCGTGGCCGCGGACGCGGCAGTATTGAACGACGCCGACCCCCTGGCCGCCTTTTCGGACCGGAGTCTTTTGATCGTCGATGACGACAAGCCGTTCTCGACCCGGCTCGCGCGGGCGATGGAAAGCCGGGGCTACCATGTCCAGGTGGCCGAGAGCGTGGCCGAGGGCGTTTCGGCGGTGGAAGCCAAGGCTCCGGCCTTCGCCGTGATCGACATGCGCCTCGGGGACGGCAACGGCCTCGACGTGATCGCCCGTCTCAAGGAGCGCCGGCCCGAGGCACGGGGAGTCATCCTCACGGGCTACGGCAACATCGCCACGGCGGTGACGGCCGTGAAGCTCGGCGCCTTCGACTACCTCGCCAAGCCCGCCGACGCGGACGAGATCCACGGCACGCTCATGGCGCAGCCGGGGGAGCGGGCGGACCCGCCGGAGAACCCGATGTCGGCGGACCGGGTGCGGTGGGAGCACATCCAGCGCGTGTACGAACTGTGCGGTCGCAATGTCAGCGAGACGGCGCGGCGGCTCAACATGCACCGCCGGACGCTCCAGCGCATCCTGGCCAAGCGCGCCCCCCGCTGAGGGGGCGCCACCGCTTGCGCCGCCTGCCCGGGCTGGGGTAGCAGGACGCGTCGCAGGCCCGGCACGCGGGCGGGAAGGACTTTGACGCCGTGAACGCCCGGAATGCGGTCACCATCCTGAGCATGATGGTCCTGGTGGGGACGGAGGTCTTCGCCGTGGCCATCGCCGCCGGCTGGGCCCTTGCCGGCCTGTTCGACCTTGGGGATCGGGTCGGCCATGTCCTGATGGGGGTGTTCAGCCTCTTCGCGGCGTGGATCATGCTGCAACTGTGGCGGCGGGCCACCAGCATCGAGCCCCTCACCACCCCGAAACGGTCCTGATTCTCCGTAAGGATCGCCCGAACCGCTGCGGAGACCGTTCACAAGGTGCCGCACCTGTTCTAAGGATTCCCCGTTCCCGCGTGCGACGGGGCCGACGCGGTGCGCGGACGGCAAGCGATGAGTAGCTCTGCGATGAAAGCCCGAATCACCGTCACCCTGAAGTCCGGTGTGTTGGATCCCCAGGGCAAGGCGATCGAGGCCGCCCTGAAGTCACTTGGCATCGACGGGATCGAGGGCGTGCGCCAGGGCAAGGTCTTCGACCTTGAGGTCGCGGGCACGGATGCCACGGCCGCCCGCGCGACCCTGCAGACCGCCTGCGAGAAGCTGCTGGCGAACACGGTCGTCGAGAATTACGCGATCGAGATCGCCTGATGCACGCTGCGGTCGTCGTCTTTCCGGGTTCCAACCGCGAGGCGGATGTCGCCCGGGCCCTGCGCCTCTCGGGTGCCAAGGTCTCCCTGGTCTGGCACGCCGACACGGCGCTCCCCGCCGGGACCGACCTCGCCGTGCTGCCGGGGGGCTTCTCCTACGGCGACTACCTGCGCTGCGGCGCCATCGCCGGCCGGGCGGCGGCGATGGATGCGGTCCGCGCCCACGCGGCCCGGGGCGGCCTCGTGCTCGGCATCTGCAACGGCTTCCAGATCCTGTGCGAATCGGGCCTCCTGCCCGGCGTGCTGATGCGCAACGTCGATCGCCGGTTCATCTGTCACCGGCAGACCCTGCGGGTCGAGCGGACCAACACGCGCTTCGCCCGCGCCTACACGAAGGGTCAGGTGATCGACGTCTGCGTCGCCCACGGGGAAGGCAACTATTTCGCCGAGCCCGAGACCCTCGCCCGGATCGAGGGGGAGGGCCGCGTCGCCTTCCGCTACTGCGACGCCGCCGGGCAGACCACGGTGGAAGCCAACCGCAACGGCTCCCTCAACAGCATCGCCGGAATCTACTCGGAGGGCGCCAACGTCCTCGGGATGATGCCCCACCCGGAAAACTTCGTGGAAGGGCTCATCGGCGGCACGGACGGGCGCGGCCTGTTCGAGAGCCTCGCGGCCTGAGGATCACGTCCAGGGTCATCGCCAGAATAGTTCCGGGCCGTTCTCGGCGCGCCCCGGACGCCCGCGCTTAAGCGTGCATTAAGGTTCCTATTTCATAAAGACTGCATCCAGGCTTCTGGATGTCGAGTGCGACTTCTTCCGTCCACTCTGTTTGATGCCTCCCTGATGACTCTTCCAGCCGCCCTTCGGGGCGGCTTTTTTCGTGGCGACGGCGGCTCTCGTCTCCGGGGGAAGGGAGGGACCATTCGGTCCGCCCCTCACTCCGCCGCGTCGGCGCGGATGCGGGGGGCGGAGGCGCGGCTCGCCTCGGCCTCCTCGCCCTCGCGGACCGCCTTGCGGCGGAAGATCCGCATCACCACCACGAAGAAGACCGGCACGAAGAACACCGCCAGCACGGTGGCGGTGATCATGCCGCCCATCACGCCGGTGCCGATGGCCTGCTGGCTCTTCGAGGCGGCGCCGGTGGCGATGGCCAGCGGCACCACGCCGAAGATGAAGGCCAGCGAGGTCATCACGATCGGGCGGAAACGCAGGGTCGAGGCGTCGATCGCCGCCCGCACCACGGAGGTGCCGGGCTTCCACAGGTCCCGGGCGAATTCCACGATCAGGATCGCGTTCTTGGCCGAGAGGCCGATGATCGTGATGAGACCGATCTTGAAATACACGTCGTTGGGCATCCCCCGCAGCATCACCGCCGCCACGGAGCCGATGACGCCCAGAGGGATGACGAGCAGCACCGACATCGGGATCGCCCAGCTCTCGTAGAGGGCGGCGAGCAGGAGGAAGACGATCAGCACCGACAGGGCCAGCAGCAGGGTCGCCTGGCTACCGGCCTGCTTCTCCTGTTCGGATTGGCCGGTCCAGCTGTAGCCGAAGCCCTTGGGCAGTTGCAGCATCAGCCGCTCCATCTCGGCGATGGCGTCGCCGGAGGTGTAGCCGGCCTGGGGCTCGCCGGTGAAGCGCACCGATTGGTAGCCGTTGAAGCCGACGATCTGGCTCGGCCCCACCCCCCATTTGAGTTCGGCGATGGAGGACATCGGCACCATGGTGCCCGAACTGTTCTTCACGGCGTAGTTGAGGATGTCGGAGGCGTTCAGCCGCTGCAACTGCTCGGCCTGCACGTAGACGCGCTGCATCTTGCCCCGGTTCGGGAAGTCGTTGGTGTAGACCGAGCCGAGGTTGACCTGGATGGCGTCGTTGATGTCCTCGAACTTCACGCCGAGCGCCGCCGCCTTCTCCCGGTCGATGACGAGTTCCGCCTGGGGTGTGGCGGGCAGGCCCTCGATCTTCACGGCCTTGAGCACGGGGCTGCGCTTGGCGAGCGTCATGAGCTGCGCCTGGGCGGCGGTGAGCGCCGCGTAGCCCCGCTGCGCCCGGTCCTGCAAGCGGAAGGAGAAGCCCGCCGCGTTGCCGAGGTTGTCGACGGGCGGGGGCTCCTGCGCGTCGATCATCGCGTCCCGGTAGCCCGAGAGCGCCTCGTTGGTGCCCTTCACCAGGGCCGCGGCGGAGTTGCCCGCGTCGCGCTCGTCCCAGGGCTTCAGGGTCACGAACGCCTGGCTGGTGTTCGGCCCCTGGCCGGAGAACGAGAAGCCGTTGAGGATCGTCACCGTGGCGACGCCGGGTTGCGCCAGCAGATGCTCCTCGACCTTGCGCACGGCCGTCATGGTCCGGTTGAACGAGGCGCCGGGGGGCGTCTGCACGTCGACGGTGAAGAAGCCCTGGTCCTCCACCGGCAGGAACCCCTCCGGCAGTTGCACGAAGGCGTAGGCGGTGCCGGCCACCAGGGCGAGGTAGACCAGCATCACCCGGCCCGATTTGCGGATGAACCACGCCGTGCCCCGGCCGTAGCGGGCGGTCTCCCGGTCCACGAACCGGTTGAACAGGCCGAACACGCCGCCCTTCGCATGGCCGTGGCCCTTGGGAACCGGCTTGAGGAAGGTGGCGCAGAGCGCCGGCGTCAGGGACAGGGCGAGCAGCGCCGAGAAGGCGATGGACGTGACCATCGCGATGGAGAACTGCCGGTAGATGATGCCCACCGAGCCGGGGAAGAACGCCATCGGCACGAACACCGCCATCAGCACCAGGGTGA
>JAKONI010000165.1 GCA_022702015.1 Beijerinckiaceae bacterium | reverse complement strand
TCGCCCGGCCCGGCATCGAAGATCGCCTCCGGCGCCACGCGGCTGTCGCAGCAGCTGATCACCAGCACCTCCGGCGCCTGGCTCGTGGCCAGATCCTTGAAGCGCCGACGCTCGTCGGGGAAGCGGCCGGACAGGAACGAGCGGTAGCCGTCAGTGAGCGCGTGCGGAAACATTGAAACTCCTCATGGTGCGGGTGCGAAATCGGTGTCGCGCCAGTGCAGAACGGCCGGCGTCGAAGGAATAGTCCCCGCCACGATCCGCCTCACGAGGGCGGGCAGGCCGGCGGGCTCGATGCGCTCGGAGGTTGAAGCCAGCTCCGCGACGCTCCACCAGCGGGTGCCGAGCACGGGGTTATTCTCGGTCTCGGCCAGGAGGCTGGTGTCCACCCGGTCGTCGGGCAGGCGGACGAGGAAGTAGCGCTCGCGGGCATCGCGGGGGTCGCGGAACAGGTGGAACGGCCCGTCGCAGGCGGCGACCTGGGGTCCGATCGTCGCCTCGCCCCGGCCGATCTCCTCCCCGAGTTCCCGGGCGCAGGCGGTCACGTGGTCCTCGCCCGGCTCCAGCCCGCCCCCGGGCATGAACCAGAAGCGCAGCGGTTCGCCGTCCGGCCCCTTCGCATGGAGCGAGGCGTAGGCGATCAGCAGGATCCGGTCGGCGGGATCCAGGACGATGGCGCGGGCGACGTGGCGGAGGGGCAGGTTCATGCCCGCAAAGCTAGCGTGCCCGCCGCCGAAGGGGATCCCGGCCGGTCGGGATTTCGCGCGGGGCGGCGACGGCCGGCAGCGTGAACTCCGCCCCCTCGATGTCGCACGGCACGACGGCTCGGCCGAGGTCGAAGGCGCCGTCGCGAATCAGGGCCGGACCATCGCCGAGGGCATCGCCACTTGAAGCTTTTCCGCGCCCGATCGGCTTCTCAATTTCTGCGGATCCTCCGTGAATATCGTGGGTAGAAGCGTGTTTGTCCGGCGTGATGATCGATATCCGCCGAATGAGGGAGTTCGATCGCCGCACCGGAGCAGAACCCGCCGTCGGCCCGCGCCGAAAACGTCGGGGACGCCGCCGAAGCCGCCCGGCCGGCCGCGGGAGCCTCGCGCGGCTTTCCCGCCTTGCCGGAAGCGGACGCGCCCTTTATGCGCCCGGCGAGACGGGGCCTGTCCGTCGGGGGAGATGCACAATGAGCGAGATCCGTCCGCGCCGCAGTGTCCTCGCCATGCCGGGCTCCAACGCCCGGGCGCTGGAGAAGGCCCGCACGCTCCCCGCCGACGTGGTGCTGATCGATCTGGAGGACGGCACCGCCCCCGCCGCCAAGGCCGCCGCCCGGGAGGCGGTGGCCGAAGCGGTCGCCGCCCGGGGCTTCGGCGCCCGAGAGGTGGTGGTGCGAATCAACCCACCCGAGACCGAGGACGGCGAGGCCGACCTCGCCGCGCTGGCCCCCGTGGCGCCGGATGCGGTGCTGGTGCCGAAGGTGAAGAGTTCGGACGCGCTGATCGCGGTCGGCTCGCGCCTGCGCCGCCTCGGGGCGCCGGCCGCCACCCGGGTCTGGGCGATGATCGAGACGCCGATGGCGGTGGTGAACGCTGCCGAGATCGCCAGCGCCGCCCGGGACGTGGACGCGCGGCTCTCGGCCCTGGTCGTCGGGCCGAACGACCTCCTCAAGGCCGGGCGGATCCCGCCCCCGGGCCGGGCCGCCCTGGTGCCGTGGCTGATGCAGGTGCTCGCCGCCGCGAGGGCCTACGAGATCGACGCGATCGACGGGGTGTTCGGCCACTTCACCGACGCGGAGGGCTTCGCGGCGGAGTGCCGTCAGGGCCGGGAGTTGGGCTTCGACGGCAAGATGCTGATTCACCCGAGCCAGATCGGCCCGGCCAACGACGCCTTCGCCCCCGGCGTGGAGGAGGTGGCGCAGGCCCGCCGGATCGCCGCCGTGTTCGACGCGCCGGAGAACGAGGGGCTCGGGGTGGTCGGCGTGGACGGGCGCATGGTCGAGCGGCTGCACGGGGAGGCCGCCCGGCGGACCCTGGCGCTCGCCGAGGCCATCGCCCGGCTCGGGGCGTGAGCGCGGGGGATCTGCCCGAGGTCGGCCTGCGCCTGCTGGACGGGCGGCTGACGGGCTGGGGCTTCCCCCGCTGGGGCTCGGCCGCCGCCGCCGGGCTCGACCTGCACGCCTGCCTCGACGGGCCCCTGACCCTCGACCCTGGCACCCCGGCGGCGCTGATCCCGGCGGGCTTCGCCGTGCTGATCCGCGAGCCCGGCTGGTGCGGCCTCGTCTTCCCCCGCTCGGGCCGGGGGCACCGGGACGGGCTGATCCTGGGCAACGGCACCGGCGTCATCGACGCCGACTACGAGGGGCCACTGATGATCTCGGCCTGGAACCGCGCGGCCATCCCCGTGCGGATCGAGCCGGGCGAGCGCATCGCCCAACTCGTCTTCACCCGCGTCGCCCGGCCGAGCCTCACCGTGCTCGACGGGGACGAGGTGCCCGGCTCCGGGCGCGGCCACGGCGGCTTCGGCTCGAGCGGGCGGTAGCAGGATCCCAAAGGACTAGTCCTTTGGTGGGGTCCAGGGGCAAGGTCCCTGGAAACCCGGCCCCTGGTACTCCCGCAGGGCTCCGCCCCGCACCAGCCAGAGGGCTCGCCCTCTGGACACCCCATACTCAGTCCAGCGTCTTGCCGAGCCGTCCGGCGAGATCCTGGATGTACTGGAACGCCGTGCGGCCGGAGCGGGAGCCCCGGGTGGTCGCCCATTCCAGGGCCTCGGCCCGCAGGCGCTCGGGGGCGATCTCCAGGCCATGGCGGGCCACGTAGCCGTCGACCATGGCGAGGTACTCGTCCTGGCTGCACTTGTGGAAGCCGAGCCAGAGGCCGAACCGGTCCGACAGGGAGACCTTCTCCTCCACCGCCTCGCCCGGGTTGATCGCCGTCGAGCGCTCGTTCTCCACCATGTCGCGGGCGAGCAGGTGGCGGCGGTTGGAGGTGGCGTAGAACAGCACGTTGGCCGGCCGCCCCTCGATGCCCCCATCGAGGGCCGTCTTCAGGGACTTGTAGGAGGTGTCGTCGGCATCGAAGGAGAGGTCGTCGCAATAGACCAGCCAGCGGTGCGGGTCCGGGCGCAGCAGGGCCATCAGGTCGGGCAGCGCCTCGATGTCCTCCCGGTGGATCTCCACGAGCTTCATCGGCAGGCTCCCCGCCGGCCGGCGGGCGTTGATCTCGGCATGGGCCGCCTTGACGAGGGACGACTTGCCCATGCCTCGCGCGCCCCACAACAGGGCGTTGTTGGCGGGCAGCCCCCGGGCGAACCGCCCGGTATTCTCCACCAGGGTGTCGCGGGCCCGGTCGATGCCGGTGAGCAGGCCCATCTCCACCCGCGCCACCTGCGGCACCGGGGTGAGCCGGCGCTCCGGCCCCCACAGGAAGGCGTCGGCGGCATCGGGCGCGAAGGCCGGCGGGGCAGGGGGGACCGCCCGCTCCAGGGCGGTGGCGATGCGCTCCAGCAGGGGAATCACGGTGTCGAGGGGGGTCATGGCGTCCTGGGGATCGGGGCCGGGCTGCGCCGGCTGTAAAATCCCCGGCTCCCGGAGGGCAAGCCCCCGGACCCGGGGGCGCAATTAACCACGCCGTTCAAGCGAACCTTCCCCGCGACCCGGGGTTCACCTCATAAGCCGCCGAGATACTCCCCCTGAGTATCCCGGGGGCGTCCCATCGCATCCGCGAGGAGAACCCCGATGTTCTACGTCGACAAGCGCCTTCAGTATCCGGTGAAGGTGGAGAACCCCGATCCGGTCTATGCCCGCATGCTCCAGCAGGCCATCGGCGGCGTCGAGGGCGAGATCCGGGTCTGCATGCAGTACTTCTTCCAGGGCTGGGGTGCCCGGGGGCCGACGACGAAGTACCGCGACATGCTCCTGAACACGGCCACCGAGGAGATGGGCCACATCGAGATGCTGGCCACGGCGGTGGCGCTCAACCTGGAGAAGGCGCCCGCTACCCTTCAGGAAGAGGGCGCGGCCGACGGCGTCGTCGGGGCGGTGATGGGCGGCGGCAACGCCCGGCACACCATCGAGGGCATGCTGCACCGGCACATCCTCTCCACCGGCATGGCGGCCTTCCCGGCGAACTGCGAGGGCGTGCCCTTCGACATGAGCCACATCTACGCCAGCGGCAACCTCGCGGCGGACATGTACTGCAACGTCGCCGCCGAGACGACCGGCCGGGTCCTGGCGGTGCGCCTCTACAACGCCGCCCACGATGCCGGCATGAAGGACATGCTGCACTTCATGATCGCCCGCGACACGATGCACCAGCAGCAGTGGCTCGCGGTGATCGAGGAACTGGGCGGCCACGAGGGCAACCTGCCGATCCCGAACTCCTTCCCGCAGGAGTTGGAGGACGGCGAGAACGCCTACAACTTCTACGTCTCGACGGTCGACGGCACGCCGCCGGAGGGCGGGCGCTGGACGTCCGGCCCGTCGCTGGATGGGAAGGGCACCTACAGCATGGTCAAGAACCGCCCCATGGGCGAGGAGCCGGTCCTCGGCCCGGCCCGGCCCGACAGCGGCGCCCAGACGCAGCAGATCGGCTGAACCGGGCCCACCGCTCCGTCCTCCCCGAGGGCATAACCCATGATAGGGAAGACCCGAGGGAAGGACGGAGCGGCCGGTGGATAGCGGGGAAACGGTGGAGGGCCGCATCGTCGGAGAGCGGGTCCTCCTCACGCGCAACGAGGCGGCCAAGCGCCCCCTCGTGCAGCGGCTGAACCGCATCGAGGGTCAGGTGCGCGGCCTGCGGGGGATGATCGAGGAGGATCGCTACTGCCTCGACGAGGTGCAGCAGATCAACGCCATCACCGCCGCCCTGCGTGAGGTGGCCCTGGCGATCATCGGCCAGCACGTCGCCGCCGGGGTGCGGATCGCCTTGGACTCCGCCCCGCCGGAGGAGGCCGCCGTGGAGGACGTGATGCGCGTCCTGCGGGCGGCCATGCGCGGGGAGCGCTAGGCCGCCCCGTCCCGTTGCAACCGACACGCGAGTCTGGCTCTCTCCCCCGGCGGCGCGGGGGCGGACATGGCGGAATCGGCACGGATCGACGCGGCGACGGAGAAGCCGGGCCTATTCGCGCCGCTCTTCACCGACATCCGCGTGGCGGCGGTGCTCGGCCTCGGCTTCGCGCAGGGGATGCCGTTCCTCCTCGTCTACGCGACGCAGTCGGCATGGCTCAGCGAGGCCAAGGTCCCGCTGGCGACCATCGGGCTGTTGAGCGAGCTGACTGTCGCCTACAAGTTGAAGTTCCTCTGGGCCCCCTTCCTCGACCGCTACGACCCGCCGCTGCTGGGCCGTCTCCTGGGCCGACGGCGGGGGTGGATCGTCGCCGCGCAGGGGGCGGTGGCGGCGGCGCTGGCCGGCATCGCCTTCGGCGATCCCGCCCACTGGCTCGCCTGGACGATCGCCTTCTCCCTGGCGCTGGGCGTCGCGGGGGCGACGCAGGACATCGTGGTCGATGGCTGGCGCATCGCCGTCGCCCCGAACGAGCGGCAGGCGCTGATGTCCTCGTGGGCGGAGATCGGTTACCGCTGCGGCAACCTCGCGGCGGGGGCGGGGGCGCTCTACCTCGCCGACGCCTACGGCTGGCGGGTCGCCTACCTCTGCATGGCCGCGCTGATGGCCCCGGGCACCATCGCCGCCCTCATGGCCCCCGAGCCCTCGACGGAGGGGCAGCCCACCCGCGCCGGCCTCGTGGAAACGATCCGGGCGCCGATCCGCGACCTCGTGGGCCGCCTCGGGCCGCTCGCCGTGCCGGTGCTGCTGCTCGTGGCGGGGTTCCGCATGCCGGGCTACGTGTCGAACGCCATGGCGATCCCGCTGTTCAAGCAGCTCGGCTACACGAACACCGACATCGCCACCGTGACCAAGCTGTTCGGGTTCTGGATCGCCCTGGGAGGCACCTTCCTCGCGAGCGCCCTCATCCCCCGGATCGGGATGATGGGCAGCCTCCTCCTCGGAACGGTGGCGGCCTCGGCCTCGCACCTCGCCCTGGCCTCCCTCGCGTGGCACGGGGGCCATGGCGGCGCGGCGTTCTGGACCTTCGCCGCCGCCGTGGGGATCGACGGCTTCGCCTATGCCTTCGCCTCCATCGTGCTGATCACCTACATGTCGCGTCTGGCCGATTCGCAGCACGCGGCGAGCCAGTACGCCCTGCTCACCTCCCTGTGCGCCCTGCCGGGGAGCGTGCTCGCCGGGTTCTCGGGCTTCGTGATCGAGTCGACGGGCTTTCCCGCCTTCTTCGTCGGCACCTCCCTCATCGGGCTACCGGTGGCGGCGCTCTGCGTGTTCGTCGCCCGGCGGCACGGACCGATGGAGGGGTGACGGCCCTCTCACGACCGGCGCGAAAGCGTGGCCGGACTTTAGCCAGAGATTAACCCTGTTGGCGGCTTAATCGCCCCGGTTGAAATCCCCAGACGGGTGATCCGGTCCGACCGGCCGACGACCGTGGCCCCGTGCCACGGCGAAGGGCGGCGGCCGGCCGCGCGGGGGAGCGCAGGGCCCTGTCCGTCATGTCCAGCATCGCGCATGCTCGCCGTCGCCGTCGGCGTTCCCCCCTGCCGGCGCTCGTCTGCCTCGGCGGCCTCGCCGCCGCCGGATGGACCGTCCTGACCCGCCCGCACGGCTCAAACATCTCAGCGCCACGGCAGGCGCGCGTGGCGCCCCCGGCTGAGCGGGCCACTTCCCGGCCGGACCTCGCCTGGATGTTCGAGGCGGCACCGCTCCTGCGCGGCACCAGCGAAGCCGGCTTCAGCCGCGACCTGCCCGTCCTCGCCCTGAACACCGCCGTGCCGGCCCCCGCCGCGGTGATCGCCCAGGCTGAGGAGCCGGCGCAGGTCCAGCGCCCCGCCCCCGTCCTGGCGGCGGCCCTCGTCCCGCCGACGCCCCCCGTCCGCACCGCCGCCGCCGAGCGGACCCTCGTGCCCCTCCCGATGTCCCGGCCGGCGAATCTCCTGCCCGCCCTTCCGGCACAGGCCAGCCTCCAAGCACCGCAAGCCCCCGCGCGGGTCGCCACCCGTTCGGCCCAGCCGCGCACCCGCGACGTCTTCCGCGCCGCCATCGCCGAGGAGCCGTCCTTCTTCGACCGCCTCTTCGGCGGTGGCGGCGGGGCGGAGCCGGCCAGCCGGGCCCCCGCCCAGGCCCTCGCCTATGCGAACCCCGACGCGGTGGCGACGCCCCGGCCCCGGCTCGGCCCGGCGCCCTCGTCGGCGAGCCCCTCGGAGGGCGTGGCGGTGTACGACATCAGCGCCGGCTCGGTGACGCTGCCGAACGGCGAGGTGCTGGAGGCCCATTCCGGCTACGGCGACCTGATGGACGATCCCCGCTACGTCCACGTACGGATGCGCGGCTCCACGCCCCCCGGCACCTACGACATGACCGAGCGGGAGCGGGCGTTCCACGGGGTCCGGGCGATCCGCCTGACGCCGATGGGGGGCAGCGCCGCCATCCATGGCCGCGACGGCATCCTGGCCCACACCTACATGCTGCGCCGCCAGCCCGGCGCCTCGAACGGCTGCGTCGTCTTCCGCGACTACGACCGTTTCCTGCGGGCCTTCCTCCGGGGCGAGGTCCGCCGGCTGATCGTGGTCGCCGGCAACCGTGGCTCCCGCCTCGACATGGCCGACCGGTCGGGGCGCTAGCGCATTCTCCGCCGAAGCGGATGCCGCTTCGGCGCAAGAAAACATTGCGAATGCAATCAGTTACAAAAAAACGCCGTGGCGCGTAATCGGAAGCGGATCGCGCCGTGGCGGTACGGGAGCGGGCTCCCTGCGAGGGAAGGGGATAGGCGTTCATCCTTTCGCGTTATGCGATGCGGGTCGCGCCCCGGAGGCCGGGCGATGTCCTGCGGCAAGCCGGCGCCGTGCGATGCCGTACGTTCAAACCGCCCGAATGTTGAAGCGGAATTAACGGAAATAAGAAGCTTTCAGAGGCCGATACTGGAAACATTGGCTCGAATTCGCTATCACGCTGGGGTTACTGCCCGCGCATTGCTGTTTTCGAACGGAACCATCGTGCGCCCCGAGTGTCGGAGCCGTCCGTGAAGAAGCCCCTCGTCGCCGTGGCCGCCGCCGCCATGCTGGCCTCCGCCGGGGCCTATGCCGAGATCCGGCAGCACGAGGACGGACGCCCCTTCGCCAGCACCGCCATCCGCCCCGCCGCCGCCACCTTCACCCCATCGCCGATCCCGCCGGCCTGGATCGTCTCGGGCCAGCCCGTCACCGAGGTCGCCGAGGTCTCCGAGACCCACGACGGCAGCACCGAGGTCTACCTCTGGCGCACCACGGCGAGCACCTTCCGCTGGACCCACAGGTCCGACGAGATCGTCACGATCCTCGACGGCGAGGTGTTCATCACCGATGCGGACGGCACGCGCCATCACCTCACCCCGGGGGACGTGGCCCATTTCCCGGCGGGCTCCATCCAGCTCTGGGAGGTTCCCAAGACCCTCCTCAAGTCGGCGATCCTGAAGCACCCCAGCCCCAGGGTGGTCGAGGCGACGATGCGCTGGCTGCGCATGGCCCGCGCCCTGGTCACGGGCTGATCCTCCCCACACCGCGACGCATCGGCCCGCGCCCGGGTCCCGAGGAAGGGGGAACGGGTGAGAAACCCGCGCGTCGGCGCCCCTGGGGCGGGATCGCGCGGGCCATGGCCGTTGCTTTCGGAAGGTCCGTGGCTATAGTCCGCGCGCTTTTGGCCGAGCCCCCGGCCGGATCCGGCTATGCCGGCCGGCGGGGGTTCCGCATTCTGATCGCAGGAGATGCACGTTGATCACCCCCGCCCTCGCGCAAGGGGCCGGCGCGACCGCCGGCGGCGCGGAGATCGCCTTCCAGGTGGTCCCCTTCGTCCTGATCTTCGTGATCATGTACTTCCTGATCCTGCGCCCGCAGCAGCAGCGGGCGAAGAACCATCAGGCCCTGATCAAGGCGGTGCGCCGGGACGACACCATCGTCACCACCGGCGGCCTGATCGGCCGGGTGACCAAGGCGCAGGACGACTCCCCCGAGATCGAGGTGGAGATCGCCCCGAACGTCCGCGTCCGCGTGATGCGGGCGATGATCTCCGAGGTCCGCCCCAAGGGCGGGCCGGTCAAGGCGGCGTGAGTCACTCCGCCTGAACCGGCGGCCCGGGCGAGACCCGGGCGCCACACGAGGGGGCCGGCCCGTTCCGCCGGCCGGCAAAGAGAAACAATCCGCCGATGCTGCGCTTCTCCCGTGCGAAGATCATCGCGACCCTCGCGATCATCCTGGTGGGGCTGGCGCTCGCCGTGCCGAGCTTCTTCTCCCCGGAGCAGCGCAAGGCCTTCGTGGCGGGCCTGCCCTCGTGGATCCCCCACTGGATGGTGCCCACCCGGGCGATCGTGCTCGGCCTCGACCTTCAGGGCGGCTCCCAGCTGCTCCTGGAGGTCGATCAGAACGACCTGATCGCCTCCCAGGCCAAATCCCTGCGCGACGACGTGCGCCGCACCCTGCAACAGGAGGGGGTCCGCGCCGACGGCGGCATCCAGCTGCTCCAGCGCGGCGTGCAGGTGAAGATCTCCGACGACGCCGCCCGCGCCAAGGTCCTGCCGAAGCTGCGCGACCTCTCCCAGCCGATCACCACCTCCATCGGCCAGACGGGGGCCCGCACCCTGGACGTGACGGATCAGCCCGGGGGGACCGTGCGCCTCACCCTCACCGATCCGGGGATCGTCGAGCGCACCCGCCGGGCGGTGAGCCAGGGCATCGAGGTCATCCGCCGCCGCCTCGACTCCACCGGCACCACCGAGCCCTCGCTCCAGCAGCAGGGGGCCGACCGCATCCTGATCCAGGTGCCGGGCGAGCAGAACCCGGAGCGCCTGGAGAAGATCCTCGGCTCCACCGCCAAGCTCGAATTCCGCATGCTCGCCGACAGCCCGTCGGGCGACGTCGACCTGCTCCCCTCCAAGGACGAGAAGGGGGCCAAGGTCCCCGTCGAGCGCCGGGTGATGGCCGACGGCAGCGAGCTGACCGACGCGCAGCCGACCTTCGACCCGCAGAGCCACGAGCCGCTGGTGAGCTTCAAGTTCAACCTGCGCGGCGCCCAGCGCTTCGGCCAGGCGACGAGCGAGAACGTCGGCCGCCGCATGGCCATCGTCCTCGACAACGAGGTGGTCTCCGCCCCGGTGATCCGCTCGGCGATCACCGGCGGCTCCGGGGTGATCTCCGGCAGCTTCACGGTGCAGGGGGCCAACGACCTCTCCGTGCTGCTCCGCGCGGGCGCCCTGCCGGCCAAGTTCACCGTGGTGGAGCGCCGGGTGGTCGGGCCGGGCCTCGGCCGCGACTCGATCGAGGCCGGCAAGCTCGCGACCCTGGTCGCGGCCGGCCTCGTCGTCTGCTTCATGTTCGCGACCTACGGGACCTTCGGCTTCATCGCCAACATCGCCCTCATGGTCCATGTGGGCCTGATCCTCGGCCTGATGTCGGTGCTGGAGGCGACGATGACCCTGCCCGGCATCGCCGGCATCGTGCTCACCATCGGCACCGCCGTCGACTCGAACGTGCTGATCTACGAGCGCATGCGCGAGGAGAGCCGCGCCGGCCGCTCGCTGATCTCGGCGCTCCAGGCCGGGTTCGACCGGGCCTTCGCCACGATCATCGATTCGAACTCGACCATGGCGATCGCCGCCCTGATCCTGTTCTTCATGGGCTCCGGCCCGGTGAAGGGCTTCGCCGTGGTGTTCATCCTCGGCATCCTCACCACCGTCATCACCGCCGTGACCCTCACGCGGATGATGATCGCGGTGTGGTACAAGAGCTTCCGACCGAAGGCCCTGCCGTTCTGATTGAACTCACTTCCAGGAGACGCATCACCGCCGGCCTGATCTCACGGATCCCAACCACCAGCTCATCCTGAGGTGCCTGCGTAAGCGGGCCTCGAAGGAGGGCTCCAGGGATCGCGGTTGTCACGGGAGGTCTCCTTCGAGGCCTCCGCTCCGCTCCTTCACCTCAGGATGAGGTCGAGGGTGGGACAGGTGGGGCGAGCCGGTGCAGCGATCTTCCCAACGTTAGGTCCGATACCATGCGCCTGCTTCGCCTCTGGCCCGACGAATCGCATTTCGACTTCATGCGGTTCCGCCGCTTCACCTTCCCGCTCTCGGCGGTGCTGTCGCTCGCGACGGTGGTGCTGTTCCTCACCGTGGGGCTGAACTTCGGCATCGACTTCAAGGGCGGTACCCTGGTCGAGTTGCAGGCCAAGTCGGGCAAGGCGGATGTCGCCGCGATCCGCCACACGGCGGCGGCCTTCGGCTACGGCGAGCCCGAGGTGCAGGAACTCGGCAACCAGGGCACCGTCCTCGTGCGCCTGCCCCTCCAGCCCGGCGAGCAGGGCCAGACGGCGGTGATGAACAAGGCGCACGGCGCCTTCGACGCGGAGTACGATTTCCGCCGCACCGAGACGGTGGGGCCCCGCGTCTCGGGCGAGTTGGTCCAGTCGGGCACGGTGGGCGTCGTGCTCTCGGTGGTGGCGGTGCTGCTCTACCTGTGGTTCCGGTTCGAGCGGGAACTGGCGTTGGGCGCCATCGTCGGCACCCTGCACGACATCGTGCTGACGGTCGGCGTGTTCATCATCACCCGGATCGAGTTCAACATGACCTCGATCGCGGCGATCCTCACCATCGTCGGCTACTCGCTGAACGAGACCGTGGTGGTGTTCGACCGGACCCGCGAACTGATGCGCCGCTACAAGACCATCCCCACGGTGGAGTTGCTCAACCTGTCGATCAACTCCACCATGTCGCGCACGGTGATGACCTCGATCTCCTCCTCCCTCTCGCTGCTGGCCCTGGTGCTGTTCGGCGGCGAGGCGATCCACGGCTTCGCGACGGTGATGCTGTGCGGCGTCTTGATCTGCACCTACTCGGCGATCTTCGTCTCGACCCCGGTGTTGATCTATCTGGGGCTGATGCTGTCGGGGGCGCGGGCCGCCTCCGAGGGCGGCCGTCTCCCGCAGCCTGCGGAATAGCCGAAAGAGGCCATGGCCGAGGCGACACCGAACTTCGATTCCGGCTTCGTGCCGGGCCGGCACATCATCGACACCTACGGCAATGGCGGTTTCCGCTTCGCCGGGATGTCGCATCGCGGCTCGATCCTGATGCTGCCCTCGGGGGTGCGGGCATGGCCCGTCGCCGCGCCGGGGGAGATCGACCGCACCGTCCTGCGGCCGGTCCAGGCGGAGGCGGCGGGGATCGAGCTTCTGCTCGTGGGCACCGGGCTCGACATCGCGGCGATCGACCCGAACCTGCGCGGCTGGCTCAAGGATGCCGGCGTCGGCCTCGACGTGATGCAGACGGGGGCCGCTGCCCGGACCTACAACATCCTGGTAGGCGAGAACCGCAAGGTCGCCGCCGCGCTGATCGCGGTCGCCTGATGGCCGAGGCCGCACGGGACCGGTCCGCCCCGGCCGAGACCGGGCTTGCCTTCGCCCAGGGGCATTGCGAGGCGCTTGTGCGCGAGGGCGACCCGGACCGCTACCTCGCGACCTTGTTCGCACCCGTCGCGGCCCGGCCGCACCTCTTCGCCCTCTACGCCTTCAGCCTCACCGTGGCCCGGGTGCGCGAGGCCGCCTCGAACCCGATGGCCGGGGAGATCCGCCTGCAATGGTGGCGGGACGCCCTCCAGGGCGAGGCCCGGGGCGACGTGAAGGCCAACCCCGTGGCGGCGGCCCTGGAGGAGGCGATCCGCGTCAACCGTCTCAGCCGCCAGCCCTTCGTCGACCTGATCGACGCCCGTGTCTTCGACCTCTACGAGGATCCGATGCCCCGGGTGAACGACCTGGAGGGCTATTGCGGCGAGACCGCCTCGGCCCTGTTCCGCATCGCGAGCCTGATCATCGGCGGCGGCGCCGAGCCCGGCGGGGCGGCGGCGGCGGGCCATGCCGGCGTCGCCTACGGGATCACCGGCCTGCTGCGGGCCCTGCCGTGGCATTCCCGGGCGGGCCAGGTCTACCTGCCCACCGAAGTGCTCGGCCGCCACGGCGTCACCCGGGAGGACATCGTCACCGGCCGGGGCGGCCCCGGCCTGCGGGGGGCCTGCGCCGACCTGCGCGACCTCGCCCGCCGTCACCTCGCCGCCTACGAGGCCGGCCGTTCGACCATCGCGCCCGCCGCCCGCACGGCCTTCCTGCCGGTGGCCCTGCTGGAGCCCTATCTCACGGCGATGGACCGGACCTCCTACGATCCCCTCAACAGCCCCGTGGACCTCCCCCGCTGGCGCCGGGTCTGGCGCCTGTGGCGCGCCTCGAAGGCGAAGTGACGGGTTTCCAAAGGACCGGGTCCTTTGGTGGGGTCCAGGGGTGAAACCCTTGGAACCGCAGGGCGCCGCCCTGCACCCGCCAGAGGCTCGCCCTTTGGAAACACGTGACGATCACAGCACCCGCGCCAGCCCCGGCACGAGTTCCGTCAGGCGGTGCGCCGGGCCCAGATCCTGGCTGCCGTCCGCCGAGACCGTGGCGATCCGGCAGGCCCCGTCGATGGCGAGGCCGGTGACGAGGTGCCCGTCCGGCTCCAGGGCCGCGAGCCAGTGCGGCGGCACCGCCGCGACGCAGCCGTTCACCAGGATCCGGTCGAAGCCGCCATCCGGCAGCGTGGGGGCGAGGGCGTCGGCATGGACGACGCGGACCTCCTCCAACCCGGCGAGGCGGGTGGCGGCGTCCTCGGCGAGCGTCCGGTAGCGTTCGAGGCTCAGCACCGCCCCGGCCCCGAGGCGGTCGAGGAGCGCCGTGACGTAGCCGGTGCCGGTGCCGATCTCCATCACCCGCTGGTCCACCTCCAGCTTGAGCCGGGACAACATGATCGCCACGGTGGAGGGGGCGGTCATGGTCGCGCCGCAGGGCAGGGGGAGGGCGATGTCCCGCCGGGCCTGCTCCCGCCGGGCGGCGGGGGCGAAGGCCTCGCGCGGGACGCGCTCCATCGCCCGCAACACCGCCGTGTCGCGCAGGCCCTTCTCGCGGAGCGCGAGGACGAAGGCGGCGTTGCCGACGGCGTGGTCGGAGACCGCCTCGTCCTCCCCCGGCCTCATGCCTCGAAGGCCTGGGCGAAGCGGGTGAGCGTCGGCTCGTCGGTGAGGTCGAGGCGGAGCGGCGTCACCGAGATGCGCTTCTCGGCGATGGCCTTGAGGTCGGAGCCGTGACCCGGCTCGAACCGGGCCTTGGCGAAGGCGAGCCAGAAGTACGGATTGCCGCGCCCGTCCGTGCGGGCATCGATGGAGAGCAGCGCCTGGTTGCGGAAGCCCTGGGCCGCCACCGCGACGCCCTGCACCTCATCGGGCTCGCAATCGGGGAAGTTCACGTTGACGAGGATGCCCGGCTCGATCCCCGTCTCGAGGATCTTGCGGATCACCTTCGGGCCATGGGTGCGGGCGCAGTCCCACTTGAGGGCGTGGCGCCCCCCCGCCCCGTAGGCTTGGCTGAGCGCGATGGAGCGCACGCCCAGGATCGTCCCCTCCATCGCGGCGGCGATGGTGCCGGAATAGGTCACGTCCTCCGCGACGTTCTGGCCCCGGTTGACCCCCGAGAGCACGAGGTCCGGCCCCTTCTCTGCAAGGATGTGTCGGATGCCGAGGATCACGCAATCCGAGGGCGTGCCCTTCACCGCGAAGCGCGTCTCCCCCGCCTGCCGCAGGCGCAGGGGATCGTTCAGCGAGAGGGAGTGCGACACACCGGACTGGTCGCTCTCGGGGGCGACCACCCACACGTCGTCGGAGAGTTCGCGGGCGATCTCCTCCAGGGTCGCCAGACCCGGGGCATGGATACCGTCGTCGTTGGTGACGAGGATGCGCATCAGCGGGGTCCTTCGATCCGGTGGAGGCCGCCCATATAGGGCGCGAGGGCGGACGGGACCGTGACGCTCCCGTCGGGATTCTGATAGTTCTCCAGCACGGCGATGAGGGCGCGACCCACCGCCACGCCGGAGCCGTTGAGGGTGTGGACGAAGGCCGGCTTGCCGTCCTTGCCCCGGACGCGGGCGTTCATCCGCCGGGCCTGGAAGTCGCCGCAGACCGAGCAGGAGGAGATCTCCCGGTGGGTCCTCTGGCCCGGCACCCAGACCTCGATGTCGTAGGTTTTTTGCGAGGCGAAACCCATGTCGCCGGTGCACAGCGTCATCACCCGGTAGGGCAGGTCGAGCTTCTTCAGCACCGCCTCGGCGCAGGTGAGCATCCGCTCGTGCTCGTCGGCCGACGCCTCGGGGGTCGTGATCGAGACCAATTCGACCTTGGCGAACTGATGCTGGCGCAGCATCCCCCGGGTGTCGCGCCCCGCCGCCCCGGCCTCGGCGCGGAAGCAGGGGGTGAGCGCCGTGAAGCGCAGGGGCAGTTCCTCCTCCCGGAGGATCGACTCCCGGACGAGGTTCGTCAGCGGGACCTCGGCGGTGGGGATCAGCCAGCGGCGGGGCTGCTCGGCGGCGGACGTGCCGCGCAGGGCCTCCCCGTCCAGGACGGCGAACTGGTCATCCTCGAACTTCGGCAGTTGCGCCGTGCCGAACATCGCCTCGTCGCGCACCATGATCGGCGGGGCGACCTCGGTATAGCCGTGCTC
This sequence comes from Beijerinckiaceae bacterium, assembly GCA_022702015.1. Classification (GTDB taxonomy): domain Bacteria; phylum Pseudomonadota; class Alphaproteobacteria; order Rhizobiales; family Beijerinckiaceae; genus Methylobacterium. Next base: position 133 of record JAKONI010000165.1, on the reverse strand, counting down.
CTGCGTGTGCAGGTCGAGCATGAACTGGCCGAGCGCCCGCTCCAACCGGGCGAGCTGGCCCTTCAGCACCACGAAGCGGGAGCCCGACAGCTTGGCGGCCGTCTCGAAATCCATGAGGCCGAGGGCCTCGCCG
>JAKONI010000157.1 GCA_022702015.1 Beijerinckiaceae bacterium | reverse complement strand
GGGTAGGCGCAGCGGGTGTTCTCGGTGCGCGAGGCGTCGTCGAAGTCCGGCACGCGGGTCAGCGGGTCGATGACGACGTTCTCCATCACCGTGCCGAAGCGCTCGGTGGTGGCGTAGATCTCGGGCTCGGCGTTCCGCGAGAGGCGGATCGTCTTGGCGTAGCAGCCGCCCTCGAAGTTGAAGATGCCCTCGTTCGACCAGCCGTGCTCGTCGTCACCCAGCAGCTGGCGGGAGGAATCGTTCGACAGGGTGGTCTTGCCGGTGCCGGACAGACCGAAGAAGATGGCCGAGCCGCCCTCGGCATCGAGCGCCGCGTTGGCCGAGCAGTGCATCGGCATCACGCCCTGACCGGGCAGGATGTAGTTGAGGTAGGTGAAGACCGACTTCTTCATCTCGCCGGCGTAGGCCGAGCCACCGATGAGCACGAGCTTCTTGGCGAAGTCGATGGCGATCACGGTCTTGGAGCGGCAGCCGTGCCGGGCGGGATCCGCCTGGAAGCTCGGCAGGTCGATGATCGTCATGTCCGGGACGTAGGCGGCGATCTCCGAACGGTCCGGCCGGATCAGCAGGTTGCGGATGAACAGGGAGTGCCACGCGAACTCGGTGAACACCCGGGCCTTGACGCGGTGGGCCGGGTCGGCGCCGCCGTACAGGTCCTGGGCGAACAGCTCCTTGCCCTCGGCGTGCTTCAGGAAATCCTGACGCAGGGTCTCGAACTGGTCCGGCGTGATGGCGCCGTTGTTGTCCCACCAGATCTCGTTCTCGGTGGAGGCGTCGCGCACCACGAACTTGTCCTTGGGCGAGCGGCCGGTGTGCGAACCGGTGGTCGCGACGAGGGCGCCGCCGCGGGCCAGTTCGCCCTCCTTGCGGCTCAGCGCCTCTTCGTAGAGACGGGGAGCCTCAAGGTTCCAGTAGACGGCCTTCAGCTCACGGAAGCCCGCTGCCTCGGCGCCGTGAGCCGCGTTATGATCACCAATGTTGTTCAAGAGCGAATCTCCCGGGCACCCGCACGCGGCGCGACCTCGAAAACGAACGGACCAGCCGTCACCGAAAGGGAGGGGAAAGCCATCGATCCTCATGCCGGCAGATCCGGCATGGGCTCTCCACCTCCCGTTGACTCCGCTGCGTAGACGGCGAGGCGTCGCCGTCAATATGACCTTGGTCGGGGTCTCGCAACATGAGCGTCAGCTTCGAATACACAAGCAGGACCGAAACGTCATGGAGTAGCCGCCCGCAACCTGTCAGTAACCTGAACGGACGGCCGATTGCGTGACAATCGGTAGTCCATGACAAGCAACAGGTCTTCCCTAACGGGTCGGCTGATTTGTTCCATGCATTGTGAGACCCGATGCCCCAAGCCGTCGCCGGCCCGGAGATCGAACGCCTGATCCAATTGCTCGGCCGCATGCCGGGCCTCGGCCCGCGCTCGGCGCGGCGGGCGGCGCTCCAACTCATCAAGAAGCGGGACACCCTGCTCGCACCGCTCGCCGACGCGATGCGGATCGCCTCGGAGCGGATCGTCGTCTGCTCCACCTGCGGCAACGTCGACACCTCGGACCCCTGCACGGTCTGCCAGGATCCCGGCCGGGACCCGACGACGCTGGTGGTGGTGGAGGACGTGTCCGACCTCTGGGCGCTGGAGCGCTCCGGGGCCGTCCGCGCCCGCTACCACGTCCTCGGCGGGGTCCTCTCGGCCCTCGACGGGGTGCGGCCGGAAAACCTCAACCTCGCCAAGCTGGTGGAGCGCGCCGCCGACCCCGTGGTGAGCGAGATCATCCTGGCCCTGAACGCCACGGTGGATGGCCAGACCACCGCCCATTACATCACCGAATCCATCCGCCACCTGGACCGCAAGGTGACCCGCCTCGCCCACGGGGTGCCGGTGGGGGGCGAACTCGACTACCTCGACGAGGGCACCCTGTCGGCCGCCATCCGCAGCCGGACGGCATTCTGACGGGGCGTCGCCCGCCCCTTCCCCGTGGGGCGGCGGACATACGGGCGCTCCATTTGACCGCCTCCACCCGCCGCCATATTGCCAGAACTGATTAGGGCGCCCGCCGACGCCCCCCCGGTGTTTGTCATGACCATCCGTCCGCTTGTCATCCTCCCCGATACCCGCTTGAAGCTCGTCTCGGAGCCGGTGGGCCCCGTCACTGCCGAGATCCGCGGCATCGTCGCGGACATGTTCGAGACGATGTACGACGCACCGGGCGTCGGGCTCGCGGCGATCCAGATCGGCGTGGCCAAGCGCATCGTCACCATCGACACGTCGAAGGACGAGAACGCCCGCGAGCCCCGGGTCTTCCTCGACCCGGAGGTCGTCTGGTCGTCCGAGGAGAAGCGCGTCTACGACGAGGGCTGCCTCTCGATCCCGGAATATTACGGCGAGGTCGAGCGCCCCGACCGGGTGCGGGTGAAGTTCCGCGACCTCGACGGCAAGGAACGGGAAATCGAGGCCGATGGGCTTCTCGCCACCTGCATCCAGCACGAGATCGACCACCTGAACGGCGTGCTGTTCATCGACCACCTCTCCAAGCTCAAGCGCGACCGGGTGGTGAAGAAGTTCGCCAAGGCGGCCAAGCGCGACGCCGCCTGAGCCCCGGGCCATGCGCGTCGTCTTCATGGGTACCCCGGATTTCGCGGTGCCGACCCTGGCGCGGCTGGCGGCGGACGGCCACGCCATCGCCGCCGTCTACACCCGCGCCCCCGCCCGCGCCGGCCGGGGGATGAGCCTGCGCCCCTCCCCGGTCCACGCGCTGGCCGAGACTCTCGGCGCCCCCGTCCTCACCCCCGCGACCCTCAAGACCGCCGAGGCCGCCGAGACCTTCGCCGGGCACAGGGCCGACGTGGCGGTGGTCGTGGCCTACGGGATGCTCCTGCCGCAGGCGATCCTCGACCTGCCGCGCCACGGGTGCCTCAATCTGCACGGCTCGCTGCTGCCGCGCTGGCGGGGCGCGGCGCCGATCCAGCGGGCGGTGATGGCAGGGGATGCCGAGAGCGGCGTGGGGGTGATGCGGATGGAAGCGGGGCTCGATACTGGCCCCGTCGCCCTGGAGGCACGGGTGCCGATCACCGAGGGGATGACGGCGGGGGAACTGCACGACGCGCTGATGCCGGCCGGGGCGGAACTGATGGCGCGGGCGCTCGAACGGCTGGATGGGGGCACGCTGGCCTTCACCCCGCAGCCGGAGGACGGGGTCGTCTACGCCCACAAGATCACCAACGAGGAGGCGCGGATCGATTGGTCCCGTCCCGCTTCCGCCGTCGCCGCGCGGATCAACGGGTTGTCGCCCTTTCCGGGGGCCTTCTTTGAGGCCGACCTCGGCAAGGGGCCGGAGCGGGTGAAGGCGCTCCGCGCCCGGCTGGCCGAGGGCTCGGGCGAGCCGGGCACCCTCCTCGATGGGGATGGCACGGTGGCGTGCGCGACGGGGGCCGTGCGGCTTCTGGAACTGCGCCGGGCGGGCAAGGGCGGCAGTGCCACCGGAGGAGAGTTCGTCCGTGGCGCGCGCCTCTCACCGGGCACCCGGCTGGGATGAGCCCGGCCCTCACGCGGTTCTGACATGCCCCGCTACAAGCTCGTCATCGAGTACGACGGCGGCCCCTTCCGTGGCTGGCAACGGCAGGCCGACGATCCGACGGTCCAGGGGGCGATCGAGGCGGCGGTGCTGCGCTTCTCCGGCGAGAGCGTCCGCCTCACCTGCGCCGGGCGCACCGATGCCGGGGTCCACGCGATCCATCAGGTCGCCCATTGCGACCTCGTGAAGGAGTGGCGCACCGACACCGTGCGGGACGCCCTCAACGCGCACCTGCGTCCGCAGCCGGTGGCGATCCTCTCCGCCGAGATCGTGCCGGAAACCTTCGACGCCCGGTATTCGGCGATCCGCCGGCACTACCGCTACCGCATCCTGAACCGGCGCAGCCCGGCGGCGCTGACCCGCGCCCATGTCTGGCATGTGCCGTGGCCCCTCGACGCCGGCCTGATGCACGAGGCCGCCCAACGCCTGACCGGCCGGCACGACTTCACCGCCTTCCGCGCCGCCGAGTGCCAGGCCAACAGCCCCGTGCGGACGCTCGAGCGACTCGATGTCTCCCGAGTGAGGATGGGTTTGCAGGAGGAGATCGTCGTGGCGACCTGCGCCCGCTCGTTCCTGCACCATCAGGTCCGGGCGATGGTGGGGACCCTCATGCTCGCCGGCTGCCGCCGCCTGACCGCCGACGACGTGGCCGACATCCTCCGCACCGGCGACAAGAGCCGCTGCGGCCCGCTGGCTCCGGCGGCGGGGCTGACCTTCGTGGGCGTGGATTACGGCACCGGCTGAACCACGGCAAACGTCCCTGCGCTACTGGCTGTTCGGCCGTAGTCCTTTCAGCGCGGTCGTCGGGTTCCTGACGTTCCTGTCCCTCGTTTTCCCCTGCACCCTAGCTCCGCTTTTGCCGAAGTGGATGCCGGTTCGGCGGAAGACATCGCGAGAGAAGCGATGGATTAGACCGTTTCCGCCGGGAAATAGGCGTCGAGCACCCGCCCGTAGATGGCGCTGAGGCGGTCGAGGTCGGCCACGGCCACGCACTCATCAACCTGATGCATCGTCTCCCCGACAAGACCGAACTCGATCACCGGGCAGACGTCCTTGATGAAACGGGCGTCCGACGTGCCCCCGGTGGTCGAGAGCACCGGCGACAGGCCGGTTTCCGCCTGGATCGCCTCCGAGACGAGGCCGACGAAGGCGTCCGGCGCGGTGAGGAAGGCGGGTGAGTTCGATGGCTGAAGGTCCAGCACGAAGCGCACCGCGTTGCCGGCGGCCTTCTCCAGGCGGCGGCGGATCTCGGCGCCGAGGCTGTCGGCCGTCCAGTCGTCGTTGAAGCGGATGTTGAACACCGCCCGCGCCGTGGCCGGGATGACGTTGGTGGCGCTGTTGCCCACGTCGATAGTCGTGAATTCGAGGTTCGAGGCATCGAAATGGGCGCTGCCCCCGTCCAGCGGCTCGGTGATCAGCGCCGTGGTCAAGCGCAGCAGGCCGGGAATCGGGTTCTCGGCCTTGTGCGGATAGGCCACGTGCCCCTGCCGCCCGAGCACCGTGAGCTTGCCGGTGAGGGACCCCCGCCGGCCGATCTTGATCATCTCCCCGAGGCGGGACGGATTCGTCGGCTCGCCGAGCAGGCAATGGTCGAAGCGCTCGCCCCGCGCCTTCGCCCATCGCAGCAGCTTGACCGTGCCGTTCACCGCCGGCCCCTCCTCGTCGCCGGTGATGAGGAAGGCGATGGAACCGGGGAAGTCCCCCCCGCGCCGCGCGACGAAATCCAGCGCCGCCGCGACCATGCAGGCGACGCCGCCCTTCATGTCCGCCGCACCCCGGCCGTAGAGCATCCCGTCCGCGATGGCCGCCGCGAAGGGATCGTGCCGCCAGGAGGCGACCTCCCCCGGGGGGACCACGTCGGTATGCCCGGCGAAGACGAGGCAGGGCCCCCGCGTTCCGAGCCGGGCGTAGAGGTTGGGCGTGTCGGGATGCCCCTCCTCCGAAAAGACGGGGCGCTCCACCACGAACCCGGCACCGGCCAGCGCCCGCTCCACCACGCCCAGCGCGCCGGCATCCTCCGGGGTGACCGAGGGGCAGCGGATCAGGTCCTGGGCGAGGGAGAGGGCGGAGGGCGTCGACGTCATCCCCGCCTCTTACCCCGGATGGCCCCCTCCGTCATCGCGGAGGGTGGGGCGCGGACGGGGGAAACCCCGGCCCGCGCCGTCCCTACTTCGTCACCACCACCTGCGCGTCGCCATGGCGGCGCGTGACGCTCACCGTCACGTCGTCGTCGTAGCACTGGAAGCGCAGGTCGAGGCGGGAGTCCCGCAGCTTGACGTTGTAGAGCGTCACGCCGTTGAGGAAGCTCGGCAGGATCGGGTTCTTCAGCAGGATCCGGTTGCCGTCGTGGTCGAGCTCGAGGCCGAGGCAGGCCGCGAGGAAGGCGAAGGGGGCCGCCGCCGCCCAGGCCTGCGGGCTGCACGCCACGGGGTACGAGACCGGGCCCCGCTGCCGCCGACGCATGAAGCCGCAGAACAGCTCCGGCAACCGCTTCTGGTCCGTGTAGAGGGACGTGTCGAACATGCCCTGGAAGATCCGCGCCGCCCCGGCCTTCAGGTTGTAGCGGGCGAGCCCCATGGCGATGAGCGCGTTGTCGTGCGGCCAGATCGAGCCGTTGTGGTACGACATCGGGTTGTAGCGCGCCTCGCCCTTGGCGATGGTGCGCACGCCCCAGCCATTGAACCCGTCGTTGCCGAGCAGGGTCTCGGCCACCCGCGCGGCCCGCTCCGGCTTGGCGATGCCGGTGAACAGCGCGTGGCCGGCATTCGACGAGCGCACGGCGCATTGCGCCTTGGCGCCGTCGAGGGCGAGCGCGTAGGTGCCGATCTCCTCATTCCAGAAGGCCGCGTCGAACGCCTCGCGCAGATCCTGCGCCTGGGTCGAGAGGCGCTCGGCCATGGCGTCGTGGCCGAGCAGCGCGGCCAGGCGGCCCATGCCGTTCTTCGCGGCGTAGACGTAGCCCTGCACCTCGCACAGGGCGATCGGCCCCTTGGCGAGATGCCCGTCGGCGTGGAAGATCGAATCGTGGCTGTCCTTCCAGCCCTGGTTCTCCAGGCCCTTGTCGGTGTCGCGGGCGTATTCGACGAAGCCGTCGCCGTCCCGGTCGCCGTACTTGTCCATCCATGCGAGGGCGAGTTCGAGGGCGGGCCAGATCCCCTTGATCGTCTCGAGGTCGCCGGAGACGAGGTAGTATTCCCAGGCCAGCATCACGAAGAGCGGCGTGCCGTCGATGGTGCCGTAGTAATGCCGGAACGGCACCTCCCCGAGCATCGCCATCTCGCCGCGACGGGTCTCGTGCAGCACCTTGCCGGGCTGGGCGTCGGCGGCGGGATCCACGGCCTTGGCCTGGGTGGCGGCGAGGTAGCGAAGCACGCCCCGGGCGAATTTCGGGTCGATCCAGAGCGCCATCATCGCGGTGATGATGCCGTCCCGCCCGAAGACCGTGGAGTACCAGGGGATGCCGGCGAAGGGATAGATCCCCTCCGGCGTACGGCTGGCCAGCATGTAGAGGTCGGCGGTCGCCCGACACAGCCCCTCGTTGAACTGGTCGTTCGAGGAGATGATCGTCGTGATGCCGGCGGTCAGCGCCCGCAGGTCCCGGCGGGAATCGCGGTAGGCGCGGGCGAAGATCGCACCCTCGCCGAGGCCCTTCTCGTGCCGGGGCGAGCCGCCGCCATTGGCCACCTGGGTCAGGCGCGCGGCGACATCCTCGCCCACCATGTCGGCGGCCGGCGGCTTGGTGAAGGCCCTGTGCGATTCGAACACGACGCGGAGGAAGATCGAGGTCTGCGCCCCCGGCGAGAGGGAGACCTCGAACTCGGCCTTGCCCGGCTCCAGCGACGCCGGAGTCGGCCCGAAATGCAGGCTCGTGGTGCGCACGATGTCGTCGAGCCCGACATAGCGGAACTGCACCTCGTGGGGGCTGGCCACCTGCACCCCGCGCTTGCCGCGCTCGCTCCGGTCGGTCCCGCGGACTTCGAACAGGTCGCGGTAGTCGGCATCGAACGTGACGGTGATCCGCAGCTTGCGGTGCTTGGTGTCGTAGGAGCGCAGGCCGATCCGGTCGTAGCAGGCGCCACGGAACAGGAACTTGGTGCGCTCGATCGCGACGACCTCCCGGGGAATCGAGGTCTCGTCGTGGGCATCGAGGCGGATGTCGGGGGTCGTCATGTCGACGCTCAGCGCGCCGTTGTCGTCCTGCATGACCGAGGACAGCATCAACGGCCGCTGCCCCTCGATCTTCACCTCCAGCCGCGACAGGTAGCGGGTATCCTGGAAGTACAGCCCCTCGGGGCCCGGCTGCACGCCGATGTCGCCGTAGGAATCCAGGACGCCGAAGGCCTCGCCGAACTTCAGCGAGCGCAGGGGCCGCTCGACCAGGGAGGTCTGCGCCTCGATATGGTAGGTCGGCAGAACCTCGTCCGCGTCCTGGAAGCCCCGCCCGAGGGGCGATACCGCCTGATCCGACTCCACGGCCTCGGCCGCATTGTCCTTCGCGAGGTCAGTCTTTGCCGCCATGCAGGCATCTCCGGGTGGGTGTCTGGACGAATCGAGAGGGCCGCCGCATCGTTTTCGGATGCGGCGGCCCTGTTTGATTAACTGATGAGTCTCTTTCGCGACGCTAGGCCGGACCGCAGGTTCCTCGCAAGCCCGGTGCCGAACGAAAAAACGTCAGGCCGGCATCGCCGCCGCCGGCATCGCCGGGCGCGAGGCGCCGTTGATGTCCACGGCATGCGGCTTGAACGTGGACTTCGGCAGCTGGATCACCTCGGCGGAGCGGGAGAGCAGCTCCTCGTAGACCGACACGTACTTCTTCACCATGCACTCGGCGGTGAAACGGGTCTCGAAGTGGCCGCGCACGCCGGCGCGGCTCATGGCCTTCACCTTGGCGACGGCCTCAACGGCGTCGTCCATGGTGTTGCAGAGCACACCGCTCACGCCGTCGGCGATGACTTCCGGCACCGAGCCGTTGCGGAACGCGATCACCGGCGTTCCGGCCGACATCGCCTCGATCATCACGAGGCCGAAGGGCTCCGGCCAATCGATCGGGAAGGCCAGGGCGATGGCGTTGCCGAGGAAGTCCTTCTTCTGCTCCTCGTTGATCTCACCGATGTACTCCACCAGCGGGTGGTGGGTCATCGGTTCGATCACGTCGTTCCAGTAATCCTGGTCCGCCTTGTCGACCTTGGCGGCGATCTTCAGGGGCGTGCCCGAGCGGATCGCCATCTCGATGGCGCGGTCGGGGCGCTTCTCCGGCGAAATGCGGCCGAGGAAGGCGAGGTAGCCGCCCTTCGCCTCGGGGTAGTAGGGGCAGTTCTGGGCCGGGAGGCCGTGATGGATCGTCGACGCCCAGTTGACGTTCGGCGGCATCGGCAGGCGCTGGTTGTCGGAGATCGACACGAGGGGCATGCCGGTGAAGGTACGGTAGACGGGCATGAAGTCCGGCACGTCGAGCCGGCCGTGCATCGTGGTGACGCACTTGTGGTTCATGTCCTCAAACATCGGATACTGAAGCAGATCGATGTGGAAGTGAAGAATATCGAACTCGCTCGCCCGGCGATGCACATGGTGGAGCATCGCGAGATGGCTCGCGGTATGGTCGCGGTAGCCGAGAAGACGCAGACCCTCGGGCGTGCAGGCCGCCAGCTTCGCCGAAGTCTCCGAATCACCGCTCGCGAACAGCGTGACGTCATGACCCTGGCGCACGAGTTCTTCCGTGATCCAGCTGACGACACGCTCCGTACCGCCGTAGAACTTCGGGGGTACCGCCTCGGAAAGCGGAGCAATCTGGGCAATGCGCACGAAGTGTCTCCTTGGTGACCGACTTTAGGCGGGGTCTAGCCGGGACGGCCTGAGCGGGACATGAATGAAACAGACAGCCAAGGTTATCGTTCCAGACGGGGGCCGGTCACGGCCCGAGTGGCACCGCAGCGCGGCCGTCCCCGGTTTCCTCCCAATGCAGTGCACAAGGGGTTGTCCGCACTTATAATGCCCATGCCCGCAAAAACGTTGCCGGCGCGCCGCGGATCTGGCATAAGCCGCGCCGCGTCGAACCGCCCGGCCGATCAAGGGCTGCCGTGGCGGTTCATGCTGCTCCATCAGAAGCATCATCGCGCAAACCCAACCCGGTCCTCGCGGGCCGAGACGGCGTTCTGCGCATTACGGAGAGCCAAATGCCCAAGCTGAAGACCAAATCGGGCGCGAAGAAGCGCTTCAAGATCACCGGCACCGGCAAGGTGATGTATGCCCAGGCCGGCAAGCGCCACGGGATGATCAAGCGGACGACGAAGCAGATCCGCAACCTGCGCGGCACCACCACCCTGTTCGAGGGCGATGCCGCCAACGTGAAGAAGTACTTCCTGCCGAACGCGCGGTAAGCCTTCCTTACAGCCGATACTGATTTCGTCTTAAATCCAGGAGAATCCCCATGGCCCGCGTCAAGCGCGGCGTGACCAGTCACGCGAAGCACAAGAAAGTCCTGAAGGCCGCCAAGGGCTATTACGGCCGGCGCAAGAATACCATCCGCATCGCCAAGCAGGCGGTCGAGAAGGGCATGCAGTATGCCTACCGCGACCGGAAGAATAAGAAGCGCACGTTCCGCGCCCTGTGGATCCAGCGTCTCAACGCGGCGGTCCGCGAGCACGGCCTGACCTACTCGCGCTTCATCAACGCCCTGGCGATCGCTGGCATCGTCGTGGACCGCAAGGCCCTGTCGGAGCTGGCCATCCACGAGCCGGCCGCCTTCGCCGCCGTGGTCGAGAAGGCCAAGGCCGCGATCCCCGCCCAGCCGGAGAAGAAGGCCGCCTAAGCGGATCCTCCTCCCTGGAAACGACGAAGGCGCGGCGCCGCGAGGGGTCGCGCCTTCGTCGTGTCTGGCTCCACGCGGAAATTCCGCCGGCACGGCTTGCAAGACGGCAAGCCACGCGCAAAACCACACCCGTCGGCGGCAGGGCCCGCGCGATCCGAATGAAGCGATGACCGATCTCGACAGCCTCGAACGCGACCTCCTGGCCCAGGTGTCGTCCGCCCCCGACGAGGGCGCCCTCGACGCGGTGCGCGTGGCGGCCTTGGGCAAGAAGGGGAGTGTCTCCGACCTCCTCAAGACGCTGGGGGCCATGACGCCGGACGAGCGCAAGGAGCGCGGCCCCCTCATCAACGGCCTGCGCGACCGGGTGCAGACGGCGCTCCTCGCCCGCAAGTCCGGCCTCGCCGAGGCGGCCCTGGAAGCGCGGCTCGCCTCCGAGCGGGTGGACGTGACCCTGCCCACCCGGGAGGCGCCAGAGGCGCGGGGGCGCATCCATCCGATCAGCCAGGTCATCGACGAGGTGACGGCGATCTTCGCCGACATGGGCTTCGCCGTGGCCGAGGGGCCGGACATCGAGACGGACGAACTGAACTTCACCGCCCTGAACTTCCCCCCGGGACACCCGGCGCGGGAGATGCACGACACGTTCTTCCTGGCCCCCGACGCCTCGGGCAAGCGCAAGGTGCTGCGCACGCACACCTCGCCGGTCCAGATCCGCACCATGCGCGGCCAGCGGCCTCCGATCCGGGTGATCATCCCCGGCCGGACCTACCGGCACGATTCCGACCAGACCCACACGCCGATGTTCCATCAGGTGGAGGGGCTGGTGATCGACACGGCGGCCAACATCGCCAACCTGAAGTGGGTGCTGGAGGAGTTCTGCAAGGCGTTCTTCGAGGTGGACGGGGTGAAGATGCGCTTCCGCCCCTCGTTCTTCCCCTTCACCGAGCCCTCGGCCGAGGTGGACATCCAGTGTTCGCGCAAGGGCGGCGAGATCCGCTTCGGCGAGGGCACCGACTGGCTGGAGATCCTGGGCTGCGGGATGGTTCACCCGAACGTGCTGCGCAATTGCGGGTTGGACCCGGATGAGGTGCAGGGCTTCGCCTTCGGCGTCGGCCTCGATCGCATCGCCATGCTCAAGTACGGAATGCCCGACCTGCGTCCGTTCTTCGAGGCGGATGTCCGCTGGCTCGACCATTACGGCTTCCGGCCGCTGGACGTGCCGAGCCTCGTCGGCGGGCTGACGGGGTGACACCCCCACCGCGCCCCCGAACGTCCCTCTTCCCGAGCCGTCAACGATGAAATTCACCCTCTCCTGGCTCAAGGATCACCTCGAGACCGAGGCTCCCCTCGACGCGATCGCCGAGGCGCTCACCCGCATCGGCCTGGAGGTCGAGGGGATCGAGGATCGCGCGGCGGCCCTCAAGCCCTACGTGATCGCCCACGTCCTCACCGCCGAACAGCACCCCAACGCCGACCGCCTCCGGGTCTGCTCCGTGGATACCGGCGAGGGCACCCCCGTGCAGGTGGTCTGCGGCGCGCCGAACGCCCGCGCCGGGATGCGGACGGTGTTCGCGCCGCCCGGCACCTACGTGCCCGGCAAGAACATCACCCTGTCGGTGGGCACCATCCGTGGCGTCGAGAGCCGGGGCATGATGTGCTCGGCGGCCGAGCTGGGGCTGGGCGAGGACCATGACGGAATCATCGACCTGACCACCGACGCGCCGGCGGGCACCCCCTACGCCGCCTTCGCCGGGCTCGACGATCCGGTCATCGAGATCAACCTCACCCCGAACCGGGCGGACTGCGCCTCGGTCCACGGCATCGCCCGGGACCTCGCGGCGGCGGGGATCGGTACCCTCAAGCACGAGACCCCGGCGCCGGTGCAGGGCGAGGGTCCCTGCCCCGTCGGCGTGGACCTCGCCTTCGCGCCAGCGGACGAGAACCTCTGCCCGCTCTTCGCCCTGCGCCTCGTGCGCGGCGTCAGCAACAGCCCGTCGCCGGAGTGGATGCAGGCGCGCCTGCGGGCCATCGGGCTCCGGCCGATCAACGCGCTGGTGGACATCACCAACTACGTCACCTTCGACCGGGGCCGGCCCCTCCACGTCTTCGACGCGGCCAAGGTGCGGGGCCACCTCGTCGTGCGCCGGGCCAGGGCGGGTGAGACTCTCAAAGCCCTCGACGGGCGGACCCACACCCTCAGCGACGACACCGTGGTGATCGCCGACGAAGCCGGCGTCGAATCGATCGCCGGGATCATGGGCGGCGAGGCCTCGGGTTGCGGCGAGACCACCACCGACGTGCTGATCGAATCGGCCCTGTGGGACCCCGCCAACATCGCCCAGAGCGGACGCCGCCTGGGGATCGTGACCGATGCCCGCTACCGCTTCGAGCGGGGGGTCGATCCGCTG
>JAKONI010000145.1 GCA_022702015.1 Beijerinckiaceae bacterium | reverse complement strand
TCGTCCCCGATGAGGGGGCCAGCAAGCCGCCCGCCGGAACGCCCCGGAGCCGCCGGTAGCGGCCCTCCAAATCGGCGAGGTCGGACGGGTCGGGAACGTCTCGCCGCCACTCGAACACGGCGGCACGGGCGAGCATCCGGCCCAGCATAGGGACCGATCCAGCCGCGTTCTGTCGGATCTTGTGGAACATGGCATCGCACAGCCCGTCGTAGTCCCTCGGCGAAGCGATCCGAAGGAACGCAGCGGGCGCGAAGCGGTCGATGCCGGTGAGATGGACGCCCCTGTTTCGGGACATGCTGCCGCGAGGCTAATCGTCAGGCGGAGCAGCTTCCTCCCATTCGCGATCCTGCATCGCGAGCAGGGCGGCACGGCGGGCGGCGTTCGTTTCTCCTTCAGGCGGCGGCGTGTCTTCGATGGTTTGCGCCGCGAGAGACGGGGTTGTTCCGTCCCCTCCGATGAGACCGGCGAGCGTCGCGACGATACGATCCACGTCGCACGACATGACGACGCCCTTGTCCAGGAGTTCGACGCGTGAGCGCCCGGCCATGTCCGCGCAGGACCATCCCGTGCAGCCAAGCGCGACGATCTGGTCAGCGGTCAGAGGCAGACGTTCGACCGGCAAATCCCGCAGTCGCGCAAGCCTCCGCTCTTGAGTGGCCCCGTCCGTATGCACGTCGCGGGCGCCCGGCAGCCAACGTGCGATCTCTGTCAGGATGAAGGCCCGAACGAGCTCGACGCGGACCGGGCCAAACTTCCTGATACTGGCGATCGCCGCCGGTGACGTCCGGGCGAGATGGCTCAGATCCCGGTATCCGGCGTTACGCAGCCGAGCTCGCAGCGAAACCGTGAGGAAACCGCGGCCGAACCCCGAGGCCGCGAGACACTGAAGCGTATCGGGAGGCAGGTCCTCGAAGAAGGGAAGCCGCTCGATGACTTGGCCAAGGAGGGTCTGGGATCCGGTTGTGCGATGTGATCGGCCGGGCATCGCCGCCGCCGTTAAAGCGATTTCCGGCTTCGGGCAACGGGTAGCCCACACTCGCGTTCGAGGCGGCCCCCGTGAGGGCGCCGTGGCCGATCAGGCGACCGGCACGGGTTTCCGGCTCGCCCGGATGGGTCTTGTGGGCCGTGCGCACCGCGCGCCGCCGGACATCGGATGTCCGGCCCGGGAGGGGGCTCGCTCGTGAAGCGGACAAGCCCCCTCGGATCACTCCCCCCTGCGGGCGCCCTGGGCGGCAACCCGACCCCGATGGCGGGAGCGATTGCTCCCCGACCGCGCCGAGGGGGCGGACACGATCACTTCAGGCGCGCGGCGGCCCAGGCGATATGGTCGGCCATGAAGGTTGAAATGAAGAAGTAGGAGTGGTCGTAGCCCTCGCGCATGTTGAGGGTCAGCGCGATGCCGGCCTTCTTGCAGGCCTCCTCCAGCAGCCACGGGCGCAGGCCGTCCTGCAGGAAGCTGTCGGCGGTGCCCTGATCCACTAGGAACTCGGGAAAGCGCTTGCCGTCCTCGATCAGCGCGGTGGCGTCGTGGGCGCGCCAGGCGGCCGGATCCGAACCGAGATACTTCTCGAAGGCGGGCTTCGACCAGCCGGCCGTGGAGGGCTGGGCGATCGGCGCGAAGGCGGAACAGGACTTGAAGCGCTCCGGGTAGGTGAGCGCGATGGTGAGCGCCCCGTGGCCGCCCATGGAATGGCCGAAGAGTCCCTGGCGGGTCATGTCGGCGGGGAATTCCTTGGCGATGAGCGCCGGCAGCTCGTCCGTGATGTAGCTCCACATCCGGTAGTTCTTGTCATAGGGCGCCTGCGTGGCATCCAGGTAGAAGCCGGCGCCGGATCCGAACTGCCAATTGCCCTCCTCGTCCGGGATGCCGGGGCCGCGCGGGCTGGTATCGGGGGCCACGATGATGACGCCGTGCGCGGCGGCGGCCGCGCGGTACTCGCCCTTGTCCATGACGTTGGCGTGGGTGCAGGTGAGGCCGGACAGATACCACAAGACCGGGACCGGGCCGTTCTCGGCCTGCGGCGGCACGAACACCGCGAAAGTCATCGGGCATCCGGTGGTCTGGGCATCGTGCTTGTAGACGCCCTGCGTGCCGCCATGGGCGCGGGCCTTCGAGATGGTTTCCATCGGCTGTGATCTCCTGCGAGTGGGCTGAGACGGTCGTCTTCAGGAAGTCGCGGCTCTCCTCTCCCCGGCGGAGAGGAATTGAAGGGGGGGGTGACCCTCCGCCAGCCTCCGCTGACGGAGGGTCACCCGACCAACCCCCGAACCTGGCCCTTCCCCGCTTGGGGAAGGGGTGGCGATTGTCAGTAGACGACCACGGACCGGATCGACTTGCCCTCGTGCATGAGGTCGAAGCCGTGGTTGATGTCTTCCAGCGGCATGGTGTGGGTGATCAGATCATCGATGTTGATCTTACCCTCCATGTACCAATCGACGATCTTGGGCACATCGGTGCGGCCACGGGCGCCGCCGAAAGCCGAGCCCCTCCAGACGCGGCCGGTGACCAGCTGGAACGGACGGGTCGAGATCTCACGGCCGGCCTCGGCCACGCCGATGA
>JAKONI010000122.1 GCA_022702015.1 Beijerinckiaceae bacterium | reverse complement strand
TCGGAGTCGCCCAGCTCCTTCTGGATCGCCTTCATCTGCTCGTTCAGGTAGTACTCGCGCTGCGTCTTCTCCATCTGCCGCTTCACGCGGGTCCGGATGCGCTTCTCCACCTGGAGCACGGAGATCTCGCTCTCCATCAGCGACAGCACCTTCTCCAGGCGCTGGGCGACGGTCGGCGTCTCAAGGATACCCTGCTTGTCGGCGATCTTGACGAGCAGGTGCGAGCCGATCGTGTCGGCGAGCTTCGACGGCTCGTCGATCTGCGTCACGGCGGAGACGACCTCGGGGGAGATCTTCTTGTTGAGCTTGACGTAGTTCTCGAACTCCGAGAGCACCGAACGGGCCAGGGCCTCGGCCTCGACCTGGTCGCCAAGCTCGTCATGGAGCGCCAGCGCGGTTGCCTCGTAGTACTCGTCGGAGCGGGAGAAGCTCGCGATCTTGGCGCGGCCGACACCCTCCACCAGAACCTTCACGGTCCCGTCGGGCAGCTTCAGCAGTTGCAGGACGCTGGCGAGCGTGCCGATCTTGTAGATGGCATCGGTGGCCGGGTCGTCGTCACCGGCATTGATCTGGGTGGCGAGCAGAATATGGCGATCGGAACGAACCGCCTCCTCCAGCGCACGGATGGACTTCTCGCGCCCCACGAAGAGCGGCACGATCATGTGCGGGAAGACGACGATGTCGCGCAGCGGCAGGACGGCGTAGGAGCCCGTCGAGCCCGGTGTGACCGGCTGGCGCGATTTCGACTGGGTCATGGGGGAAACCTCATCAGGAATGCCGTGCCGTGAACCCCTCCGCAGGCGGAGCGAGCACAGGACGACGGCCGACCGGGCCGCGAGGGTCTGAAATCAAAGGATGGCGGCTGGTGACGTGGCACCGCACCTCGGAAGGAGCGTACGGCCACCGCGCTCAGCCTGAGATGGAAGTTCCCCGGCTTCCTTTCAAGTGAAAGGGGAAGCGGCCCGGCCATCGGCCGGGCCGTCCGGGGGCGCTTACGCGCTGACGCTCGCAGGGGCTTCCTTGCCGCGCTCGCCGTGGATGTAGAGCGGCCGCGACTTGCCCTCGACCACCTCCGGGCCGATCACCACCTGCTCCACGGACTCGAGGCCCGGCAGGTCGTACATCGTGTCGAGGAGGATGGTCTCCAGGATGGAGCGCAGGCCACGTGCGCCGGTCTTGCGCTCGATGGCCTTGCGGGCCACGAGGGAGAGGGCATCGTCCTGGAACGTCAGGTCGACGTTCTCCATCTCGAACAGGCGCTGGTACTGCTTGACCAGGGCGTTCTTCGGCTCCTGCAGAATCTTCTTCAAAGCGGCCTCGTCCAGATCCTCCAGCGTCGCCAGGACCGGCAGACGGCCGACGAACTCGGGGATGAGGCCGAACTTCAGCAGATCCTCGGGCTCGACGGAGCGGAAGATCTCGCCGGTGCGGCGGTCATCCGGGGCCTGCACGGTCGCGCCGAAGCCGATCGAAGTGCCCTTGCCGCGCTGGGAGATGATCCGTTCCAGCCCCGCGAAGGCGCCGCCACAGATGAAGAGGATGTTGGTAGTGTCGACCTGCAGGAACTCCTGCTGCGGGTGCTTGCGACCGCCCTGCGGGGGCACGGAGGCCACGGTGCCCTCCATGATCTTGAGAAGGGCCTGCTGCACGCCCTCGCCCGACACGTCGCGGGTGATCGAGGGATTGTCCGACTTGCGGGAGATCTTGTCGATCTCGTCGATGTAGACGATGCCGCGCTGGGCCCGCTCGACGTTGTAATCCGAGGCCTGCAGCAGCTTCAGGATGATGTTCTCGACATCCTCGCCGACGTAGCCGGCCTCGGTCAGCGTCGTGGCGTCGGCCATGGTGAAGGGCACGTCGAGGATTCGGGCCAGCGTCTGCGCGAGCAGCGTCTTGCCCGAGCCCGTCGGCCCGATCAGCATGATGTTGGACTTCGCCAGTTCGACGTCGTTGTGCTTCGTCGCGTGGGCCAGCCGCTTGTAGTGGTTGTGCACCGCCACCGAGAGGACCTTCTTCGCGAAGTCCTGGCCGATGACGTAGTCATCGAGGACCCGACGGATTTCCTTCGGCGTGGGCACCCCGTCCCGGCTCTTCACCAGCGAGGATTTCGACTCCTCGCGGATGATGTCCATGCACAGCTCGACGCACTCGTCGCAGATGAACACAGTCGGGCCGGCGATGAGCTTACGGACCTCGTGCTGGCTCTTGCCGCAGAACGAGCAATACAGCGTGCTCTTGGAGTCGTTGCCGCCAGACTTGCTCATATCGGTCTCCGCTTCACCGCGTGCGCTGCCGGCAGAGCGGCACACGTCAATCTCGTGAACGTAAGGGGGGTCGCATAAAGAAACAGTGTGCTGCGCGCCTATGACCGCGTGGTCACATCCCCCGATGCAAACACGCTGCCGCGGCAGGATCAAGGCCGCGGCAGGTCATGTCCGCAATCAGGCCGCGGCCGGCTCCGGACGCTTCTGGATCACCTCGTCGATCAGGCCGAACTCCTTGGCCGCGTCGGCGGTCATGAAGTTGTCCCGCTCGAGGGCGGTATGGATCGCCTCGTACTCGCGGCCCGTGTGCTTCACGTAGATCTCGTTGAGGCGCCGCTTCAGGGCCTCGATCTCACGGGCGTGAATCAGGATGTCCGTCGCCTGCCCCTGGAAGCCGCCGGAGGGCTGGTGGACCATGATCCGGGCGTTCGGCAGGGCGAAGCGGTGGCCGGGCTCTCCGGCGGTCAACAGGAGCGAACCCATCGAGGCGGCCTGGCCGACGCACAGCGTCGTGACCGGGCAGCGGATGAACTGCATCGTATCGTAGATCGACAGTCCCGAGGTGACCACACCGCCGGGGGAATTGATGTAGAAGGAAATCTCCTTCTTCGGATTCTCGGCTTCGAGGAACAGGAGCTGCGCCACGATCAGCGATGCGCCGTAATCCTCCACCGGTCCGGTGAGGAAGATGATCCGCTCGCGCAGCAGGCGGGAGTAGATGTCGAAGGCGCGCTCGCCGCGGCTCGATTGCTCGACCACCATCGGCACGAGGGCATTGTTGTAGACGTCGATCGGATCTCTCATCTCATCCTGCCCTGGGGGTGAGGCCCGGCCCCCGCCGAATCGCGGAGGGCCGGGCATGTCAGCGAACAACGACGATGCTTAACCATCGCCTAAACTCATTGCCCGCTGCCCTGGGAGGAGCGGGCTTATTCGGCCGAACCGTCGGCCTTCTCAGCCGGCTTATCGCCGGTCGTCTCGTCTTCCTCGTCGTCGGCGAACAGGGCGTCCTTCGAGACGGGCTCTTCCGTGACTTTGACCTGACCGAGGACGTGGTCAACCACCTTCTCCTCGAACAGGGGGGCCCGCAGCTCCGCGAGCGCCTGTGCGTTCTTACGGTAGAAGTCCCAAACCTGCTGCTCCTGGCCCGGGAACTGCCGCACCCGGGCGATGAGGGCCTGGTTCACTTCCTCATCCGAGACCTTGATATCGGCGCTCTCGCCGACCTGCGCAAGCACGAGGCCCAGTCGCACCCGCCGCTCGGCGATCTTGCGGTACTCGGCCTTGGCCTTCTCCTCGTCGGTCCCCTCGTCCTCGAAGGTCTTGCCGCGGGTCTTCAGGTCCTGCTCCACCTGCGCCCACACGGCCGCGAATTCCTGGGCAACCAAGGAGGGCGGCAGATCGAAGGCGTACCTGCCGTCCAGAGCGTCGAGGAGGCCCTTCTTGAGGCGGCGGCGGGAGGCGGCCTCGTAATCGGTGCCGATGGCCTTCGAGATCGCGTCCTTCAGGTCGCCGAGGGTGTCCATGCCCATGGTCTTGGCGAACTCGTCGTCGATCTTCGCGTCGCCGGGCGCCTGGATCTTCGTCACGGTGACGTCGAACTCGGCATCCTTGCCGG
>JAKONI010000415.1 GCA_022702015.1 Beijerinckiaceae bacterium | reverse complement strand
GGGCCGACGCCCTCGGCCCCGAGGGACGCGAAGGCGTGCCCGGCGATGAGATGCTGGCCGATCTGCACATCCGCGAGGAACCGCTCGTAGGAGGACCAGAGGGCCGGGGTGATGTCGATGGGGCTCGTGCCGCGGGCGTTCAGGCGCACGTAGCCGGCGGCCTCGGCCTCCCGGAACAGGTTGCGGATATGCGTCCGCGAGACGCCGAGGGTCTCCGCGATGCCGGTGAAGGAGAGGTCGCCCTCCCGCCCGGTGATCCGCGCGCAGGCCAGCATCAGGAAGGCGAGGTAGCCGGCGTCGCGGGCCAGGAACATCATGATCGGCGCATGGTTCAGGAACGCCATCGCTTGGCCGAGGCGCCGGAAGGCGGACCGGCGGATCGCCCGGTGGGCCGCCGGATCGGCCGACAGCACCCATTCGTAGCCCTGGCCCGGAAGGAGCGTCAGCAGGAACCGGTGGTAGGCGACGAGGTGGTCGCAATCGTGCGCCATCAGCCGCGGCGTCGGCGCCAGGAGCCGCAGCCGGCGGTCGATCGCGGACGGCCGGGCCAGCGCGTAGCGCGCCTGGAGGAACCGGGCGATCATGGTGTCGACCCGCCGGGGGCTCGCCAGCTTCCGCTCGGCGATCAGCGTGCGCAGGTTCGAGGGCGTGGCCCAGGTGGTCCGGTCGTCCGGCGTATAGCTCACGTCGCAGCCGACGATGAACCCGCGCAGGGCGAAGACCGCCGCGTCCGCCATCATCCAGGTCACGAAGCGGTCCCCCGCGAAGAGCGAGGTCAGCGCGAGGATATGCGCGTCGCGGGCCGAGGCGAACCGGGGATGATGGAGGATATCCTCCGGTGTCAGCATCCTCGGCAACCCCGAAGGAAAGCGATGGGGCCTCACCTCTGCCGCGTCGTGCTGTTCCACGCAAGAATTTCCGTTCCCGCCGCGCGCCGCAGCCCGTACATCTATAGATTGCGATCTGAAGCAAGACTGAGATTATTTCAGACTATTGCGTAGTTAAGTCACACTCCGCTTGACGATCATTGATGTTAAGTGCGGCTTGCAACGCGATGAAAGTCGCTCAAGCAGGCACTAGGTGATCCATAGGGGTCATCGTCGATTGGAATGGGGGCATTCCCGTGTCGAAGCAGGTGGTCGCGAAGCGGTTAAAGACTTCGTCGCCGAGGCGATTGTTCATCCTCTATCCGGCGCACGCGGCCTCGGTCGTCGGCAGGCCCCGGGTGATCCGTTGGATCGGGGCGTCGGCGCGCCACGGCAAGCGTCTTCCCTGCGAAACGTCCAGGCTGGACAACGTGACCGTCCTGAGCTGGGCCGTCACCTTCGGCCGTCCGGTACGGGACGGTCTCGGGGCGAGCGCGACCCCGGCCATCATCCTCCCGATCACCCCCCGTCCGGGGCCGGAGCGGCGGAAGGAGCGCGCGGACGCGCGGGCGTACCGGTAGCGGCGGCGCGGGGTCGCCGTCCCCCGGCGTCCGGTCAGGACGCATCGGGGACGAGGGAGGATCCGCGGCGACTCCGGTAGGGCTCGAACCTACGACCTGCCGCTTAGAAGGCGGCTGCTCTATCCAGCTGAGCTACGGAGTCTGGTGCCGGCCACTCCGAAAAGCCACGGGGGCCGCGTCCGGTCAAGGCGGAAGGCCGACACGCGCCCCCGATCCCCTCCTGTCGGCGGCGCATCCACGCCCCCGCGACGACCGGATCGCCCTCGCCCCCCGGCGCGGAACGATCCCCACAGCGGGAGGAGAGACAAGAAGGAGCTTGCGGCCCCGCCGGGTTTTCGACACGTCACGGGGCATCCGCCGCCGAGGAACCGCAACACGTGTCCTCCCCCTCGCCGCCCACCCCCCTGCCCGACCGGCCCCGGCGCCGGTGGCGCACCGGGCGCGGGACCCTGGGACAGCCGGGCGCCGACCTCGCCCGGCTGCCCATCGGCCTCGATCTGCGCAGCGTGCAGATCTCGGAGGGGGTGCGGGCGGGCTTCGCCTTCGGCGTCGTGTTCCTGCTCGCCATCCTGCTGGAATGGCCGCCCCTGCTCTCGATGGCCTTCGCGGCCAACCTCACCTGCTTCTGCGATACCGGCGGGCCGATGGGGGTGCGCCTGCGGGTGCTCACCACCTTCTCCCTGATCGGCGGCCTGCTCTGGGGCGGGCTCGGCCTGATGCGGCCCCTGGGCTTGCCGGTGGTGGTGCCGGCGGCCTGCGCGGTGATCTTCGCCTGCACCTATATCCGCGTCTGGAGCATCCAGGCGCAGGCGGCGGGCAACGTGCTCATCGTCGTGGTCTGCATCGCCCTCGACAGGGCCCTGACCCCGGCCGAGGCGGGCCTCACCGCCGTGATGTTCGCCGCCGGGGGGCTGTGGGCGACCTTCCTCGCCATCGTGATCTGGCGTCTGCACCCCTACCGGCCGGCGCACCGGGCGGTGGCCGACGTCTGGCGGGGGCTGGCCCGCCTGGTGGGCGACCTCGAACGGCTGGCGGCCCTGCCTGACCCCGATACCGAGGCCTTCGACGGCCATGCCCGCGCCCATCGCCGGGGGGTGCGGACGGGCATCGAGACCGCGCGGACGATGATCCTCGACCTCGCCCGCAGCCGGGAGCGGGTCTCGGAGCGTACCGCCCAGGCCCTGCTGCGCCTGGAGAGCGCGGAGCAGATCTTCTCCACCCTCATCGCCGTCACCGAACTCCTCGACAGCCGGCCCTCCCCCGGTCAGCGGGAGGCGGCGCGGCAGTTCCTGCGCCGGCTGCGCCCCCTCCTCGTGGTGATCGCCCGGGCGATCCGCGACGACGCCACCCTCGATCTCGCCCGCCTGGAGCGGGGACTGATCCGGGCCGAGGAGGGCCTCTCGGCCTCCGATCCGAGCCTCGCCCGCCTCGCGGAGCGGATCCTCGGGCGGGTGCGGATCGGCGCCAAGCTCTCGACCCCGGAGGGCTACCGCCCCGGCGGCCTCGGCCAGGGCGGGCGGCTCGACTGGCGGGCCCGGGCCCTGGATCCGCTGGTCCAGAACTTCACCTTCGCCTCGCCCAACCTGCGCCACGCGGTGCGCGCCACCGTCGTGGCCGCCCCGGCGCTCGCGGGGACGCTCAGCTACGGCGGCACCTTCGGCCATTGGCTCGTGATCACCCTGGTGCTGACGATGCAGCCCTTCTACGCGGCGACGTGGCAGCGGGCGCTGGAGCGGATCGGCGGGACGGTGCTCGGCGGCATCGTCGGGGCGGTGCTGGCCTATTTCGCGGCCACGCCCCTGTGGCAGGCGGGGCTGATCCTGGCACTGAGCATCGTCGGCTTCGCCGCCCGGCAGATTTCCTACGGGTTCTTCATCACCTGCCTGACGCCCCTGGTCGTCCTCCTCGTGGAGGTGCTGGAGCCGGGGCACAGCTCCTGGGAGATCGTCGGGGAGCGGGCGGCCTTCACGGTGCTCGGCGGCGTGATCGCGGTGGCGAGTTGCCTCGTCCTGTGGCCGATCTGGGAGCCGGATCAGGTCCGGCGGGAGTTGCGCCGCACGCTGTCCGACCACGCCGCCTTCGCCCGGGCGGTGCTGAAGGCCGAGGCCGGCGAGGACCGGGAAGCGGTGACGGGCGCCACCGCCCGGGCGGCGGGGCTCGCCCTGAACGATCTGGAGGCCGCCCTGTCGCGGGCGCTGCAACAGCCCCGGGCGGGGCACCACCCGGAGGTGGAGGCGGCGATGGTCGCCGACGCGACGTTGCGGCGAATCAGTGCCCGGCTCTCGGTGCTGCGCCACCTCCCGGACGCCTCCGACCCGGAGGACCTGGCTTGGCGGGACTGGATCGTCGGAACGCTGGCGGCCCTGGGGGACGGGCAGGCGCCGCTCCCCGCGCGGCCCGAGACCCCGAGGGGCCCCTCCTTCGCGAGGCTCGCCGCCCAGGTGGATCTGCTCACCGGCACCCTGCGCCCCGGCGAAAGCCGCGCGGCCACCCTCGTCCCCGCTTGAGCGAGGGCCCGGCGGCGGCTAGCAGGCGATGGCCCATGGGCCGGCGTAGTACAGCGGTAGTGCAGCTTTTCGTAAACCGAATACCCGCTTCGAGCCCTTCGGCAAATCCCGGTTATTCGTCATAGCTTCAACGGACTTCTGACGGCGGAAACCGACACACCTGTACCGAGTTTTGTGCGTCGAGGTCTTTCGCAGTCTGCGCTTCCTCGGGGGTGAGGAACGCCAGTACACCCACCCAGCCGACTCGTTCGAGAGATGCCGACCTGCCTCGGAACTCAGTACCTTTACGAGGGACCGTTCCGGGCTGCCAGCGGCACGACGCCTTTGCTCCGCTCGGTTTGGCATAAGGAGGACGGCGACTTCCGCCGCCTCCTCCTCACGGCTTACCCCCACCCGTCGCTCTCGACATCAGCGCGACGCCGGGTATCCTGCCCCATGCGCACAGCCCTTGCCGCCCTCGCTCTCGTCGTCGCCATCGGTGGGGCGCAGGCTCAACAGAAGCTGCCCACGGTCTCCGAGCTTCTCAAGGCTGAGGCGAAGGCTACCGAAGCCTGCGAGGCAGGCGGGGACGCGGCAATTGTGTCGGAGCAGTGCCGGCTACGGGATCGGATCAGCGGACGCCTCGCTCAGGCCGGTTGGTGCTGGGGCCGCAAGGGACAGACCGACGTCAAGAAGGAATGGCACGCCTGTCAGCCAGACTCGATCTACGAGGACGATGTCGAGGCAGTTCAGCCCTGACAGGCGGCTTAGCTGTCGCCGTTCACATCGCGTCAGGGGGCGGCGTCATCCACTCATGACCAATGTGATCCGCCCGGCCTTCGGCGGACCAGCAGGCGATCAGACCGAGATCGCTCAGCCGGACACCTTCAGTGAGTTCATCCCCCTCCAGGTCTACGGCACGGGTGTCGGTCATCTCGTGGCGCTGATCCGCACCTGGAACGGGCTGATGGGCTGACGCTTCAGCTGATCGTCGGCCTAGACGGAGGCGAAGGTGCTGAGTCCGTCGCGGTCTTCCCCGACAATGCCGAAGGCGAGGCGAATGCGGAGTCGACGGCATCCGCCATCCTCCGCACGCCGGAGATCGTGAAGGAGGCAATGGTGGGCGACCCATAGCTCGACACCGCTGGGCAAACGCCTAACCTGGTAAGAGGGCGGCTGGGCGTTCTCCCCCTTACGAAGAGGTACACATGGCCACCGAGAATAAGCGCGGCAATCGCGAGACGAAGAAGCCGAAGGCTCCCAAGGTGAAGACGAACGCCTCCTCGCCTTCGACCAAAGGTACGGTGTTGGCTAAACCTGCTTCAACCTCGAAGAAATAACTGTCATTTTATCAGAGGTCGGACGGCAACATCCCTCAGCCGCCCGGCCAAACGTGCTTTGGCGCTCAACGCTTCATCTCGACCTCGATGAACGCCATGGGGAGCAATCCGTCGTTCTTGACGTCGTGCTGAATGCCGGCGGGCCGAATATAGCTGTCACCCGCCCTCAACTCGGTCCGGGTGACGACCCCGTCCATCTCGTAGGCCATCGTCGCGTCCGTCATCATCACGACGGCATAATCCATGGCGTGC
>JAKONI010000397.1 GCA_022702015.1 Beijerinckiaceae bacterium | reverse complement strand
ACGCTCGTCGAGACGGACGCGACCGTGCTCGACGTCGTGCTCAGGCCCGTCGACAACGAAGCCACACCGCTGGCTGCCGTGCTCAGGCCCGTCGAGAGCGACGTCGTCTGGCTCACCGTGGTCGAGGCGACGGTGTAGAGTTGGCTGCCGTTCACCGCGTCCGTGGAGGCGGCGGTGATCCGGCCGGCGGCGACGTTCTGGATCTGCCGCTCGGCCCCGCTCGCGCCCACCGAGACCACGCCGACAGGCGAGGCCCCCGCGAAGGTGGCATATATCGTGCCGCCAATCGAGACGGAGGACACAGGTGTGGCGGCGGCGGTCGTCGCCCCGTCGCCCAGCGCCACGCTGCGCGCCGTCGAGGCGTTCGCCCCGGCGCCGATGGCGATGCCCTTCGTCGCCGCGGCGGTGACGTTGGTGCCGTCGCCGAAGGCGATCGAGCCCGTGGCCAGCGCGTTGCTCAGGTTGCCGAGCGAGAGGCTGCCCGTCCCCACGGCGATGGCCGTGTTGCCGATGGCCACCGCTCCATTCGCGGCGGCGCCCGTGGCGGTGCCGTCGCCCGAGGCGATGCTGTTCAGGCCGCCGGCGAAGGCGCCGTCGCCGACCGCGTAGCTCGGATCGCCGATGGCGACCGCGCCCGCCCCCTTGGCGGTGTTGCCCGCGCCGATCGACACCGCCGAACCCTTGGCGTTGCCCACCGCAGTGGCGGACGGACCGATAGCGACATCGTTGGTCGAGGCCGCGTTCGACGCGCCGCCGATGGCCACGCTGTTCGCGCCCTGCGCCTTGGCTCCGGTGCCGGCGCTGCTGGTGCCGATGGCCGTGGCGCCAGACGCGGTGCTGTTGGTGGCGGCACCGATGGCGGTGGAATAGTTATTCGTCGCGTTCGAGAGGCCGCCGATGGCGATGCTCTGCGCGCCCTTGGCCTGCGCGCCGGACGTATCGCCGCCGCCGGCATTGCCGAGCGCGATGGCCCCGACACCGCTGGCGACCGTGCCCCAGCCGAGCGCGGTCGTCCCCGTGTTGGAGGCGTTCGCGAAGTGACCGACGGCGAGGGAGACGAAACCCGTGGATTGGGAATAGTTGCCGAAGGCTTCAGCATAAGATGCGTTCGCCACCGAGTGCCAGCCCAGCGCAATGGACGCCAATTCCGAGGCGTTGGAATTCCCGCCCAGCGCCATGCTCATGTATCCGGAGGCGTTCGCACCGACCCCGGCAAAGTCCGAGCCCAGTGCGGTCGAACCGGCACCGCCGCCTTTGGCGCTGAAACCCACGGCCGTCGCATATTGCCCATTGGCATTCGACGCGCCGCCAACGGCCACGCTATCCCCACCCTGCGCTTTCGCGCCTACGCCGCCGCTGCTGGTTCCGATGGCGATGTCCCCGGAACTGGCCGCCGTCACCCCCGCGCCGATAGCGGTCGAGTATGCTTTCGCCGCATTCGAGCCGAAGCCCACACTCAGTGCTGAAGTACCGAGGGCAGCCGCAGAGCCACCCAAGGCGACCGCGTCGGCACCCGAAGCTACAGTGTTATTGCCTATAGCGTGGGCGTCCGTGTTACTGGCTTTGGCACTCGATCCAAGCGCAACACTATTGAAGCCACTCGCGTTGGCTGCCGCTCCAACAGCAACTGATACTCCCGCCGCCAGTGCTGCACTACCAACTGCAAGTGCATTCTGAGCATACGCATTGGAAGCGCCGCCCACTGCGATGCTGTCCGTGCCCGTCGCTCTTGCGCCTAAACCGTTGGTCGCGCTGCTCGTACCGATGGCGGTGGCGCCAGAGGCAGAGGCCAGGGAATTCCAGCCCAATGCCATCGCACCGGAGCCTTGTGCATTGCTGCCCCAACCCACGGCGGTGGATACATAACCGGAGGCATTCGACAAGCCACCGAGGGCCGTGGCGGCAGTTGCTGCGGCGTTCGAACCGACACCGAATGCGGAGGCATTGACCCCACCGGAGGCGTTCGCGTTCGCGCCGACCGCCGTGGCCTGCTGCTGCCCCGCCACGCTCAGGCCGCCAATGGCGATGCTGTTCGTGCCCGCAGCCTTAGCTCCAACTTCCGAATCACTTTCGCCGATCGCGATCGATCCGGCTCCGGAAGCAAATGTGTCTCCGCCGATCGCTATTGCTTGCTTGCTGGACGCATTTGCGTACCACCCGACGGCTACAGCTTTGTATGCATTCCCTTTCGCGGCCGCGCCCAACGCCGTGGCGTAGCTGCCAGTTGCCCCACTTGCATATCCAAACGCACTCGAAAAATTTCCATTAACAGTGCTGTCGGTACCCACCGCCGTGGAGTGATCACCGCTGCTCGATGAGTTATAACCGATGCCAATGGCGTAACTGCCGGTAGCATTGGAAATGGCTCCGAGGGAAATTGCGCCAACGGTGGCAGAGTTTGCGTTAAGGCCGATTGCAACGGTATATTGCTGAGCGGCGGTCGCGCCGCCACCGAGGGCGAGGCTGTCCAATCCAGAGGCTTTCGCGCCAAAACCCGAGCTGTTCGTGCCGAGGGCGACAGCCCCGGTGTTCAAGGCGGCGGTACCCCAACCCAAAGCCATCGAGTATCCCGCCGTCGCACTCGATGCACCGCCGACCGCGACAGCATATTGCCCCGTCGAAGACGCACCTGCGTTGGCAACGCTGCCGGGGCCCACGCCGCCGGAGCCGATTGCGACGGACCCGTTCTGCGTCGCGCGCGTGCTCCAACCAAAGGCTACTGAGCCGTAGCTGGTGGCCTGCGCATCCCACCCCACGGCCGTCGAGACGTACCCCGATGCAAGCGCACTGCCACCGAGGGCAGCTGAGTATGAGCCTATTGCGTTGCTATTAATCCCCATGGCAATACCGTTAACGCCACTGGCAACCGATGAACTTCCAATCGCCGTTGCATTAGTCGAGCTCGCCGTAGATCCCACCCCTATCGCGGTCGTATTATTCGCAGTCGCAGTCGATCCTGCCCCAATCGACGTCGCATTAATCCCAGTTGCCGAGCCACCGCCCGCGTCGTATGCTTGCGTTGGTGTGAGCATGCTGAACGTCGCCGTAACCGCGCCGGCCCCGAGCGCCCCGAGCCGGGCGGATCGGCCGAACACCACATACAGCGACGACAACCGCAGCGCGGCCATGATCCGCCGCCGCATCCCATCCGTCAGTTCGCCGCCAATCCCCACGGCATAGCCGGCATGGGCGAAGCGGCGGGTTTGGCGCGGGTTGTCCCGGTCGTCACGGTGCGTGTTCATCGTGCCCCCTGAAGGTGTGTCGCGCTGGGCTGGGCCGCGCGGAAATGGCGTGAGAATTCGTGGATCGTCCGCGGCCTTCGCTGGGGGGCCACGGGTGGAAAGACTTGGAGGATCGCGCGGTCGGTCAGCGCTGCGTCAGTCGCGGGGTGGCCCGCGCCGGACTTCGCCGGGGCCGGTCGGCCGGGCCGCGCCTCCGGCGGGCTCCACCGCCCTGGGGGCGGGCGGCGGCCCGGGGACGTCGTTCGTCCGGGGGCGAGGCCAGGGCGGGGCGTGTCGTGGTGATCGGGCGGCCCATCACAGCACCCCCCGCAGCCACCAGCCGATGCCGCCGGCCAGGGCGATCAGCACCGCCGTCAGGAGGCTCTGGGCGATGCCGCCCTGCACGAGCAGCCCCACGACGAAGCCCGACAGGGCGCTGACGATCAGGGCGATGATCGCGAAGGCCCGATCCTCGTCGTGTCCGACGAGGGCGGCTGCCTCCACGGCCCGCTCCGGCATTCGCTCGCCCATCAACGCCCCCAACGCGACCCCACGGAAAAGTCCGCAGGTGGCATTCCTGAGATCTATGCAAGCAATGGTTGCTTGTTCTATGGACTCAGAAAGTCCGTGACAAAAAGGGTCGGTTCGGACAACCGTGACAATGCTAGGGAACTAAAGCGAACTACATACTGTAAGTTGCTCTATTTCTTAGATGTGCCTTCTGATCGCGCTTCCCCTGGGTTGTGCGTGCGGAAGGGACCCCTTTTGTCAACGAAACCAAGGTGGAGCGATTGAATAGGCCAACGAATTTCGCCGTGTCACATCGTGGTAACAATGCGGAAACACGTTCAAATACGGAATATACTAGCTATAACTTATCGAGATCGGTGGGTTACGCTCGCGTTTCCACCGATGAGCAAAAGCTCGATCTGCAAATCCGCGCCCTTGAGCGGGCTGGATGTGAAAAGATATTCTCCGATCAAGGCATTTCTGGATATCGCTTCGCCCGGGGGGGCTTGAAAGCTGCTTTGCGCCACTTGCGACCGGGGGAAACATTGGTGGTTTGGCGCCTGGATCGTCTTGGAAGATCCTTGTCTGGCCTTGTCCGATTAATGGAACAACTCGGCGCTCGGGGGATCCATTTTCACTCGGTGACGGAAAATATTGATACCGGCTCGTCCGGCGGCCGGCTGATGTTTCACATGATGGCCGCCTTGGCCGAGTTCGAGCGCTCGCTGATCAGCGAAAGGACCCGCGCGGGCATGGCGGCGGCGCGGGCCCGGGGCTGCCCCATCGGACGGCCCCGGGCGCTCGATGATCAGCAGATCCAGGCGGCACGCTGCGCCGTCCGCTGTCGCGGGGCGACGCTGGCCTCGGTCTCATCAGATTTCGGCGTTTCCGCGCGGACCTTGCAGCGCCGGCTCGTGGGTCTCGATACGGCGGAATGCGGAGATTGCCCGCGCCGAAAGCCCTGACAAAACCCGGGCACGCCGGGGTGAACTTGCGGCGATCTCCCGCGATGGAGAATTTATTTGGAGCGATTCCAGCCTGCCGAAGGGACCGGCGCGGCGGCCGGAGCCGGTGTTCTCCCGCAGGAATTTGGGAGGATCCGCGACTTCACCGGGGGATGTGGCATCGCGGCCACACACCGGGGGTGTCATCGGGCTGTCATTTTCGCGCAGCAGGACGGGCGGCGTCAGCGCCCGTCCCCGGCCGTGGCGCCCACGGTGTCGGCCATGCGGGCCCGGCGGTCGCCGAGCGGGCGCGGCTTCCCCACCGTCGTGTCCTGAGCGGTCTGGTGCTCCATCTCGGCGTTGAGTTGGGCGCCGAGCAGGATGATCGTGGTGGAGAGCCAGATCCACGTCATGAAGCCGATGGCGGCGCCCAGGGACCCGTAGGTCTGGTTGTATTTGCCGAAGTTGGCCACGTACCAGGAAAAGAGCAGCGAGCCGCCGAGCCAGAGAATCGCGGCCAGGGCGCTGCCGGGGGTCGCCCAGCGCCAGCGGGGGGCATCGCGGCTCGGCCCGTAGCGGTAGAGGACCGCCAGGGCGAGGAGTACCACCACGAGAAGGAGGGGCCAGCGCAGCAGGGCGAGCCACCACCCGCCCTCCCCGAGGCCCACGGCACCGAGCACCACCGGCAGGACCACCACGCCCGCCAGCGCCACAACGAGGAACAGCACCGCCCCCGCCGTGAAGGCGAGGGAGACGAGGTTCAGCACCACCACGTTGCGGGCTTCGCGCTCGTTGTAGACGAGGTTCAGGGCATCGAAGACATGCTTCACGCCGCCGTTGGCGCTCCAGATCGATAGGACGATGCCGAAGGCGAGGCTCAGGCCGAGGGTGGTGCTGCCCTTCTCGTTCAGCCGCGTGACCTGGTCGCCGACGATCTCCAGGGCGCCCTGGGGCAGGATGCCCTCCAGGCTGTGGAGTTGCCCGGCGATGGTCGAGGGGTCGGCCACGAGGCCGTAGATCGAGACCAGGGCCGCCACCGCCGGGAAGATGGCGAGCAGGGTGAAGAACGTCACCCCGGCGGAGACCAGGGTGATCCGGTTCTCGCCCACGGCGTGGTAGGTCCGCAGCAGGATGTCCTTCCAGCCGGCGGCGGGGATCTCGGCGGGATGGTCCGCCTGCCGCCCCCGGTCGGCCTGGCTGCGGGCGACGGCGCGGGCCTCCCCGCCCTCGTGGGAGGGCGAGGGACGGCGGGCCTCGTCCTCCCCCCGGTCGGCGTTCGGGCGGGCTTCCGTGCGGGCGGGGCCGGCTCCGAGCCGGGGCAGCGCCACCAGCCCGACGAGCGCCGTGGCCAGCCCGACCATCCAGATGGCCGAGACGGGTTCCTCGGTCCCGGAACGGCGGGGGGAAGGCGATGTCGGCATGGGCGTTCCTCGCGTGGCATCCGGGTCCGAGAGACCAACCTCGGCGGTGCCGGAGGTTTCCCCCTTGGGAGGATCGTGCTCAGGCGGCCGAGGCGCGTACCTCGTCCAGCACGGCACAGGGGTCGTCGCCCCGGACGTATCGGGCGAAGGACGCGATCGGCTGCGGCTTGCCGATCAGGTAGCCCTGCACCTCGTCGCAGGCCTCGTTGGTGAGGAAGCGCATCTGGTCGAAGGTCTCCACGCCCTCGGCCACCACGCCCATCCCGAGGCTGCGCCCGAGGCCGAGCACCGCCTTGACGATCACCGCCGCCTGCGGGCTGCCCTCCACATGCCCGACGAAGGCGCGGTCGATCTTGATCTTGTCGAAGGGGAAGGCTTGGAGCGTGGCGAGCGAGGAATAGCCGGTGCCGAAATCGTCCATGGCGATGGAGATACCGAGGTCCTTGAGGCGGCGGAGGATGTGCAACGCCCGCGCCATGTCGTTGATGATGACCGATTCGGTGATCTCCAGCTCCAGGCGCCGGGGGGAGAGTCCCGCCTCGGTGAGGATCGCCAGGACCCGCTCGGCCAGCTCCGCCTGCTGGAACTGCAACGGGGACAGGTTCACGGCGATCTTGAGGGGCCGGCTCCAGGTGGCGGCCTCGCGGCAGGCCGCCCGCAGCACCCACTCGCCCAACGCCAGGATCAGCCCGCTCTCCTCGGCCAGGGGGACGAAGACGCTCGGCGGCACCATGCCCCGCACCGGGTGCGACCAGCGCGCCAAGGCCTCGAACCCCACGAGGTCGCGCCCGCCCGTCGTCACCTGCGGCTGGTAGTGCAGGCTCAACTCGTCGTTCGCGATGGCCCGGCGCAGGTCGGATTCGAGGTCGCGCCGCTCGGCCGCCGCCGCATCCATGGCGGGGGAGAAGACCCGGTAGGTGTTCCGCCCCTCCGCCTTCGCCCGGTACAGGGCGAGGTCGGCCTGCTGGAACACCTCCTCGCCCAACGCCCCGTGCTCGGGGGCGAGGGCGATGCCGACGCTAAGGCCGATCGTCGCCTCCTGGTAACCCACCGGGACCGGCGCGCCGACGGCGGCGATCAACCGCCTCGCCAGATCCTCCACCGCACCCGGATCCCCGGCCTCGCTCATCAGCACCGCGAACTCGTCGCCCCCGAGGCGGGCGACGGTGTCCTCCGGCCGGAGTTCGCGCCGGATCCGCTGGGCGACGGTGCGCAGCACCGCGTCCCCCGCGAGGTGCCCGTGCCAGTCGTTGACCGCCTTGAACCGGTCGAGGTCGAGGCACAGCACCGCCGCCTTGCCGCCGCGCTGGTGCAGATCGTCCAGGCGCTCGTCCAGCCTCTCGTAGAACACCGCCCGGTTGGGGAGGTCGGTAAGGCCGTCGTGGCGGGCCATATGGGCGATCTGGCCCTCGGCCTCCTTGCGGGCGCTGATATCCACCTGCGTGCCCACGAAGCGCAGGGCCGTCCCGTCCTCCGCCCTCGTCACCACCCGCCCCCGGGTCAGCAGCCACGCCCAGGTGCCGTCCTTGCGGCGCATCCGGTGCTCGACCTCGTAGAGATCCGTGCGCCCGTCGAGATGGGCGGCCAGCACCCGGTCGGTCTCCGCCACGTCCTCCGGGTGGACGAGCCTCCGCCAGGTGCGGGCGTGGGGTTCCATCTCCCCCGGCTCGTAGCCGAGGATGCGCCACCACCTCGCGGAGCACCAGACCTCTCCGGTGGTCAGGTCACAGTCCCACAGGCCGTCGCTGCCGGCATCGAGGGCCAGGGCCAGCCGGGCCTCGCTCGCCGCCACGCGGGTCTCGGCACGCTTGCGGGCGGTGATGTCGGTGAAGGTCAGCACCGCGCCGCCATCCGGCAGTGGCACCGTGCGGATCTCCAGCACGGTCCCGTCCGGCCCCTCGTGCTCGAAGGCGTGGGCGTCCTTCCCGTGCCGGGCGTGGATCGCCCAGGCGGCGAGCCGTTCCGGCGCCCGGTCGAACCGCCCCCGGGCGATCTGATCGGTGCGGACCGCCGCGAAGGTCAGGGGCGCGCGCATCGAGTCCTCGGGCAGGCCGAGCAGCGTCCCGGCCCGCTCGTTGCAGACCGCCACCAGTCCGTCGGCGTTCACCATCATCAGCCCCTGATCCATGGTCTCGAGCACGGTGCGCAGGAGGGCGGTCCTCTCGCGGAGCAGGCGCTTGCCTTCGCGCAGGGCGCGGTTCGTCCGGCGGAGGTGCTCCGCGAAGAGGGCAAGGGCGGAGATGGCGAAGACCGTCAGCATCCCCAACGCGATGCCGAGGGCGAGCATCCCCCGGGGAAAGCCGTCGGCTTCCGGGGCAAGGCCCGGATCGGGGACGACCTCGATGGCCGCCATCGCCAGGAAATGGAGGCTGGCGATCGCGCCGGTGAGGAGGGTCACGGCGGTGCAGTCGATGGCGCGCCGGCCGGGGCGCGTGGCGGCCATCAGGGCCAGGGCCGCGAAGCTGCAACCCAGGATCAGGGCGGCGGCCAGCGTCGGCCAGTGCCATGTCAGCACACCGGGCAGCCGGAGGCCGGCCATGCCGGTGAAGTGCATGGCGGCGATGCCCAGGCCGAGGAGAATCCCCGACAGGGCCGCCGCGCCCCGCCCGGCGGTGCACCGGGCGAGCGTGAAGGCGAGGCCGGCGGCCAGCGCCCCGACCACGAGGGAAAGGAGGGTGAGCGTCGGATCGTAGCTGATCCCGTAGCCGGGATCGTAACCGAGCATCGCGATGAAGTGCGTGCTCCAGATCCCGATTCCGGCGGCGGTTCCGGCACCGACGATCCAGATGAGATGGCCGGATGTCCTATCGGATCGGGCCTGCCGCAGAAGATGGATTGTCGTCAGGCTGGAGAACCAACATACGACCGCAGCGACGGGCACCACCCAGGTCGTATGTTCGTTCGTCAGACAGTACAGCGCATGGTACATCGGCAGATCGTTGGCGGCGCGAACCCCGCCACGATGCGCGACACAACTTTCAGATGTGTTATTTTACAACCATAAGGCGAATTGGTCAGCCGCCCGGATGGGCCGGCGGTTGCCACACCGCGCCGGGGTGCTCGCGAACATCACCGGCCTTGGAGCCGGTGTCGGCATCGCTCGTCCAATCGCCGGGCTCGGTGAGCCCCTCGATCTGGGCCTCGGGATAGGCGGCCTGGAGGAACAGGCGGGCTTCCCCCTCGGCCTCCGCGCGGACGGTGACCAGGGGCTTCGGCCCGTCGGCGTCGCTGACCTTCGCGATGAACAGCTTTGTCATATCGGTGGCTCCGGGGCGGTTCAATGATCGAGGGACGGGCCGCCGGAGGTCCCGCCGGTGCCGGGAGGGCCGCTCGTGGGGGTCCCGCCGATGTTCACGTCGGGCGTCGTGCCGGGGACGGACATGTTGCTCGGGCTCGCCTCGTTGCCCCGGGGAATGGGGGCGGGCGTGCCGCGCCCGACACCGCCGACGCTCGCCGGGGGCGCGACGCCGGTGTTTCCAGCTCCCCCGGTCACGACCTGGGCGTGGGCGGGGCCGGCCAGGAGCAGGCCGAGGGTTCCGGCGAGGGCGAGGGGCGTCAGGCGCATGGGGTCATCCGTCGGGTCATCGTCCGCCGGCAACGGGCCGGCGGGCGGATGGTTCACCGGCCCGGGGCGGACGGCGCGATGCCGCCCACGGGAACAGACACGGAAGCCGGACGCTTGGAGCCGCGAGCCTTTGGCGCCCCCCGCTTCCCGGACGTCCCATGACCCGCACTCCGATCCTTGCCGCCGCGATCCTCGTCCTCGGCCTCTCCGGGGCGGGTGTCGCGCAGGAGACGGCGGGAGCGGACGCGCTGAAGCCGATGCTGGAGAGCGACAGCCTCGTCTTCAACGGGGTGACGCGGACCCAGGACGGCCGTGTCTTCTCCCCCTTCCAGCGCCAATCGAAGGGTAAGGGCCTCGAACTCGGCGAGTGGCGCGACGGCAAACCCGTCGCCTACCCCAACGAGGCCTGGAACGCCTGGAAGCCCGGCGACGACCCGGCCAAGGCCTTCGTGGCCGTGAACGCGATCCGCATCGGGCCCGACGGCGACCTCTGGGTGGTCGACAAGGGCTTCCCCAACATGGGTGACGCCCCCCTCCCCGGCGGACCGAAGCTCGTGCAGATCGATCTCGCCACTAATACCGTGCGCAAGGTCTACCCGCTGCAATCGGCCACGACGGAAAAGAGCTTCATCGACGATTTCCGCTTCAACGGCCGCAAGGTCTACCTCACGGATGCCGGACAGCCAGGGCTGATCGTGCTCGATCTCGACAGCGGTACCCTGCGCCGGGCACTCGACGGACACTGGTCGACCATCGCCCAGCGGCCCCTCACCGGCCAGGGACGGGTCCTGCGGGACGACAAGGGCAAGCTGCTCGCGATCCACGCGGACCAACTCGAGGTCTCC
>JAKONI010000327.1 GCA_022702015.1 Beijerinckiaceae bacterium | reverse complement strand
CCGCTGGGCGATGTGGTCCTTGCCTACGAGACGATGGTGCGCGAGAGTGAGGAGCAGGGAAAGCCGCTCCAGAATCACCTTGTCCACCTCCTCGTCCATGGGACGCTGCACCTTGTCGGACAGGACCATGAAACCGGGCTGGCCGAGGCCGAGGCAATGGAAGCGCTGGAAGTCGCCGCGCTCGCAACGCTCGGCATCCCCGATCCTTACGCCGATTGAGCGGGCGACCACCGCTCCTTCCCAGATCAGAGAGACATGACCAACGATCGAAGTCGCGGCGCGGCCCAGGCCGCGCCGAATGCCGCCGAGGCCGACGCCCATCCGCGTGAGCCCTGGTATGACCGCCTGCTCCAGGCCCTCCACCTGAAGCCGCGGGAGACCCTCCGCGAGGGCCTCGAAGAGGCTCTGTCCGAGCCGGACGAGAGCGAGACCGGCCTGTCGCCCCTCGAACGGGCGATGCTGAAGAACGTCCTCGGCCTGCACAAGGTGCGGGTGGACGACGTGATGATTCCCCGGGCGGATATCGTGGCCGTCTCGAACGAGACGAGCCTGGGCGAACTCTTGAAGCTGTTCCGCTCCGCCGGCCATTCCCGCCTGCCGGTCTACGGCGAGACGTTGGACGACCCGCGCGGCATGGTCCACATCCGCGACCTCGTGGATTTCATTGCCGCCAAGGCCGAGCCCGGGCGGCGTCCGGCCCCGGCCCGCGCCGCCGCGCCGCCGCCGCCCGTGCCAGAGGCGGGCACCACCGAGGTGGCGGCGGTGACGCCACGCCCGCGCCGGACCCCGCCCCGGCCGCTGCGCGCCCTCGATCTCGGCAAAGTGGATCTCGACACGACGCTGGCGGCCGCCCGCATCCAGCGCCCCGTGCTGTTCGTCCCCCCCTCCATGCCGGCCATCGACCTTCTGGTGCGGATGCAGGCGACCCGCACTCACATGGCCCTCGTCATCGACGAGTACGGCGGCACCGACGGGCTGATCTCCATCGAGGACCTGATCGAGGTGGTGGTCGGCGACATCGAGGACGAGCACGACGTGGCGGAGGCCAAGCAGGTGCAGCGTGTGGAGGGCGAGGGCGACGTCTTCGTGGCCGACGCCCGCACGCCGCTGGCGGAGGTGTCCGAGGCGACGGGGATCGATCTCGCCGCCGCCGTGGGCGACATGGCGGAGGAAATCGACACCATCGGGGCATGATCGTGACGCTCGCCGGCCGCGTTCCCTCGCGGGGCGAACTCATCACCGGCCCCGGCGATCTCGAATTCGAGGTGCTCGACGCCGATCCCCGCCGGTTGAAACGGCTGCGATTCCAGAAGGGCACCGCCCGTCTCACGGCGGTCGTTCCCCTGGCGCTTCCGCCGCCCGCCAGCACGCCGGTCGCCGAGACTCCGCACCCGTGACCGTGCCGGCCGGGACGCTGCCACGCCACATCGCCGACCCCGCCATGCCCAGGGCCGTTCCCCGATCCTCCGGGATTGCCGGGTGGGTCGGCGCCCTCCGGGGCTGGCGCCGGCTCGGCCTGGCTTGGATGGCCGGGGCGATCGGGGCGGGGGCCATGCCACCCTACGGCGTGCTTCCGGCCCTTGTCCTGTCCCTCTGCGTGGCCGTGTGGCTGATGGACGGCGCCTTGGCGGCACGGGGAACGGCGGCGCGGACGCGCCTGGGCTTCCTGATCGGGTGGGCCTGGGGATTCGGCTACCTCACCGCAGGATTGTGGTGGCTCGGCTCGGCCTTCCTGGTGGAGGCGGACGAGTTCCTGTGGGCCCTGCCCCTCGGGGTGATCGGCCTGCCCTTCGGCTTGGGATTGTTCTACGGGGCCGGCTTTTCCGTCGCCGGTCTGCTGTGGGGCCGGGGGCCCGCGCGCCTCGCCGCCTTCGCCTTCGGCCTCGCGGGGGCCGAGTGGCTGCGCGGCCATGTCCTCACGGGATTTCCCTGGAACACCCTTGGCATGGCACTGGGCCAGAACCTGTGGGTGATGCAGGCGGCGGCCTTCATCGGGCTCTACGGGCTGACGGTCCTGGCGGTTCTGCTCTGCACGGCCCCAGCCACCCTGGCGGACCCCGCCACGATCCGGTCGAGGGTCAGTCCCACGGTGGCGGCGTGCCTCGTCCTCGCCGGGCTCGCCTATGCCGGTGCCGAACGGCTCCATGCGACGGACGCCCCCGTGGCGGGGGTGAGGCTGCGCCTCGTTCAGCCGAACCTGCCGCAGGACGCGAAGTTTCGCCCGGAGAACCGGGACGACATCGTCGATCGCTACATCGAACTGAGCGAGCGTCCCGCCACCGGGGGCGAGCCCGAGCCCACGCATATCGTGTGGCCCGAATCCGCCTTCCCCTTCCTGATCCAGCGCGATCCCGACGCCCGCGCCAGGATCGCCGCCGGCCTCCAGGGCAAGCGGATCCTCCTGACGGGGGCCGCCCGCGCCGACGAGCCCCTGCCGGGGGAACGCCCCCGCATCACCAACGCCATCATGGTCATCGAGCCGGATGGCACCATCACCGACACCTACGACAAGGTGCATCTTGTCCCGTTCGGCGAGTATCTGCCGGGCGTCCTCGACGGGCTGCTGCGGGCGGTGGGTTTGCGGCAATTCGTGGCCGTGCCGGGTGGGTTCACGGCGGGCTCGCCGACCTCGCAACGGATGCTGACCGTGCCCGGTCTTCCGCCGGTGGTGGCGACGATCTGCTACGAGGCGATCTTTCCCGGTGCGATCCGCCCCGCCGGCCCCCCGGCCGAGGGCGCCAAGCCGCCGGGCCTGATCCTGAACGTCACCAACGATGGCTGGTTCGGTGATACGCCGGGCCCGCGCCAGCACCTTGCCCAGGCCCGGATGCGGGCGGTGGAGGAAGGTCTGCCCCTGGTCCGCGATGCCAACACCGGCATCTCGGCGGTGATCGACCCGCATGGCCGGATCGTCGCGGAAACCCCCGTGGGCGAGGAGACGATCCTCGATACGGATCTGCCCTCACCGCTGAGGGAGATGCCGCCCTATGCGCGGTATGGCGACGGAGTCTTCGCGGTGATGCTGATGGCCTGCTTCGGGGGCGCCCTGGCCGGACGGCGCGCCGCGTGAGTCCGGCCCCGTCGTCCTGGCGAGGGCTCGTCCTCGGCGTCGCGATGATGCTGGTGGCCTTCAACCTGCGCCCGGCGCTGAGCACCGTAGGGCCGCTGCTCGGGGAGATTCGCGCCTCCACCGGCCTCACCACTGCCGGCGCGGCGGCACTGACGACCCTCCCGGTCCTGTGCCTGGGACTCGCCTGCGCCATGGCCGCGCCGGTGATCCGCCGGCTCGGTCCCGACAGGGGCGTGCTCGGCGGGATGGTGCTCATCGCCGCCGGGCTCGCCCTGCGCGGGTTCGGCGAAACATCGACGCTGTTCGCCGGCACCGCCATCGCCGCCCTGGGGATCGGTTTCGGGAACGTGTTGCTCCCCGCCCTGGTGAAGCGCGACTTTCCCCACCAAGGCGGCCCTATGACGGGCCTCTACACCATGACCCTCTGCCTCGGCGCCGCCGCCGGGGCCGGGGCGGCCGTCCCGGTGCAAGAGGCGGTGGGCTCTTGGACCACGGCTTTGGCGGTCTGGGCCGTGCCGGCGGTGATCGCGGTCATCGCGTGGTGGCCCTTCTCCCGGCGGAGCGGACCGGGCCGGCCGCCGGAGGCCGGCAAATTGCTGCGCAATCCACTGGCGTGGCAGGTCACGGCCTTCATGGGTCTCCAATCCTCCCTTGCCTACATCCTGTTCGGGTGGCTGCCGCTGCTGCTCCAGGGACGGGGCCTCGATCCGTTCCATGCCGGCCTGACCGCTTCCTTCACCACCCTATGCCAAGCCCCTGGCGCCCTCGTCGTCGCCATGATGGCGGCGCGGGCACGGGACCAGCGGGCGTGGATCGTCGGCATCCCGGCGCTCGCGGCGGTTGCGTTCCTGGTCCTGGCCTTCGGGCCGGACGCCCTGCGGGTGCCGGGGGCCATCGGTCTGGGCGTCGGCATCGGCGGCTGCTTCGGGCTGGCCCTGACGCTCATCGTGCTCCGGGCGGCCGACGCCGCCAGCGCAGCCGGCCTTTCGGCCATGGCGCAGGGGATCGGTTACGCCTTCGCGGCCCTGGGACCCCTCGCCTTCGGCCTCGCGCACGAGGCGACGGGGGGCTGGGGACTGGCGGGGATCCTCTTCGTCGCCATCATCGGGGCGGCCATCACCGCCGGCCTACCGGCGGGCCGTCCCCGCACCGTCTCGGCCGCCGAACAGACCTCGCCCCGGGCAAGCGTTCCGGCCGAGACCTGATTCGCTTCGACGCGTTCTCGCATTCCGGTCGATCAAAGGACCGTCTCGCGCGTTCACCCATCATGATCAACACGATGATGGTGACACAGATGATGCGTCGGACACACGGGCTGGCCCTCGCCTCGGCCGCGACCCTGGCCCTTACCCTTCTTCCCGCCGGTGCCGATGCCCGGGGCTTCGGCGGCGGTGGCGGTGGCTTTCACGGCGGTGGCTTCGGTGGGGGCGGCTTCCGGGGCGGCGCGGGTATTGGCGGCGGCGGCTTCCGCGGCGGCTCCTTCAGCCGGGGTAACGGCATCACCGGCGGCGCCATCGGCGGCGGCGGCTTCCGCAACGGCTCCTTCAGCCGGGGCAACGGCATCACCGGCGGCGCCATCGGCGGCGGCGGTTTCCGGGGCGCCACCTTCGGCCCCGGCACGGGCTTCGGCCGTGGCGGCGCGGTGGGGATCGGCGGCGCCGGGCGTCCGGTGGGCGTCGGCGTCGGGCACGGCTTCAACCGGGGAGGCTACGGCTACAACCGGGGCTATGGTCGCGGCTACGGCCGATACGGCTACGGCGGCTATGGTCTCGCGGCCGGTCTAGGGCTCGGTCTCGCGGCTGGCGGCCTCTACGGCGGCTACGGGTACGGCTACCCCGGCTACGGCTACGATGACGGCTATTACGGCACCGAGTACGGCCCGGCCGGCTACGGCTACGCCCCCGCCGGCTACGCGCCGGCTGGTTACGCCACCGAGACCGTGACCGCGTCGGACGGCGGCGATCGTGATGCCATTGCGGCCTGCGCCGCGCGCTTCAAGACCTACGACCCGCAAAGCCAGACCTACATCGGCAAGGGTTACGTCCGTCGCTCCTGCCCGTAAGCCTTACCGGTCCAGTGAACGAAGAAGCCCCGCGCGGTCCGACCGCGCGGGGCTTCTTTTTGTCCGTCGTCCGGCCCGGTCTCCCGGGCCGGAGCCTTTTTACTCTGCCGCGACCTTGTGGGCCGCCTCGGTGTAGGTCTCGGGCGGGAGACGCTTGCCGGGGGCGGCGCGACCCGGAAGCGGGGGCAGGGCCTTGGCCTTCTCCAGATCGATCCCAGCGCCCTCGGCGACGCGGCGACCGTAATCCTCGTCCGCATGCCAGAAGTGCCAGACCATCCGCAGCTGGATCGGCTCGGGGCACTGCTTCATGTCGCCGACCAGGTTCGCGATCAGGTCGTCACGCTCCCAAGCCTCGAACGAGCGGTAACGCACGCCCGCCTGGGTGTAGTCGTCCTCCGTCCGCGAGGTCTGATAGCGGCCGAGCCGCCCCTCGACGGGCTGGTGGTAGTCCTTGCGCTTGGGCGCCTCCCGCAGACCCTCGGCCAGGGTCGAAGGCTCGTAGTTGATGTGCTGGTTCGGGCCGGTGCCATCGACCGAGTAGGTCATCTGGCCGTCGCGCTGGTTCGAGTAGACCTTCACGCCGGGCTGCGGCGCGTTGATCGGCAGCTGGAGATAGTTGGCGCCGACCCGGTAACGCTGCGTGTCCGAGTATGACAGCGTGCGCCCCTGGAGCATCTTGTCGTCCGAGAAGTCGATGCCGTCCACCAACACGCCGGTGCCGAAAGCCGACTGCTCGACCTCAGCGAAGAAGTTATCCGGCACCCGGTCGAGGACCATGCGGCCGACGGGGAGGAGCGGGAAATCCTCGACGGGCCACAGCTTCGTGTCGTCCAGCGGATCGAAGGACAGGTGGTCGTTCGGCCCGTCCGGCATGATCTGCACGCAGAACTCCCACTCGGGGAAGTTGCCGGCCTTGATGTTGTCGTACAAGTCGCGGGTCGAGTGGCCGACATCCTTCGCCTGGATCTCGGAGGCCTGCTGCGAGGTCAGGTTGCGGACGCCCTGCTTCGGCTGCCAGTGGAACTTGCAGAGAACCGCCTCGCCCTGGTCGTTGACCAGCTTGTAGGTGTTCACGCCGGAGCCTTCCATCTCGCGATAGTTGGCCGGAATGCCCCACGGGGACTTCAGGTGCGTGACCATGTGGATGGCTTCGGGGTGCTGGGCCACGAAGTCGAAGAAGCGCCACGCCTCCTGCCGGTTCGTCACCGGATCGGGCTTGAACGCATGGATCATGTCGGGGAACTTGATCGCATCGCGGATGAAGAAGACCTTGAGGTTGTTGCCCACGAGGTCCCAGTTGCCGTCGACGGTCTTGAACTTCACCGCGAAGCCGCGCGGATCGCGCTCGGTCTCCGGGGACTCCTTCGCACCGGCGACGG
>JAKONI010000278.1 GCA_022702015.1 Beijerinckiaceae bacterium | reverse complement strand
AACACGACGCTCGCGATCCCGCTGTTCGCCGCAGCGAACCTGATCATCGGTTGGATCGCGATCAGGACGTTGGGCCTGCTGCTGCGCGGCAAGCTGGTGCCGGTCCGCCCCCTGTGAGGGCGACCGGTTGTCCAGAGCATCCTCCGCCGAAGTGGCCGACGGTTCGGCAGAGGACAGTGCTGCGGAAGCAACGGGCTGGAGCGTATTCCGCCACGGCGCGTGGCCGTCGATGACGGTCGATGGGCTCTTCGTCGGCGGAATCGCAGGCGTCCGGGGGATCCGCGACCCGCGCGCTACTCCTTCTCGATGATCGAGACCTTACCGTCCCGCTCGACGATGCCCACCGCGACCTTCTCCAGATCGTCCAGCCCCTGCTGGCGGGCCGCCGTGCGGATGTCGGCCTGCTGCATCCTCAACTGACGCATCCGTGTCTCGTCCCAGGATCCGTCACGGTAGACGACGATCGGCGTCCCATCGACAATCCGCTCGAACCAGACGAAGCGCAGTTTCAGCCACGACACCGAGACGTGCATCAGCCCCACGGTGAACAAGGCACTCATCGCCCCGGTGAAGGAGTGGTCATCGCCGAGCACCGCGCTGACGCTGAGCCCGCCGAACAGGAAGAGCACCACCATGTCGATGGGGGCCTGCTGGCTGGCCGTCCTCCGCCCCACCAGACGGATGACGAACAGGACGATGAGATAGGCCGCGGCGGCCTTGATGACCGTATTCATGGCTAGGGCACCGCGTATTGCGACCAGGAGAGGGTCTCGCCGGCGTCGAGCTTGGCGGTGAGGTTGACGGACCCGTGGAAGGCGGGCGAGCCGGTGAAGCGGATCAGGGCGTGGCTCTCGCCCGCCTGCACCGGGAAGACCAGCCGGATGTTGCCCCCCGCGATCTCCCAGGTCCCTGGGCGCGGGGTGATGCTCTCCAGGCCGAACTGATCGACAAGATCCTTGGCGATCGTCACCGCGACCTTGTCGCCGCCCGGGGGAACCTTGGTGTCGAACCGGATGATCGTCGGCGCGCCGAAACGCACGACGGGTTCATAGCGGATGGCGATGGAATGATCGGTGTTGGCCAATTCACGTTCGCTGAACGGGCCATGCCCGAGAAGGCCGAGGGCGCAGACCAGGACGAACGCCAGCATCGCGAACCGGCCCGCCAGTTCGGCCCTGCGCCAGCCGTTCTCGAAGGCCGGGTAGAATCCCCCCGCGATCTCGCGCGGCATGGGCGGGTCGTCGTGAATGATCTGCAAGGCAATTCCCCGCCCCGACCGACCGGTCGAACGAGTCCGGTACGCTTGCGGATGGCGCAGGTTCCCACCGCAGGTGTATCAGCCCCGACTCCCTCCGGAAAAGTTGAAGCCGTTGCCCGTGCGGGGCAACGCGGTGCGCGCGGGTGGCGAACTGCGACAACAAGTCGAAGGGTTCGTGACCTTATACTCATGTCCGCTGAGCGCAAGTATAGCTTCCTTAACTGCTGTCATGCCTAAATGCGCCCAACTATGGGGGGACGCTGATGGACAACAGGCGCAAGGCAATCCGCACAGAGATCGAGAGACAGGGCACCCTGTCGACGCCGGACGGTTCGATCGTCCGGGCCTGCAACCTCCGCAACATTTCATCCCGTGGCGCGCGGGTGATGATCGAGGACCATGCCGGCCTGCCGGATGGCTTGGTGCTGCATGTCACGCAGGACAACGTTTCCTGGCCCTGCCGGGTCGTGCGGCGCCAGGCCGGCGAGATCGGCGTTCAGTTCACCTGACCGCTACCGTCGCGAGGTGGGGCGGCTGCCGAGCCGGTCGAGGGCGTCCGCGTTCGCCCGGCCCCAGGCATAGAGAAGCTCCACAGGCTCGACGAACCGCCACCCGAGATCCGTCAGGCGATA
Source organism: Beijerinckiaceae bacterium (assembly GCA_022702015.1). Classification (GTDB taxonomy): domain Bacteria; phylum Pseudomonadota; class Alphaproteobacteria; order Rhizobiales; family Beijerinckiaceae; genus Methylobacterium. Next base: position 4,773 of record JAKONI010000278.1, on the reverse strand, counting down.
CTCCACCGCCGGCGGCACCGTGCCGGCGACGTGGCGGGTGATGAGCCCGGTGCCCTCCATTTCCCGCAGGGTCTGCGTGAGCATCTTCTTCGAGATGCCGGGCAGGCTGCGGTGCAGGACACCCGTCCGCGCCCGGCCGGAATGGCGGGCGTGGAGCGTATGCAGGATCATGCTCGTCCACTTCGTCGTGAACAGTTCGAGCACGCGGCGGGGCGCGCAGTCCTCGCGCCATGCATCCTCTGCCGTGCCTGCCTTCATGGGTACCCCTTGGTGCCTATGGCCCGAAATGGTGCCGTCTGGCGATCGGCCCGCTGTGTGACTAGCTCCGATCGCAACAGATCGGAGAGCATCCATGAGCGGAACGGCACTGATAGCCGGCGTCAGCGGCATCGTCGGCAACAACCTCGCCCATCATCTGGCCGCGTCGGGTTGGACGGTCCAGGGCCTTGCCCGGCGCCCGGCCATCGATTGCCCCGGGCTCGATCCGGTGGCGGCGGACTTGCTCGATCCCGAGGGGCTCAAGCGGGCGATCGGGGACCGGCGCCCGACGCATGTCTTCATCACTACTTGGATGCGTCAAGCGACGGAGGCGGAGAACATCCGCGTCAACGCCGGCATGGTGCGCAACCTGCTCGACGCGGTGCGGCCGCTGGAGAGTGTCCGGCACGTGGCATTGGTGACGGGCCTGAAGCACTATCTCGGCCCCTTCGAGGCTTACGGAAAGGGCCGCCTCCCGGCCACGCCGTTCCGGGAGGACCAGCCGCGCCTCGACGTGGAGAACTTCTACTACGCGCAGGAGGACGAGGTGTTCGCGGCCGCCGAGCGGGACGGCTTCGGCTGGAGCGTGCATCGCCCGCACACCATCATCGGCTACGCCCTCGGCAACGCCATGAACATGGGCGTGACGCTCGCCGTCTACGCCACGCTGTGCCGGGAAACCGGCCGCCCCTTCCGCTTCCCCGGTTCCGCCGTCCAGTGGAACGGCCTCACCGACATGACCGACGCCCGTCTCCTCGCGCGGAACCTGACCTGGGCTTCCACGACGCCCGCCGCCCGCAACGAGGCCTTCAACGTGGTGAACGGCGATGTCTTCCGCTGGAACTGGATGTGGGGGCGGATCGCCGGGTGGTTCGGCCTCGAGCCGGCAGCCTTCGACGGGACCGTCCGCCCGCTTGAGGAACAGATGGCGGGAGACGCCGCCGAATGGGCCGGGATCGCCGCGCGTCACGGCCTCGTGGAGGCAGACCTGGGGCGCCTCGCCTCGCCCTGGCACACCGACGCCGATCTCGGCCGCCCCATCGAGGTGGTGACCGACATGGGCAAGAGCCGACGCCTCGGCTTTCTCGACTACCAGGCGACCGACCAATCGTTCTTCGAGCTGTTCGAGCGGTTGCGCACGGCGAAAGTCATCCCATAGGGACCCATCCCCCGCCGCCCCCGCGCGGCGGGGCTCCACCCGTCAGGCGGCCTCCGTGAGGACCTGCAACCGGCAATGCTCCAGATAACCGACCTCGTGCATTCCGGCGAGGTCCACGACACTCGTCCACAGCCAGGACGGCGCCTTCAGGCCCTCCGTGGTCCGCGTCACCTCATCCCGCCACGCCCGCGCCGTCGCACCGTCCATTTGCCGGCCGTGGGCTTGGCCGACCACATGGGCGAGGTAGCCGGCGGCCCGGACCGCCTCGGACTTCGAGAACTGATCCACGTCAAGCTTCAGGTCCTGCGGGCAGAGCTCGCGCATCACGGCCGAGCGCCCCATGAGGCGGACCGGGAGCATGCGGTCCCCGAGGTTGGGTGAGAGCGCCTTCGCCCCGGCCACGACCCGCTCCGCCGGATCCTCCGGCATCGCCGCCCCGGCATAGGCGGGGGCCAGCGTGGCGACGGCTTCCTTGATGTCCACCAGGGCGATGGAGCGCCCGGCATCGGCTTCGGTGATGCGCACCAGGGCGGCGTAACGCAGGTTGCCGAGCGAACTGCACCCCTTCATCCAGTAGGCGGCATCCACCAGACGGACTTCCGCCCGTTCCGAGCGCCCGTTGAGGGAGAGGACGAGGCGGCGGACCTCCGGCTCATCGAACAGGGCCGCCAGCGCCGTGCGCTCCTCGTCGTCGAGGGCCCAGAAACGCTTGCCCAGGGGGATCGACGGCTCGACGTCCTTGATGCGCTCCTGGGCGAGGTGCTTCCACCGCCGGCCGAGGGCACGCACCCTCACGGTGCGCACCACATCGGGCTCCTCGGGCGTCGCGCCGGGTTCGGGGACCAGCCCCGAGGCGTAGCCCCGCACCATCTCCTCCAGCATCCTCGCCGTGACCATGCCGGGCAGGTCAGACCCCCGCGCCGCGCTGGTCAGCGACAGGCCGAGGCGGACGATATCATGGGCCGGGTTGCCGACGACCGTCTGATCGAGATCGCGGATCTGCACGCCGACCTTGCCCTCGGCGTCGGCCAGGGGCCCGAGGTTGCCGAGGTGGCAATCGCCGCAGATCCAAACCGGCGGCCCTTCGGGCAGGGAGCCTCGTTCGAGGGTATCGAGCCATTCGTAGAAACTGGCCGTGTTGCCCCGGACATAGGCGTGGGCCGACCGTGCCATCTTCGCGGTCCGCAGGCTCTCCAGGGTTTTGGCCCGGTCGGCCCGCAGCACCGTCTTCACCTTACGCATCGCGACGCCCCGCATCGGTCAACCGGCACGGGGAGGAAGTCCCCGGTGCCGGCTCCGATCAACGCAGCGGAGCGCTTCGGTATCACGCGACAAATTCACTGGCCTGTGGATGACAGCAGGATCCCGAACGTGTCGCGTCGTCCTCAGTACCCGTAGGAGCGGCGGGGATAGGCCGGCGGCGCCCCGTAGCCGGTGTCCCGGGGCTGCACCCGCGAGCCGTAGTCGATCTCGTTGCGCCGGGCCTGCCGGTTGGCGAGGTAGCGCCCGCCGATGCAGCCGGCCACCGCGCCCACGACCCCGCGCTCGGCGAGATAATGCCCGGCGAGGCCGCCGATGATCGCGCCCTTGATGCAGCCCTTCGCCTCCGCCGCGCCCATGCCCATGAGGGTCACGAGGGCGATGACAGACGCTTGCCCGACGATTCGCATGGTGATCTCCCGATTTCGTGAGCAGGAAACACCCGCGTGCGCCGAGCGTTCCGGCGCCGTGCCGGGACCGGTGCGGCCCATGGCGTATTGCGGATCGCAAGGTTTCGGCGCAGTCCCTGCCAAGCATGGGGGGGGTCCGCACGAGAATGGCCGAGAGTGTCGAGCTGACCGGAGACGAGTGGACGCTGGCCAGCTTCGCCGGCGCGATCCATCGCGGAGGCGTCGGCCTCTGGGCGTGGTCGCCCGGGAAACGCCTCGCGCAGCTCGACAGCCTGTGCCGGGAGTTCTGGGGCATCTCGGAGGCGATGGTCGGAATCGACGATCTCTTCGCCCGGGTCAGCGCCGCAGACCGCGCCACGATGATGATGGATTGGATGGCGAGCGCCACCGATCCCCATCCCTACAGTTTCGATTTCCGCATCGGCGACGGGGCGGATGCCCGCTGGATTTCCGCCCGGGGCATCGGAGGCGAGGCCGGGACGGTCGGAGAATGGGTGCAGGCCATCTTCCTCGACATCACCGACCGGAAGCGCGCGGAGGAGTCCGAGCGACTGCTCATCGCGGAACTCGCCCACCGGGTATCGAACATGTTCACCGTCGCCCGCGCGCTGACCAACATCGTCGCCCGGGAGGCCGAGTCCACCGCCAGCTTCGCCGAGGATTTGTCGCGGCGGTTCCACGTCCTACACGAGGCGACCACCCTGGCGACGCGGTCGCACGGGCTCGAGCAGGGCGACGTGCGGCTGCGTGACCTCGCCGCGCGTATCCTGTCGCCGTACCTGCAGGGCGCCAACATCGCGGTCGATATCGAGGACGCCGCCGTGGCGGCCCCCGACAGGGTCGACGACTACGCGATGATCTTCCACGAACTCGCCACCAATTCGGCCAAGTATGGCGCGCTCGCCAACGGAGGCTCCCTGAACCTGGTCGGACGTGTCGTCGATCACGCCCTGACCCTCGACTGGACCGAAGGCGCGGCTCCGTCAGGAACCGCCAAGGCCGACGGCACCGGCTTTGGATCGCGGCTCCTCACGCAGACCATCGAACGCAGCTTGGCCGGTCAGTTCCAGCGGACCATCGACGATGCCGGTCTCCACTTCCGCATGATCGTGCCGATCCGGTGACTGACACGGCCCGGCGCTCCGGTTGTGCAACAGCAAGCCTCGGATCACAGGATGCAAAGAGCTCGCCTTCTGTTGCCGGTCCGGAACCGCGTCGGCGCGTCTGCGTGCTCTGATCGAATGCCGGGTATGGGCGAAGAGCTGCCGCGTTGGATTCGCGGCCCCTCGGCGCTTTAGCCGACGGGCCAAACGCTCAAAGCTCCGTTCCTTCTGAGCCACGCCGTGTTTCCCGGAGGTCGACCAGTTCGAGCCGCCACCGGTGGTAGAACCGATCGACCCGTTCGAGAGTGGCGAAACTGATAGCGTCCAAGGATCGCTGCGACCCGCGGGCGGAGAAGCAGACGAGGCCCCGCCGGATCGGGACCGGTGGTGCGGATCCTGCGCCGTCGGACGACGCCGGTCAGGCCCCTCCCCCGCATCGGCCGGGCCATCGTGCCGCGCGCCACCGCGCGTCTCCTTCGGCTCGGGCCGGCAGCCGCTTCGGATCGGCCGGCCGCGCCGCATGGGCGTGGGCCATCGATGGGTCGATCGACCGGATGCAGCCCATTGCGAGCTGTTCGCGCCC
>JAKONI010000277.1 GCA_022702015.1 Beijerinckiaceae bacterium | reverse complement strand
CGTCGGCCTCTGGGCGTGGTCGCCCGGGAAACGCCTCGCGCAGCTCGACAGCCTGTGCCGGGAGTTCTGGGGCATCTCGGAGGCGATGGTCGGAATCGACGATCTCTTCGCCCGGGTCAGCGCCGCCGACCGCGCCACAATGATGATGGATTGGATGGCGAGCGCCACCGATCCCCATCCCTACAGTTTCGATTTCCGGATCGGCGACGGGGCAGATGCCCGCTGGATTTCCGCCCGGGGCATCGGAGGCGAGGCCGGGACGGTCGGAGAATGGGTGCAGGCCATCTTCCTCGACATCACCGACCGGAAGCGCGCGGAGGAGTCCGAGCGCCTGCTCATCGCGGAACTCGCCCACCGGGTCTCGAACATGTTCACCGTCGCCCGCGCGCTGACCTCGATCGTGGCCCGGGACGCCAAATCGGTCCCCGACTTCGTGGAGGACCTGTCCCAACGGTTCGGCGTGCTGCACCAGGCGACCACGCTGGCGACCCGCTCGCACACCCTGGACCAGGGCCGGATCCGCCTGCACGACCTCGCGGAGCGGATCCTCGCACCCTACCATTCCGGGGCGGACATCGCGGTGGCCATCGACGCGACGGCGTTCGTCGATCCCGGCCGGGTGAACGATTACGCGATGATCTTCCACGAGCTCGCCACGAACTCCGCCAAGTACGGCGCCCTCGCCGCCAAGGGGACGCTGGCGGTAACGGGGGACGTGGCCGGGGGCGCGCTGACCCTCGTCTGGGAAGAACACGCCGTGCCGACGAAGGCGCCGGGGTCGGACGGGACGGGCTTCGGCTCGCGTCTCCTGCGCCAGACCATCGAGCGCAGCCTGCGGGGGCACTTCGACCGCACGATCAGCGAGGGCGGCATGCGCTTCGCCATGACCGTGCCGACCGAGGCTTGATCCAGAGGGACACGTCCATGGCCCACATCCTCGTCATCGGCGCCAGCCAGGGTATCGGCCTGGAGACCGTGAAGGCGGCCCTGGCGGCGGGGCACAGGGTGCGGGCCTTCGCCCGCTCGGCCGGACGCATGGCGCTGACGGGCGAGGGCTTCGAGCCCTTCGCGGGCGACGCCCTGAAGGCCGCCGACATCGCCGCCGCCCTCGACGGGATCGACGTGGTGGTCCAGGCCCTCGGCGTACCAACGAAGGACCTCATCGGCCCCGTCACGCTGTTCTCCCGCTCCACCGCCGTGCTGGTTCCGGCGATGGAGAGCGCGGGGGTCCGCCGGATCCTGGCGGTGACGGGCTTCGGCACGGGCGACAGCCGCGACGCCATCGGCCTGCTCCAGCGGGTCCCGTTCCGCCTCGTCCTCGGCCGGGCCTACGACGACAAGGACGTGCAGGAGATGCGCATCCGCCGCAGCGGGCTGGACTGGACCTTCGTCCGGCCCGGCATCCTCACGCCGGGCCCCGCCACCGGACGCTACAAGGTGCTGACCGACCGCGCCTCGTGGCGGAACGGGATCATCTCCCGGGCGGACGTGGCCGGCTTCATCGTCGGCGAGATCGACCGGCCCGCGCATGGGAAGCAGGCCGTCGTCCTCGTGAACTGAGGCCGGCTCAGGCCGGGACCGCCTGGATGACGTTGCGCAGGGTGCCGAGGCCGACAATCTCGGTCTCCATCACGTCGCCGGGCTTGAGGAATTCCGGCGGCTTGCGGGCGTTGCCGATACCGGGGGGCGTCCCGGTGGCGATGATGTCCCCCGGCACCAGGGTCAGGCCTCGCGACAACTCCGCGATGATGCGGGCGACCTTGAAGTACATCTGGGCCGTCGAGGCATCCTGCTTCACCTCGCCGTTGACCCGCAACAGCAGGTGCAGGTCGGAGGGATCGAGGTCGGCGGCCGGGACGATCCAGGGGCCGATCGGACCGTACTTGTCGAGGCTCTTGCCCTTGAACCACTGACCGCCATGCAGCTTGATCTGCATATCCCGGGCGGTGGTATCGTTGATGACGCTGTAGCCGAAGACGTGGGACATGGCGTCGGCCTCGGCGATGTTCTGCCCGGCCGTGCCGACGATCACCGCCAGTTCCACCTCCCAGTCGATGGCCGTGGAGACGGCGGGGTCGTAGGGAATCGGGTCGTAGGGCCCGTTCACCGTGTTGACGCCCTTGGTGAAGAACACCGGATGGGCCGGATACTCGGCATTGGTGCCGCGCACCGCCTGACCTTCCTTGAAATGCTCGAGGTAATTCCAGCCCACCGCATAGATGTTGCGCGACGGCGAGGGGATCGGCGCGAAGAGGTGGACCGTCTCCACCGAAGGTCCGTCGCCGGCGGACGCGGCGCGGCGGGCGGCCTCCAGCGCCTTCGGACCGGCTCCGATCAGCGAGACCATCCCCGTGGCATCGACCCCCGGCAGCCCCGCGCTCGACAGGTCGATCACCTTGCCGTCCCCGCGCACGGCGCCGAGGCGGGGAGACTTGGACCGGTCCGCCGCGAAAGACACGAGTCGCAGCATCTCACCGCCGCCGGAGGGCGGAATCGGGCGATCGGACGGGGAGGTCGAGCCCTGAGGCTGGGCCATGGCCACCCCGGGGACGGCGCCCAATGCCGTGGCGGCCGCCGTCAGGTGCAGGAAATCGCGCCGGGTGGTCATGCAAAGCTCTCCTCCGAGGCCACCCTTCATCGGGGCGATCCGGAGGAAAGCTTCGATCCGCTGCATACAGAATGCAAGCCACCTTTGCGGTGTCAGGCGCGATACGCATTCCCATCGAGCCCATGCGGGCGCCCGGCGGCGAGCAGTGTGGCCCAGACCGGTTCCGGCAGGGGTACACCCTCGGCACCGCGGAGGCTGCGCATCCGGCGCTCCGGCTCGCCCGGCAGCAAGACCTCGCCGCCGGGGGTCGGCCGGGCGGTCTTGAAGAAGTCGAGATAGGCCCGCGCCTCGGCGGCGATGTCGTCCCGCGCACCGAACGCCTCCGGCGTGAGGTAGAGCGAGAGCATCCCGTTGCAGACCCGGCGCGGCCCCGGCCCGGCGGTGCCGGACCCGGTGAGCGCCCCGGCGAGCAATTCGCACATCAGCGACAACCCCGAGCCCTTGTGCTCGCCGAAGGCCCGGATCGCCCCGGCACCCTTCTGGTTGTCCCGGTCGAGGCCGACCAGGGGACCGTACAGGGTGGCCGGGTCGGCGCTCAGCCGTCCGTCCGGCTCGATCAGCACGTCCCCCGGCAGGGGCTTGCCCCCCTGGGAGGCCACCAGCACCTTGCCCTCCGCGACGGCCGAGGTGGCGAAGTCGAGGATGATCGGCGACGCCCCGGGCACCGGGAATCCGGCGGCGAAGGGGTTGGTGGAGAAGCGCCGCTCCACCGAGCCGAAGGGCGCCACGAGCAGGCTGCCGGCGACGTTGACGTAATGCGTCGAGACGAGGCCGGCCGCCGCCGCCCGCTCGGCCCACTCGCCGATCCGCCCGATATGCCCGGCGTGGCGGAGCGCGATCACGGAAACCCCGTGCTCCTTCGCCCTGGCGATGCCGAGATCCGTGGCGAAGGGGGCGGCGGTCTGGCCGAACCCGTACTTGGCATCCACGAGGGCGAAGGCGCCGCCGTCGAGGGCGATCTCCGGCGTCTGGTCGGCGACGAGTTCACCCTCGCGCAGCCAGGAGACGTAGCGCGGCACACGGATCACTCCGTGGCTGTCGTGGCCGGTGAGATTGGCGGCCACGAGGAACCGGCCGATTCGTTCGGCCTCCCCCTCGGAACAGCCTTCGCGGATGAAGATATCCCGCACGAAGGCGGTGAGTCCGACGGCGTCGATCCGCATTGTGGTCCTCCCTTGCCGCCTCTGACGGGCGGTCGTGTTCTCTCGACGATACTGAAAACGCAGCCCGGTGACGATTCGACGACTTTCATCGTGTCGGTGTGAACGAGCACCGTAAAGGGGATAGACATTCGGTCGTCGAGCGTGAACTAATATCGACAACGCCGAGCGAAAAGCATCGGCGAGGGGACGGATACGCCGATGAAGACAACGCGTCGCGTTTTCTTGACGGGTGCCGCATGCGCTGCGGCGGGGGGGTTCGCCCCTGGGGTCATCCGCTCGGCCTGGGCGCAGGGGGCCGGCGGTACGGTGCGGATCGGGATGGTCCTGCCGGTGACGGGACCGGGGGCGGATGCCGGACGCTATGCCCTGAACGGCGCCAAGATCGCCCTGGAGGCGGTCAACAAGGCCGGCGGCGTGCTCGGCAAGCCGCTCGAGATCGTCACCGAGGACGACCAGACCACCAATCCCGGCGCGGTGCTGGCCTTCTCCAAGCTGGCCTCGCAGCCCGATCTCGTCGGCTTCCTGGGCTCGGTCCGCTCCAC
>JAKONI010000273.1 GCA_022702015.1 Beijerinckiaceae bacterium | reverse complement strand
CGCGGGTGATCAGCGGCGTGCCGCCGAAGGTCAGCGCAACATCCTGAAGGGTGAGAAGCGGGGGGGCGGCCATGGCATGTGTCAAACGTCATGGGATCCCAAAGGGCAAGCCCTTTGGCGGGGGCGGAGCGGCGCACCGCTGTCCCAGGGGCTGCGCCCCTGGACTTCTCCCGGGAACCTGACCGGAACGTCGGCCTTTCTCCCACCCCACCTCCTCATCCTGAGGCGCGGCGAAGCCGCCTCGAAGGAGGCCTCCTGCGAACTCAGAGCTTTCTGGAGGGCTCCTTCGAGGCCACTGCTGCGCGGCGGAACCTCAGAGCCTGACCGGAAAGCCCCTGCTTCCCGCCCTCCCCCTCATCCTGAGGTGCGGCGAAGCCGCCTCGAAGGAGGCCTCCAGCGAACTCAGAGCTTTCTGGAGGGCTCCTTCGAGGCCCCCGCTTCGCGGCGGCACCTCAGGATGAGGCCGAGGGTAGGGGGAAAAGGAGGCTTCCCGGTCAAACACCCCGCTACTCCCGAGTCAGACCCGCGCGATTCCCGTGCGGTCGAGCTTGGCCAAGGCGTCGGTGACGCGCTCGCCGCCGATTACGAGGTCGGGGGCGATCTCGGCCAGGGGCACCAGCACGAAGGCGCGCTCGCGGACGTAGCGGTGGGGCAGGACGAGGCGCTCGTCCTCCACGGCCGCGCCCTCGTAGGCAAGGACGTCGAGGTCGATGATGCGGGGCCCCCAGCGTTCCTCGCGGACGCGGCCGAGGGCGTGCTCGATGGCTTGGCAGGCATCGAGCAGGGCGTGCGGATCGAGGGTGGTCTCGATGCCCACCGCGCCGTTCAGGAACCAGGGCTGGTCGGTCTTACCCCAGGGCGGCGTCCGGTAATCCGACGAGCGGGCGATGACCGAGATGCCGGGGGTCGCGGCGAGCGCGGCCACCGCCCGGTCGAGGGTCGCGGCCATGTCGCCGATGTTGCTGCCGATGCCGAGCCAGGCCCTCATCGCCCGCCCCCCCGCCTGCGGGTGAGGGTGACGCCGACCTGGCTGAGGATGGCCGGCACCGGGGCGCTCGGCTTGTCGACCCGCACCGTGATCGCGGCGATCCCGGGGAAGCCCGCGAGGATCTCGGCGGCGATGGTCTCGGCCAGGGCCTCGATGAGTTGGAAGCGGCGCTCGGTGGCCACCGCCACGGCCAGCGCCGTGAGGTCGGCGTAGCTCACCGTGAGGGTCACGTCGTCCGCCTGGCCGGCGGGGGCGAGGTCGAGCTCGGCATCGAGCCCGAGGTAGAAGCGCTGGCCCAGCACCTCCTCCTCCGCGAGTACCCCGTGCCGCGCGAACACCGCGATGCCCTCGACGCGAATATGGTCGCTCATGCCCGCGCCTCCGGGCGCATCACCGCGTCCACCACCCGCATGGCGTCCACATGGGCGCCGACATCGTGGACCCGCACGATGTCGGCGCCGAGGGTGCCGGCGAGCGCGTGGGCGGCCAGCGACCCATGAAGGCGGTCGGCGGGCTTGGTCTCCCGGTCGTGCAGGCGCCCGAGCAGGGACTTCCGCGAAACGCCGACAAGGACGGGAAAGCCCAGCGCCCGGATTTCCGGCAGCCGCCGCAGGGCTTCGAGGTGCTGCTCCCAGGTCTTGCCGAAGCCGACGCCGGGGTCGAGGACGATGTCGGCCTCCTCGATGCCGGCCCGGCGGGCGATGGCGAGCGAGCGCTCGAAGAAGGCGAGCATGTCCGCGATGATGTCGAGGCCAGGCTCGATCGTCTCGCGGTTGTGCATGACGATGACCGGAGCCCCGTGGGCGGCGGCGACGGAGGCGATGTCCGGCTCCCGCTGCAAGCCCCACACGTCGTTGACGACGGCCGCCCCGGCCTTCAGCGCCACCTCGGCGGTGGAGGCCTTGTAGGTGTCGATGGAGATCGGGACCGGGAGGTTCGCGGCCAGCGCCCGGATCACCGGTTCGACGCGGGCCTGCTCCTCCTCCGCCGGGACGGGGGTATGGCCCGGCCGGGTGGACTCCCCGCCGATGTCGAGGATCGCCGCCCCCTCCCGCACCAGCCGCTCGGCCTGCGCGCGGGCCTCCGCCTGTCCGGTGAACAGGCCGCCATCGGAGAACGAATCCGGCGTGACGTTGAGGATGCCCATGACGAGGGTGCGCCGACCGAGGTCGGGGAGCAGGGTCGCCAGGGCGGAAAGCGGAGATGAGGTCACGGGGCCGGTGTGCGGGAAACTCCGGCCGGGCGCAACGGGATTTCCCCTCCCCCGCGAAGGGGGGAGGGCAAATCCCGCGCTACCCGCGGTAGCAGCGGATTTCCGCCTCGGCCTGGGCGCGGCGGAGGTCGGCGACCTTGTCGTCGAAGATCTTGGTGGACTTGAACTCGTTGGCCCGGTTGCCGATGCCCTGGCGCATCGAGAGGATGGTGCTCGCCTGCACGTACTTCTCGTAGGGCAGGATCGCCGCGAGCTGATCGACCGAGCAGGAGCACTTCTCCATGCTCTCACGGGTCTGCCCGTTGGCGGCCATGCAGCCGAACACGTAATCGACCCGCGCATCCGTCGGGTAATCGTTCTCCTCGGCGGCCCAGGCGTGAGCCCCGGCGAGTCCGAGAAGGATCGCGGCCGCGCCGCCGAGACTAGCCAGCCTTCTGCTCATAGCCGAGCTTCTCCTCCAGCAATTCGCCGCCGTCCTTGGACTTCGAGGCGGCTTCCATCGACACGATCTCCCCCGGCACCGCCGGAGAGGTCACGAACGTGTAGGTCAGGTCGTCCATGCCGCGCATCCGCTCGCCGAGCGGGTCGCCCACGAAGGGCTGCGTCACGATCCGCCAGCCGTCCACTTCCTTGCCGCCCACCGTGACCTTCATCGGCGTGACGGTGGCGCGCTCGCGCAGGCCCCGGCGGATGGCGAGCTTCAGGTAGCGGGGGTTGGCCTCCAGCACCTTGGACAGGGCCTGGAGATGGTTCTCCAGGAACAGCGACACGATCGGGTTGCCGGTCATGTCCTCGTAGGGCCCCGCCGGGCGGCGGTTCATGCCGTTGAACATCTCCACCTGGATGTCGCGACCATCGGGCTGCTTGCCCGGGGCGACCTTCAGGGTGATCGTATCCTTGAGGGGGGCGCCGAACGGCCCCTTCTCGATCCCGGAGCGGCGCAGGTAATCGTAGGTGAGGGTGCTGCCCGGCGCCGTGTTCTTCATCGAGGGATAGTCGAACAGCAGGTCCGAGGCGGTGGGCGTGCCGGGCTGCGCGGCGGCGGGGATCGCGGCGGCGGCCGGCGCCTGCGCATCCTCGGCCAGGGCCGGCCCGGCCAGGACGAGGGCCAGCGCGGTCGCGATGGTCGATGCTTTCACGAAGGGGTACCCTCTTTCAGCGGCGAGCGGATGTTGCTGCCGATCGTGCGGTAGACGTAATCGGGGGGCGTCTCGGCGGCTTCCTCGACGGCGAGCGCCCGCACCTTGGCGTGCAGCGTCGAGAGGGAGCAGGCCGGGTCCGTCGCCGTCGCGTCGCCGGCCAGCGCCAGCGCCTGGCAGCGGCATCCGCCCCAGTCCTTCTCCCGCCGGTCGCAGGAGCGGCAGGGCTCCTGCATCCAGTCGGTGCCGCGATAGGCGGTGAAGGCCGGCGAATCGCGCCAGATCTCCCCCAGCGAATGCTCGGTGACGTGCCAGAATTCGAGGTTGGGGATGGTCTCCGCCGCGTGGCAGGGCAGCACCTTGCCCTGGGGCGTGACGTTCATGAGCTTGCGGCCCCAGCCGCCGGCGCAGGCCTTGGGATACTTCGCGTAATAGTCCGGCACCACGAGGTCGATGACGAGCTGGCCCTTCAACCGCTCCCGGGCGGCCTCGACGATGCGGATCGACTCGTCCACCTGGGCCTTGTTCGGCATCAGCGCGGCGCGGTTGACGTAGGCCCAGCCGTAATACTGCGTGTGGGCCACCTCGAGGCGTTTGGCCCCGAGCTTCACCGCGAGGTCGATGAAGCCCTCCACCTCGTGGATGTTGCCCCGGTGGATCACCGAATTGAGGGTCAGGGGCAGGCCGAGTTCCACCACCTTGGCGGCGAAGACCATCTTCTGCGGCTGCGCGTTCTTGAGACCGCCGATCTTCTCGGCGTTCTGCGCGTCGACCCCCTGTACCGACAACTGAACATGGTCGAGCCCGGCATCGTAGAGCGCCTGGAGCTTGTCCAGCGCCCCGCCGACCCCCGAGGTGATCAGGTTCGAGTACAAGCCGAGGTCGGCGCAGGTCTTGGTGATCTCCACGATGTCGTTGCGGGCGGTGGGCTCGCCCCCCGACAGGTGGACATGCAGTACGCCCAGGCCCGCCGCCTCGGTGAGCACCCGCTGCCACGTCGCCGTGTCGAGCTCGCCGGAGCGCCGGTCGAGTTCGAGGGGGTTCGAGCAATAGGGGCAGCGCAGCGGACAGCGGTGCGTCAGCTCCGCGAGGAGCCCGACCGGGGCCGGTGCCTCGGGGCGGATCGGGGTCTGTGCGTTCATCGCTCCAGCACCCTTTTGTCCGCCAGCCCGTCGAGCATCGCGCAGATGTCGGCCTCGATCGCCCGGGGATCGGCGGCGTAGACCTTGGCGAGTTCGTCGGCGATCCCCGAGACCGTCCGCACCCCATCGACAAGCTTGAGGACGGCCACCGCGTTGTCGTCGAGGTCGAAGGTCCGCTCCGGGGCGAGGAGCACGGTCTTGCCCCGGGTCTCGTCGTGGCGCAGGCGCACGCCCCGGGGCAGGCGCGGGATGTCGCCCGGCACCGTCTTGCGCGGACCGGCGGCCTGGGTCGCCGCCTCGGCGACGAGGCCGACGCCCGGTTGCCACGCATCCGGCGGGACCATGCCCGGCGCGACATAGGCGAAGTACAGGGCGTCGAGCTGCACCCACAGCACGTTGCACTTGAAGGTGAGCGCATCCATCGCCCGGCGCTGAAGCTCGGGGGTGGTAGCGTGGGTCTTCACGTAGTCGAGGGCGAAGTCCGCGTCGCGGGGCGCCTGGGTAAGGCGCTTGTCGAAATAGGCGAGCGTATCCTTGGTGATGAAATCGTAGTTCTTCAGCATCCCGGCGACGCGCTCGGAGATGATCGTCGGCGAGAACATCTCGGTCAGCGACGAGGCGATGGCCTCCAGCAGGGTCCGCTCCGAGACGAAGTGGACATAGGCCTCCACCGCGAACTTCGTGGCCGACAGGATGCCCCGGGTCGAGAGCACGTAATCGCGCCCGAAGCCGACGCCCTCGGCAAGCTTCAACCAGCGCTCGATCCCGCCGTCGCCGGGGGCGTCGCCGTCGTGATCGACGATCCGCTGCCGCCAGACCCGGCGCAGCTCCGCGTCGTGCATCCGGGCGAGGACGGCGGCGTCCTTTATCGGGATCATCGCCTGGTAATAGTAGCGATTGAGTGCCCAGGCGCGGACCTGATCCTTCGACAACTTGCCGTCGTGGAGCAGCCGGTGGAACGGGTGCAGGATGTGATAACGCTTGGCGCCGATGTCGCGGAGCGCCGCTTCCAACTCGTCCGGCGTGAGGAGGCGCTCGCTGCCGGCGGCATCCGGGGTCGGGAAGATGGCGTTCATGGCGTGTCCGGCGTCCGTTGTCGGCTCGTGTCCGAGGGGGGTTCTCATTGTCCGGCCCCGACGGGACCCGGTGTGCCCTACACGGAATGTAGGGGCTGAGGCCGAAGTCTCAAACCGGCGCGTCCCGATGCCTCCGCGGGACCCTCACCCGCGCGCCGTTCACAGGTCGAGGCCGAGCCCGTCATGGCCCACGGTCCAGCCCGCCGCCTCGACGTCGGCCCGCTCGGCGGAGCCCTCCACGAGGACGGGGTTGGTGTTGTTGATGTGCACGAAGACCCTTCGCCCGATCTCGACCCCGGCCAGGGCCTCGATGGCCCCGTTGTCGCCGCGCATCGGCACATGGCCCATGCGCCAGCCGGTCTTGGTGCCGACGCCGGCGCGGATCATGTCATCGTCGTAGAGGACGGTCCCGTCGAACAGCAGGGCATCGACGCCGGCCACCCGGCGGCGCACGTCGTCGTTCACCAGGGCGCAACCGGGGATGTAGGCGAGGCGCCGGCCGCCGGCCTCGATCATCGCGCCGACCGTCGTCTCGGTCTCGGCGCCGATCTCCACCTGTTCGCCCTCCAGCCATAGGGGCACCTTGCCCGGCACCGCGAACAGCGTGACCCGCAGGCCCGGAATCGGCTCGAACGGGGTATCGAGCCCGATGGTCCGCCGGGCGACGACACCCTCGGCCATCACGTCGAACACCCGGTTCGCGTTGACGGATTCGAGGATGCCGGAGGTGGCGTAGAGGGTATAAGGCTGTCCCTCGCGCAGGGTCAGGAGCCCGGCCACATGATCGACGTCGCCGTTGGTGAGCAGCACGGCGCGGATCGGGGAGTGGCGCAGCCCCTCGCGGGGGTGCATCGCCTCGTTGTCGAAAAGCTGCTGCCGGATGTCCGGCGAGGCATTGATCAGCAGCCAATCCTGGTCGTCGGCGGAAACCGCGATGCTCGACTGCGTCCGGGGGCGGACGCGCTGCGGTTCGCTGCGGGCGAGACGGCAATTGGGGCAGCGGCAGTTCCACTGGGGAAGGCCGCCCCCCGCGGCGGAGCCGAGAACCACGACGCGCATGATGCGTCTCCCGCGATCCCCGGCCCGCGCAAACTCAGTTGAAGGTGTCGATCTCGGCGGACTCGTAGCTGGTCACTTCCATGCCAACGCAGATCTCGGACACAACGGGGGCAGCCCAGGCCATGGTGTTTCTCCTTGGAATTGGTTCACCGAGCGTCCTCAGATCAATCCTAAGAGGACCCTAAGACACTGATGGCGCTCTCGTTTCCGGCGCAGGGCTGATATTGTCCATTTGGCCGGCCCGTTCAAGCACCAAATTGCCGGATCTACCCAAAATTTTCGTGAGACGACGCGCGAACTGGTTGATCCTACGAAATATTTCAGCGCGACACGGAACTGTTGGCCAAAGGTACGAGATCGACGCGGGCCCGCCTCACTGCCGGAAGTCGGGCCCCCGCGATTCCAGCATGAAGCCCTTGCCGCGCACGGTGGTGAGGACCGGGCCGCCGTAGCGGACGAAATCCGACATCTTGGACCGGAGGTAGCCGATGTAGACATCCACCACGTTGAGGGAGAGGCCCCCCTGGCTCGCCCAGAGCCGCTCGAAGATCTCGGCGCGGGAGACCGGCTTGCCGAGGCATTCCATCAGCATCGCCAGGAGTTCCGCCTCCCGGGGGGTGAGCCGGGCGCTCGCCTCGCCGCACGAGACCTGCCGGGTGTCGAGGTCGAACACGAGGCGGCCGGCGCTGAGGCGGGAGCGGGGCGCCTCCGCCTGCTGGCGCCGCATCAGATGGGTGCGCAGGCGCGCCACCAACTCGTCGAACTCGAACGGCTTGACGATGTAGTCGTCCGCGCCGATCGCCAGCCCCTCGGCCCGGTCGCGGATCTCGTCGCGGGCGGAGAGGAACAGGATCGGCCCGGAAAAGCCCCCCTCGCGCAGGGACCGGCAGACATCGTGCCCCGACCCGTCGGGGAGCCCCACATCGAGGAGCACGGCGCCGGGCGCCGGATCACGGGCGGCCTTGAGGGCGTCGTCCACGTTGGCGGCCGTGCCGACCTCGAAACCCTCGGCCTCGAGCCCCCGGGCCAGCAGGGCTCGGATATCGACGTCGTCCTCGACGATCAGGATCCGCGTCATGCGGCCGGCTCCCTCAGGTTCCCCCCGGCATCCGTGTGCCCGGACGCTCCCCCCATCCATGCGTGGTCGCAGGCGGGGATGTCCAGCCGGACGCAGGCCCCGCGTCCGCCCTCGCCGGCCCCGAGGCCGATGGCGCCGCCGTGCTGCTCCACGATCCACCGGGCCAGGGCGAGGCCGATGCCGAAGCCGGTCTCGTCCGGGGCGGGGGCGCCCGGCGCCCTCGGCCCCCGCCGGAACCGTTCCATCAGGTCGGCCTCGGGGGCGCCGAAGCCCGGCCCGTCGTCGCGGATCGTGATCCGCGCGGTCGCCCCGCCGACCCGCTCCAGGGCGACCTCGACGGAGCTGAGGCCCGTGGCGTGGCGGAAGGCGTTGTCGATCAGACTCTCGACGGTCTGGCGCAGCCATTCCCGGTCGGCGAGGCATTCCACGTCCTCGCTGCCGGGCACGAGGGCGAGGGCGACCCGGCGGCGGGCGGCCTCGGACCCCATCGTGTCCACCGCCTCCGCGAGCACGGCGGCCACGCCGACCGGCCGGCGGTCCAGCTCGATCTCCCCGGATTCAGAGCGGGCGACCCGGAGCAGATCCTCCACCCGGCGCTTGAGCCGCTGCGCCCGCTTGCGGATCGTCGCGAAGGCCGGCGCCGGATCCATGGCGCGGGCGGCGCCGCGCATGGCGATGTCGCATTCCCCGAGGATCACCGTGAGCGGCGTGCGCAACTCGTGGCTGACGTCGGCGAAGAAGCGCCTGCGGGAGAGGTCGGCGGCCTCCAGCCGCGCGTTGGCGGCACGCAGGTCGGCGGTGCGGGCGGCCACCGTCGATTCGAGGGCGGCCCGGTCGGCCGCCAGGTGGTCCTCCCGCCGGGAGAGGCGGGCGGCCATGCGGTTGACGTTGGCCATGAGCAGGCCGAGCTCGTCCCGGGTCTGGACCGGCAGGCGGGTGTCGAGGGCGCCGCGCCCGATGGCGCTGGCGGCCAGCCGCACCTCGTCGATCCGCGCGAGGATCGGGCGGGTGAGCATCCGGTAGAGGATGACGAGGAGGGCCAGCGCCAGGGCGACCGCCGCCACCGCCGCCACCCGAAGGCGGCTCGACAGCTCCCTCGCCTCGTCGGACCCCCGGGTCATGCTCCGGCGCTCGGCCTCGATGAGGAACGAGAGCGGCTGGCCGGTCATCGCCCCGAAACCGTTGAGGGCGCCCTTGATCGAGTCCTGCCGCTTGTCCGGCTCGGTCTGGCGGCTGATGAGCGAGACCTGCCGGTCGAGGACGACCCGCGCCCCGCGCAGTTGCGACATCGGCCGCGAGCGCATGGCGTACTGCATCCGGTCGGAGGGGTCGTCGCTCGGGGGGAAGCTGCGGGCCATGGCCTCGTCCACCGCCGTCAGCGCCTTGTCGACGTTCACGCGGGCGATGGCCATCGCCTCCGGCTGACCGTCCGGGTTGCCCACCGTCTCCACGGCGGCGAGGCCGAACTGGGTCAGGCGCCCGGAGAGTTCGGCGAGCAGTTCGAGGCGCCCCTGGGCGGCCAGCGTCCGGTCCACGGTCCGCTCCGCGACCCCGATCGAGGCCAGCACCGCCGCCGCCGCCAGCAGCACGAGGAGGGCGCTGCCGGCGAACAGGATCGCGAACCGGGCCTTCAGGGAGCGCATGGCGCGAGGGTCCCTGCCGCCCGCGGGGATCGTCCCGATCCGTACGCGACCGTCACGGCTTCTTCGCCGGGCCGGCGCCGGCGGCGCAGCGCCACCTCTCGACGTGGAACTCCGGGTGCTCCTCCGACCACTGGGCCAGGACGCTCTGCGAGTTGCGCAGGCAGAGGAAGGGGTTCGACATCCCCGCCGAGACCTGGACCTGCTCGTCGTGGCAGGTGGCGGGCTGGGCGATCAGGCAGACGGACAACAGCAACAGCACCGGCAACCTCCCGAATGCCGGCCATCGTGCCGGGCCGGCTTGGCCCAAGACTACTCCGCGCGGGCGCCGGAAGAACAGGGTCCCCGCCCGCGCCGTCCCGTCTCAGGCCGCGACCCAGATCTCGCCCTTGGCCAGCGTCGCGAGGTCGCCGGAATAGCGCCGCAACGGCCGCGCGAGCAGCGCCGCGTGGGCCTCGCTCAACCCCTGGAGGTGGCGGGCCAGCAGGCGCAGGTACACGAGGTCGTGGCTGCCGGTCTCCACGAAGGTGGGCGACAGCGCCCCGTGCCGGCCGACGACGAGGGTACCCCGGCGCATCCCGAAGCCCGGCAAGTCGCCGACCTCCAGGGCCGCCAGCGTTCCCGCGATCATCCGCGCCCCGGCATGGGCCCCGGCCCGGCCGACGAGGATCGTGCCCCGGCGCATCCGGTCGCCGCAATGGTCCCCGGCCCGGCCACGGACGATCAGCGTCGCCCCGTCGAGCCCGGCCTTGGCCCCGTAGAGCGCCCCGCCGGCATGGTCGCCGGCATCGCCCTCGACGGTGATGAGGCCGCCCGTGGCCCCCGAGCCGGCATAGGGGCCCGCATAGCCGGAGACGGTGATCCGCCCCCCCGCCATGCCGGCGCCGAGGCGCTGGCCGACATCGCCGTTCACGCGGAGCGTCCCCTCGGACAGGGCGGCGCCGACCTGATCGAGGCGTTCGTGCCCGCCCTCGATGGTCAGGGTGTCGGACCCGTCGAGGGAGACGGTGAAGATGTCCCCGAGGCGCACGCCCCGGCGGCTCGTGCCGATCTCCAGCCGCTCGGCCTCCCCCTGGGAGAGGCCGCTGAGCGACAGGGGAGTGATGGGGAGGAGATCGAGGCGCTCCGGAGGCGCCTCGCGGAGGGTGAGGGTGCTCAAGGCTCAGCCCTCCTGGCCGCCGGCCGGCGCGAGCAGATCGCGCAGGTGATAATGGTGGCGGCCGAGGTTGCCGCCGTAATTGCCCGCCGTGACGGCGATCAGCCCGTGCCGCTCACCGATCTCGGTGGCCGCGTGGAGCCCCGCCCGCATCGAGTCCGAGACGCCCTGCGAGGTGAGGGCGTCGATCACGATCTCCAGCACCACGCCGCAATCCGGCGGAAGCGCGGAGCCCGCCCTGCCCTTGAGGGTCGGGCAGTAGGCATCGTTGGTGGAGGCCATCATCCCCTTGGTCCGCCCGCCGACCTTGGATCCGGAGCGGACGATGCCGCCCGGGAAGGGCAGGATCGCCCCGGACACGGCGGCGGCCGCCTCCACCGCGACCTCGGCGACCTTCAAGGTCTCCGCATGGGTGCGTCCGAGGAACAGCAGGTTGCCGCCCCCCACCGCCCCGTCCACGGCCCGGACCGAATCCTCGCACAGGAACTCGCCGTCCATCACCGGGATGCGCCAGTAGCGGCGCTCCTGGCCCTTTGCGTCGGGAATCCGCTTGGCGATGGCGAAGCCGTCGCCGAAGTAGCGGATGGCTCCGCCGAGCTTGATCTTGTTGGGCCCGGCCACCCCCGCGAAGCAGGCGGTGCCGGGGCAGGTGAGGATGCACTGGCCGACCCGCTTGATGAGCTGGTCCTTGAGGCCGTTCGGCTCGAAGCCGAACAGGAGGATGCGCACGCCCGGCCGCCCGTCCGGGGTCTCCTCGGGCGGGAGCACGGCGTCGATCCCGGCCTCGGCGCCGCAGCCGATCACCGAGGTGGCGAAACCGGTCATCGTGGTCGCGGCGATCATCGCCCACTTGGGCGTGTCGTTGGTGACGACGATGGCGGTGCCGGCCACGTCGAACGCCTCGGCGAAGGTGTCGACGACGCGGATGCCGTTGAGGGTGAGGTCGGTGGCCATCAGACTTCGGTTCCCCGTCGGGCAATCCGGTGTTCCGGCAGGCGGGGGCGCCGCGCACGGGCCCCCGAGAACGGGGTGGACATCAGACCCGGCATGGCACCGCCTCGAAGGTCGGCGCGTCGAACGCCTCGTCCGGCACCGTGAAGCTGTCGAGCCCCGTGCCGAACCGGTCGGTGAGGTACGTGTCCGTGCGCCGGGCCATGGCCTTGTCCGAATCCAGGGAGAGGGACAGGGTGCGCCCGGCGCGCCACTCGACCACCTCGCCGTCCTCGACGATCGGCACCCCGTCCTTGAGCACGAGCTTGGCCGCCGTGAACATCGCCGTCCGGTTGGGGTCGTCGCGGTAGACCGCCACGTCCGCCCGGGCGCCGACCCGGAGATGGCCCCGGTCGGCCAGACCCAGCAGCTTGGCCGGGCCGGAGCGGGTGAGCTGCGCGATCTCGGACAGGGTGTATTCCCGCTCGATCCCCGGCAGACCGCTGCGCTCGCCCACCACCCCCGGAAGGGTCGCGATCTCGCGCTCGCGCTCGCCCCGGTCCATCAGCAGGTGGATGATGCGCGGGTACTGGGTGAAGGGGCCGCCGTTCGGATGGTCGGTGGTGAGGATCGTCCGCTCCGGGTCCGGGGAGAGCAGCATGATCTCCAGGCCGATGGCCCATTGCAGGGAACTCGTCGGGCCCTTCGGCCGGTAGAGGAACGGCACCACGCCGCCCCCCTCGGCGTCGCCTGCGTTCAGCACCCACTTCCTCGGCTTGGCGCCCTTGCGGCCACCGAACTGGCGCAGGATGTCCAGCGAGACGGTGACGGTTTGGCCGAACACCACCTGCCCGATGTCGAGCGTCGCCTGCGGGTTGTCCGCGATGGCCCGGACGATCCGCTCGGCGGCCGAGCGGAAGCCCTTGCCGTCGTCGGTGACGCCGTAGGCGTAGAACTGCGCGTGGGCGAAGTGGATGCGCCGTCCCTCGGCGGCATCCAGCGTGGCGATGAACGAATCGTCCGCCCCCGGCAGGCCGAGGTTGTTGCAGTGGACGTGCAGGGGATGGGGCACCTTCAACGCCTCGACCGCGTCGAGGAGCGACCCCATGATCCTGCGGGTCGAGAGCCCGTAGCAGGGGATCTCGTCGTCCAGGGAGAGCTTGAGCGCGCCGTCCTTGAAGGCCGAGGCGCCGCCGGCGTTGATGCACTTCACGCCGAGGCCCCGGGAGGTCGCGACGTTGAGGGCCACGAGGTCCCGCACCGCGTTCGCGCCCTCGCCGTCACGCAGCAGGGTCAGCAGGTGGTCGTCGTTGCCCATCACCGTCAGGGCGCCCCGGTCGAGGAGCGGGATGTCGGCGAGTTCGAGCTGGGTGCCGAGCGCGTGGGTCGGCGGCATCGCCGGCTCCACGGCGGTGGTGTAGCCCATCCGCGCATAGGTCGCGCCGATCCAGGCCGCCGCGCCCCCGGCATGGGCGAAGGGATGCCCCTCCGGCGCCGCCTCGCTCACGTAGAGGTCCGGCAGGAGCAGCCGGGAGGTGATGACGTTGCCCCCGGCGATGTGGGAATGCACCTCGACGCCGCCGGCCATCACGACGCAGCCCGCCGCGTCGATCACCCGGTCGGGCTCGCGGCCCGGCGCATCGACGATCTGGCCGTCCTCGATCCAGACGTCGCCCACCCCATCGCGGGACGCGGTCGGATCGACGACGCGCCCGCCCCGGATCACGCTCAGCATGCGGTGTCACTCCTGCCCGCGAGATGGTCCGTCAGCCGGCTCAGCACGGAGGCGGCGGAGGGCAGGTCGGCCGCGACCGCCCCTCCCGCCCGCGCCGGCCAGTAGGTCAGGGCGCCCCGGGTCTCGTTCCAGAGGACTCCGCCGAGGTCCCGGCCAGGCACGCCCACGGCGATGACCACTTCGGCGGCCTCCGGCGAGGCGTCCCCCACCAGGGCGATGGAGGGTATGCGGCTCAGCCAGCCCGGGGCCGGGGCGGGGACGGAGGCGAGCCACAGGGCCGCGTCCGCCTCGCCCGCCGCCACCTGGCGGGCGGCGTCGAAGCGCCAGGGATCGTGCTCGGGCACCCGGCGGCCGAAACCGGTCCGGGGCGCCTGCCCCGTGGTCCAGGCCGCCACGGGGACCACCGCCCGGTCCTGGGTCTCCCCCGGGACCGCCAGGGAGAAGGCGCGGGTCGTCTCGTTGAGGTCGATCACGAGGCCCTGGATCGTCTCGACGCCCATCTCGCCGACCTCGGCGGGGTCATAGAGCACCGCGACGTAGAGGGAGGCCGCGAGCGTCCTGGCGAGGTCGGCGGTGGGCGAGGCCTCCGCGAGATGGCCGCGCAGGTGGGCGCGCAGCAACGCGAGCCCCGGCAGCAGCCCCCCCTCGGCGGGAACGGTGAGCGCCGCCTGCGGAGCCCCCGTCCCGAGGGCCATGAGCGCCCGCTCCGCGCCCGCCGCCCGGCCCCGGGAGGGACGGGCCTCCAGGATGCGGCCGGTCAATTCGGTGCTCCAGGGCTTGGCGCCCACCACGAGCACCGCGTCGGCCCGGCCCACCACCTCGGCGGGGGTGGAGGTCATGGCACCCGACCGGCTGAGGGCGCCCAGTTCGGCATAGGTGCCGGCCGCGCCCAGCGTATCGAGGGAGGCGCCCACGCGGCCGGCGAGATCGTAGGCGGCCCTGATCGCGGAGACCTCCGCGTTGAGGCCGGCGATGACCGGCGTGCGGGCGGCACCCAGCAGCTCGGCCGCCGCCGCGATGGCGGTGTCCATGTCGGTGGACGCGCCCTTGACCCAGGCTGGCATGCTCCCTCGCTCGATCTCTCTTTCGGCCAAAGGGGCGCGGGGCCCCCAGGTCGTGATCTCTGTCGGGCGGGCGACGGCCGTAAGACCGGAGAGCGGGACGCCGAGAGGTCCCGCCGGCTCGGAATGGCCTGCCCGTCCGGTTGCCCCGGACGGACGGCGAACTCGGCGCGCCGTCGCGGGGCTAGGTTTGCCTTCATCGGGTGCATCCGGCAAGGCCCTTCTGGGGAGGAAGTCCCCGCCGAGGCGCGGGGTTTCCCCAGGGCCGTGCCCCGCGCCGCCCCGCCGGGCCCATCCCGCGCCGCCCCATTTGCCGCCCCTCGCGCCGCCCTTGCGCCGCCCCTTGCCCGAACCCGGTTGCCCCGCCGGGGTTTGCGTGTGAGAAGCGCGCCGGAACCCGCTGACAACCCATGCCGAGACCGGGAGGAAGGGGATCGCCGTGGCCGACATCCCCGACCTGAATGCCGAGCGCGTGCGCATCGAGGCGCCGGCCCGTCTGCATTTCGGCTTCCTCGATCTGCATGGCGGCCTCGGCCGCCGGTTCGGCAGCGTCGGGCTGGCCATCGACACGCCCTCCCTGGCGCTGACCGCTCGGCCCGCCCCCGCCCTCGCCGTCGAGGGGCCCGAGGCCGGGCGCGTCCGGCGCTACGCCGAGGCCGCCGCCGACCATCTCGGCATCGGCACGGGGGTGGCGATTCGGGTCGAGCGGGCGATTCCCGCCCATGCCGGCTTCGGATCCGGCACGCAGCTGGCGCTGGCGGTGGCCGCCGCCCTGGCCCGCCTCGCCGGCCGCCCCTTTTCCCCCGAGGCCTTCTCGACCGCCCTCGACCGGGGGAACCGCTCCGGCGTCGGCCTGCGCGCCTTCACCGAGGGCGGGCTGATCGTCGATGGGGGGCGCGGGCCCGAGGCCGCCCCGCCGCCGGTGGTGGCGCGGCTGCCCTTCCCCGAGGCGTGGCGGATCGTGCTGGTCCTCGACACCGCCATGGAGGGGGTCCACGGCACCCACGAGGTCGAGGCCTTCCGGGAGCTGCCGCGCTTCCCCGAGGCCCAGGCCGCCGAGATCTGCCGGATCGTGCTGATGCAGGTGCTGCCGTCCTGCGTGACCGGGGATGTCGCCGCCTTCGGCGCCGGCATCACCCGGATGCAGGACCTCGTGGGCGACCATTTCGCCCCGCACCAGGGCGGGCGCTACGCCAGCCCCGCCGTGGCCGACGCCCTGGCGCGGGCCGCCGCCCGGGGCGTTCCCGGCTACGGCCAGAGCTCCTGGGGGCCGACCGGTTTCCTGCTCGCCGGCTCGGAGGACGAGGCCCGCGCCCTGGTCGAGGCGCTCGACGGGGGCGGGACGCTGCGCTTCCTGATCGCCCGGGGGCGGAACACGGGTGCGGCCATCGCCGGGGGGATCCGCGCCTGACGCGGGACGGCGCCGCTTGACCGGGGCGCCCGCGCGGGACTTGTTTGGGCACAGCCGGCCCCGGAGGGGTCGCGCATCACGGAGAGGTCGAAAGAATGGCCCGCTCGATCCTGCACATGCTCACGCCGCTCCGGCACATGAGCCCCTTCGACGTGAACATGGCCGTCGATGCCGGCTTCGAGACGCTGGTGACCTACACGGAGGTCAGCCTCTCCGACGTGGTGTCGCTCACCCAGGACTCCATCTTCTCCCGGGCGCCGCAGGACGGCACCCGCACCGGCCTTTTCATCGGCGGCAAGAACGCCGAGGACGCCCTCGACATGGTGGACCGGGCCAAGAAGGCCTTCGTCCCGCCCTTCGTGAACCACGTGTTCGCCGACCCGGCCGGCTCCTTCACCACCGGGGCCGCGATGGTGGCGCAGGTCGCCCGCGCCCTGCGGGTGAAGTTCGGCACCGATCTCAAGGGCAAGCGCATCGTGATCTTCGGCGGGGCCGGCGTCGTCGCCTACGTGGCGGCGGTGATTGGCGCGCTGGAGGGGGCGCACAGCGTCCTCGTCGGCCACGACGGCGAGGAGCGGGTCTCCAAGATCGCCTTCACCATGAAGTGGCGCTTCGGCGTCGAGGTCGGGGCCGTGGACGGCACCACCCCGGCCGACCGCCGGGCGGCGATCCGCGAGGCCGACGTGATCCTCTCCGCCGGCCCCGCCGGCATCCCGATCCTCTCGGCGGACGACCTCGCCCAAGCCCCGAAGCTCCTCGTGGCCTCCGACGTGAATGCCGTGCCCCCCGCCGGCATCGCGGGGATCGACGTCAACGCGGTGGACGTGGAGTTGCCCGGCGGTCGCGGCTTCGGCATCGGCGCCCTGGCGGTGGGCAACGTGAAGTACCAGACGCAGCGCCGGCTGTTCCAGCGGATGCTCGAATCCGACAAGCCCCTCTGCCTCGATTTCCGCGACGCCTACCCGCTGGCGGTGGAGATCGCCGGCTGATTCGCGGCGGGATGGGCGAGGCGGTCCTGATCGCGGCCCAGTCCGGGCGGGCGCTGGCGCGGGCGGCCCGGCGGGCGGGCTTCCGCCCCTACGTCGCCGACCTGTTCGGCGACGCGGACACCGTGGACCTCTCCGAGACCTGCCGGGTGATGCCCGGCCGGTTCGGCAGGGGGATGGTGCCCGGGGCGGTCCTCGACTCCCTGGACGGGCTGGCGGCGGAGGCGGGCCGGACCCTCGGGGTGATCCTCGGCAGCGGCTTCGAGGACGATCCCGCCCTCGTCGCCGCCATCGCCGGGCGACATCGCCTGATCGGCGCCTCCGCCGGGACGGTGGCCGCGTTGAAGGACCCCTTCGCCTTCGCGGACCTCTGCGCCCGGCTCGGCGTGCCCCACCCGACGGTGAGCGCCGGACCGGTGGACGATCCCTCGCGTTGGCTGGTGAAGGCCCAAGGCGGCAGCGGCGGCGGCCATATCCGGCCCGCCGAAGCCGCCATGCCGGAGCCCGGCCACTACCTCCAGGCCCGGGTGACGGGGCGGCCCTATGCCCTCAACGCTCTGGCGGCCGGGGGCACGGTGCGGGCCCTCGCGCTGACGGAGCAATGGTGCGCCCCCGCGCCGGGCCGGCCCTTCCGCTACGGCGGCGCCTTGGCCCGGGCGGAGGGGGAACCCCCGCCCCTCCCGCCTTCGCTCGTCGCCGCGATCGCCGAGGCGGCCGGGCGGATCGCCTCGGCCACCGGGCTCGCCGGCCTTTTCAGCGCGGACGTCCTGTCGGATGGGTCGGAGTGGTGGCTCACCGAGATCAATCCCCGCCCCGGCGCCACCCTCGATCTGCTCGACCGCCGCTCCCGGCCGCTCCTGCCGGCGCATCTGGCCGCCTGCCTCTCCGGCGGCCGGCAAATCGACCTCGGGGCGCCCCCGGTGGATGCGGCGGCCTCGGCGATCTGTTACGCGGACTGCGACCATGCGCCGGTCCCGGCCGTCGCATGGCCCCCGCACATCCGCGACCGGCCCGGGGCCGGGACCGTCGTGCGGCGGGACGCACCGCTCTGCACCGTCTTCGCGACGGGCGCCAACGGGGCCGCCGCCCGGACCTCCCTCGAAGAGCGGGTGGCCCGGCTGCGGAAGACCCTGAACGAGACCCCACAGGACGAGGAAGCCCCACCATGAGCGACAGCCCCCGGCCCCCGAGCCTCAACGCGCTCAGCGCCCCCCTGGTCGAGCGCCTCGTCGCCGAGGCCGACACCCTGCGGCTGGCGGTTTCGCAGGCCCCCGGCGGGGCGCGGATGGTGGATGCCGGGTCGAGCGCCCGGGGCTCCATCGAGGCCGGGCGTCGCATCGCCGAGATCTGCCTCGGCGGCCTCGGCACCGTGACCATCGCCCCCGCCGGGCCGGTGGCCTCGTGGCCCTACAGCGTCACCGTCCATTCCGCCGATCCGGTGCTGGCGTG
This sequence comes from Beijerinckiaceae bacterium, assembly GCA_022702015.1. Lineage (GTDB taxonomy): Bacteria > Pseudomonadota > Alphaproteobacteria > Rhizobiales > Beijerinckiaceae > Methylobacterium. Next base: position 3,279 of record JAKONI010000273.1, on the reverse strand, counting down.
CCTGGGCAGCCAGTATGCCGGCTGGAGCCTCGCCGACGAGACCGGCGACTCGGGCTTCTTCGCCCTTGGCTCCGGCCCCGGCCGGGCCGTGGCCGTGGTGGAGGAGCTGTACGAGGAACTCGGCTACCGCGACACCGCGACGGCCACCGCCCTCGTCCTCGAATCGGCCGGCGGCCCGCCCGAGAGCGTCGTCGCCAAGGTCGCCGAGGCCACCGGCCTGCGTCCCGAGGACCTGACCTTCATCTTCGCCCCGACCCAGAGCCTCGCCGGCTCCACCCAGGTCGTCGCCCGGGTATTGGAGGTGGCCCTGCACAAGGCGCACACGGTCGGGTTCGACCTGCACGCCATCCTCGACGGGATCGGCTCGGCGCCCCTCTCCCCGCCCCACCCGGACTTCGTGAAGGCGATGGGCCGGACCAACGACGCCATCATCTACGGCGGCCGGGTCCAGCTCTTCGTCGATGCGGAGGACGCCGACGCCCGGCAGCTCGCCGAGCAGCTCCCCTCCACCACCTCGGCGGACCACGGGGCGCCCTTCGCCGACATCTTCTCCCGGGTGAACGGCGATTTCTACAAGATCGACGGCGCCCTGTTCTCGCCGGCCGAGGCGATCGTCACCTCGGTGCGCACCGGCGCGACCTTCCGCGGCGGCCGGCTGGAGCCGTCGTTGGTGGAGGCATCGTTCGCCTGACGGGTCAACACCCTCCCCCTCTACGGGGGAGGGTACGCCGCGAAGCGGGGCGGGAGAGGGGCGGCGCGACGGTGCGGAACCGGCCCCTGTCGCGACCTCTCCCGGCACGTCGTCCCCCCTCTCCCGCCCCCTCCTCGCGCGGGGGCCACCCTCCCCCGCAGAGGGGGGAGGGCAATGCCTGAGTTTCCGCCCCATGCGCATCGCCCTCGCCGCCGATAACGGCCACTGGCACAAGGCCCGGCTCCTCGCGGCGCTGCGGGCGCAGGGCGTCGAGCCGGTGCTGTTCTCGCTGGCCGACGTCACCATCGAGACCGGCGGCGGGGAGCCCCTGCGGGTGCCGGGCTTCGATGGCGCCCTCCCCGACGGGGTCCTGCTGCGCACCATCGCCGGGGGCACCTTCGAGGCGACGACGATGCGGCTCGGTGTCCTGCACGCCATGGTGGCGGCCGGCTGCACCGTGTGGAACTCGCCCTCCGCCATCGAACGCTCCGTGGACAAGGCGGCGACGTCCCTCCTCGTCGCCCGCGCCGGGCTGCCGACGCCGCAGACCTGGGTGGTTTCCACCCGCGAGGCCGCCGCGACCCTCGTCGCCCGGGAGGCCCGGGCCGGTGCCCCCCTCGTCCTGAAGCCGCTGTTCGGCTCGCAGGGCGAAGGCCTCGCCCTGATCGAACGCCCCGAGGATCTGCCGGACGCGGAGGCCGTGGCCCGGGTCTACTACCTTCAGCGCTACGTGCCCCGCCGGGACGGGCTGTGGCGCGACTACCGGGTCTTCGTCTGCGACGGCCGGGCCATCGCCGGCATGATCCGCGAGGGCGACGGCTGGATCACCAACGTCCACCGGGGGGGGCGCCCCCTCCCCTGGGCGATGCCCGAGGCGGCGGCAGCCCTCGCCGAGGCCGCCGCCGCCGCGGTGGGCGTCGCCTATTCCGGCATCGACCTCGTGGAGGACGGCGAGGGCGGGTTCGCGGTGCTGGAGGTCAATTCGATGCCGGCCTGGTCCGGTCTCCAGACCGTCTGCGAGGCGGACATCGCGGGCCACGTGGTGCGCGGCTTCCTCGCGGCGGTCCGGGCGGCCACCCGCCCCCGCCTCGTCGTCGCCTGAGCACGATGCTCGCCCCCGACCGCATCGCCGGCCTCTACCGCGCCGCCTGCCTCACGGAACTCGACGCGCTGAAGGTCGGCAACGTCCACGCCTACGCCGCCGGGCACCGGATGAAGGTCGCGGACTTCGCCCGCAGCGCCGAGGTTTCGGCCGGTCCGCTGGCGCGGGACGGGGCCGGCGTCGGGGCGCGGGTCCTGGCCGGGGTCGCCGCCACCCGCGCGGCGGTGGGGCAGAACACCAACCTCGGCATCCTGCTTCTCTGCGCGCCCCTGGCGCGGGCCGCCGAGACGGGGGCGAGCCTCGCGGCGGTGCTCGGCGGCCTCGACGCCGGGGATGCCCGCGATGTCTTCGCCGCCATTCGCCTCGCCTCCCCCGGGGGCCTGGGCGAGGCCCCTCGCTACGATGTGACCGCCGGGGATGCCCCCCCGCCCCTCGCCGCCGCGATGGCCGAGGCCGCCCACCGCGACCGGATCGCCCGCGCCTACGGGACGGAGTTCGAGGACATCCGCGAGGTCGGCCTGCCCGCGCTGGAGGCGGCCGGGGCCTCCGGCCTCGACGAGCCCTGGTGCGCGAGCGCGGTGCACCTCGCCTACCTCGCCGCCTTTCCCGACAGCCACATCCTGCGCAAGCACGGCCCCGAGGCGGCGGAGGCGATTCGCTCCGAGGCGGCGGCCCTGCGCGGGCGGATCGACATGGCGGCCCGCCCCGTGGCCGAACTCCTCGCCTTCGACGGCGCCCTGAAGAGCCGGAGCATCAATCCCGGCACCAGCGCCGACTTCACCGTGGCGACCCTGTTCTGGCGGGCGCTGACTGGAGCGGGGGCGATCCTCGCCTGAGATCCCGGAGGTTTCTGCCCCGCGATAGGAGAAGTTCCTTTCGCCGGCACAAAGATATTCCTCAAAATCAGGCCGTTGCGCGCCTTGTGACAGATAGGGCCCCGCTGTAGGGTCCCCGCCGCTATCCGGCCCAACCGGCCCGGTCCCATCCCCTTGGGAGGTGTCCGGGCGCCGATAACAAGGATGGCTTTTCGGCAGCGGCTTCGACCGGCGCCGCAGCCCCTTTACGGATCCAGGGAGAGACACCGAATGGCGAAGATCAATAAGGTCATGGTCGGCGAGGCCCTCGTCGGCGACGGCAACGAGGTCGCCCACATCGACCTGATCATCGGACCGCGCGGCTCGCCCGCCGAGACCGCCTTCTGCAACGGCCTGACCAACAACAAGCACGGCTTCACCAGCCTGCTCGCGGTCATCGCGCCGAACCTGCCGTGCAAGCCGAACACGCTGATGTTCAACAAGGTCACGATCAACGACGCCCGCCAGGCGGTGCAGATGTTCGGACCGGCCCAGCATGGCGTCGCGAAGGCGGTGCAGGATTGCGTGGCCGAGGGCATCATCCCGGCGGACGAGGCCGACGACCTGTACATCCTGGTCGGCGTGTTCATCCACTGGGAGGCGGCCGACGACGCCAAGATCCAGAAGTACAA
>JAKONI010000218.1 GCA_022702015.1 Beijerinckiaceae bacterium | reverse complement strand
CCGAACCGCATGGGATTCTGCGTGGCCGCGTATGCGATTCGGCGCGGGGCGGCAGGGAAGAATGTGGAGAACGGGGAGAACCGGGCGTATCGAACTCTGCGCTGGCCTCCGGTGGCGAGGATCAAGGGTCGGGGCGCCGCCCCGACACCCCGCCGAAGGGCCCGGGCCCTTCGGCGGGGTGTGAATGCGGGGATTGCCGGGACAACCTTTGGGGCCGCCCTCCACGGGGCCGCGAATCGTGCCATGCGGGAGGGTGGCCTGTCCCTCCCGGGACCGTCGGCGGCTGGATACGGGCGGCAATGGGCATCGAGGAGACGATCGCCGGGATCCGCGACGCGGACCTCCTGGAGGAGCTGGAGGCGGCGCGCGGGGGCTTCCTGTTCGCGCAGATCGTCGCCCACCTCCATCACCGCCAGCGGGAGCGGGATGCGCAGCGGGCCGCCGAGGGCCTCGCGCAGGCCCGGCGGGCCGAACTGTCCCGCGACCAGCGGCGGCGGGACGCCGTGCGCCTCGTGATCGAGAACGAGCCCGCCCTGCCGGAGAACCTCCAGCACATCCATTCCGTCCTCGCCCTGTGCGGGCTGCCCTACCGGGATCCCGGGGCGATGCGCGAGTTCTCCCGGACCTACGGGCGCAACTCCCTCAACCTGATCGCCGGGCGCCTCAAGGACCCCTCCACGGGCTCCTTCCTGCCCCAGGGGCTGCCCTACGGCCCCAAGGCCCGTCTGATGCTGCTCCACCTCTGCACCGAGGCGGTGCGCCAGCGCAGCGCCGTGGTGCAGGTGGCCGACACCCTCTCGGGCTTCATGCGCGAGATGGGCTTCGCCGTGACCGGGGGCGAGCGCGGCACGATCCGGCAGTTCAAGGAGCAACTCAACCGGCTGGCCGCCTGCACCATGCAGATCGGCCTGTGGGACGGCCGCGACAGCGCCACCACCCTCAACGTGCCCCCGTTCCGCAGCCTGGAGCTGTGGCGCCCCCGCGAGGGGGAGGAGCCCCATGACGGGGGCCGCATCGTCCGATTCGACCAGGAGTTCTACGAGACCCTGGTCCGCCACGCCCTGCCGGTGGACATGCGGGCCGCCAAGGCCTTCTCCGGCTCGGCGCGCAAGCTCGACCTGCTGTTCTGGCTCGGCTACCGCCTGCGGGCCCTGCCCCGGCCCCTGCGGCTGACCTGGAACAACCTGCACCAGCAATTCGGGGCGGAGAACGCCTCGATCCGCAGCTTCCGGCAAGCGTTCAAGGCCGACCTCGCCCACCTGCAGGAGGTCTTCCCGAAGCTCCCGGTGGAACTCGACGACAACGGCCTCGTCCTCTCGCCGGCCGACGAGGGGGCGCTGCTCGTTCCGCCCCGGAAGACCCCCCGGAAGGGAATGACGGCGACCAAGGGAATTTGAGGGAATAAAGCAGGGAACGAACCCGTCATTCCCTTGTGACGCCACCCGACATTCCGTATTCTGTCGATGGAATGTCGACGTTGGGAATGGAATGAGCCTTTCGGAACAGGAGGCCGAGGCCCGGCTGGCGGCGCTGCGGCGGCAGCGGGAAACCCTGGACCGGGCGATCGCCGACCTCGTGCTCTACCTCGAACTCGGCCGCCGCCTGAATGCCGCCGACCCGGAGGCGGCTCCCCCCGCGTCGGCGCCCGCGCCCTCCGCCCCGATGCCCGCGCCCGAGCCTCGGCCCGAGCCTTGGTCGGAGACCGTGGCGGAGGCCCCCGCCGCCGCGCCTCGCCCCGCCCGGCCGGTCCGCAGGGCCCACGCCCCACCCCCGGTCGCCTTCGCGGAGGATCCGACGGGGGCGCGCCAATACGGCCGGGCGCTGATCGAGGCGGCCTGCGCGATCCTCGGGGAGGCCGGCGGACCGCTCCATGCCCGGGACATCCACGATGCGCTGATCGCCCGGGGCTTCGCGATTCCGGGGCGCGACCCGGTGGCGGCGCTCAACACGCGCCTGTGGAAGCGCTCCGGCGAGGGCGGCCCGCTCCGCCGCCACGGCGAGGCGGTCTACGGCCTCGCGGAGGGGTAGGGAGTTCCCAAAGGGATCATCCCTTTGGTGGGGTGTCGGGGTGAAACCCCGACGCAAGGGTCCGCCGCCCCCGTGCGGGGGCGGCGGACCCTTATGGCAGGGCTCTGCCCTGCACCCGCGAAAGGGCTCGCCCTTTCGAAACCCTCAATTGCTGGCGACGTCCGCGCCCTCGCCGGTGCCCCCGGCCTTGCCGTCGCTGCCGAGGGAGTAGACCTCGTACGGGGCGCCACCCAGGCCCGGGGCGCGGTACAGGTAGGGGTGGCCCCAGGGGTCGGTCAGGCCCCGGGCGTCGCGGACGTAGGGGCCGCGCCAGCCGGGGCCGGTGGGCTGCACCAGGGCCTGCAACCCCTGCTCCGGGGCGGGATAGGCGCCGAGGTCGAGGTAGTAGAGCTCCACCGCCTGGGCGATGTTCTTCACCTGGATCCGCGCGGTCTCGCCCTTGGCCCGGCCGAGATAGCCGAGCACCTGCGGCGTCACCATGGTGGCGATCATCCCGATGATCGCCAGGACCACCAGCAGCTCGACGAGGGAGAACCCGGCCTGCCCGGTCTCCGGTCCGCCATCCGGCGCCCTCGCGCGGTCCCCGGTCCCGTTCCCGCTCATCCCTTGCCTCCCGCACCATAGGTCGCTCATGGGGCGAGAATGGCGGGTCTTCCTAAATATTTCCCTGGGACGATAACGAACGAAAACAGCCCATTCCGGCGGGAATAGGCGAATCGGTTTCGGTTTTTGTTAATGGCGCCCCGGGACAATTGGCCGGTGTCCCTCCGACGGCCCGGGCCGATCGGGGCGAGACGATGAGCCCGCGCGTCATGTCCCCTGTCTTGTCCGTTCCCCTGCGCCGCGCCGCCGCCCTTCCGGCCCTCCGGGTCGCCGCGGGTCCCATAGGTCTCGCGATCCTCCTGGCCCTGGGGGCCGCCCCGGCATGGGCCGCGCCCGTCGCCCTGCCCCTGCCGGCGCCCCTGCCGCCGGTCCGGGGGATCACCGTCCTCATCGGGCTGCACATCCTCGGGGTCTGCTTCGGGCTCGGCGGGGCGACGATGCTCGATTTCTGGATCCTGCGCTGGCTGCGCTGGGGCGGCCTGCCGGGGGAGATCGCCCGCATCTTCGGCTATGTCAGCAAGGTCTGCACCGTGGGGCTGGGCCTCCTCTGGCTGTCGGGCCTCGGCTTCCTCGCCCTCTATGCCCTCGACGCGCCGGAGAAGCTCGACAACCCGAAGCTCTGGGCGAAGGTCACGGTGGTGGTCGCGCTGACGCTCAACGGCCTCGTGATCCACCGCGCCGTGCTGCCGGGCATCCTGCGGGACGTGAGCCAGCCGATGTTCGCCGGGTTGACGGGCCTGCGGGCGGGGATCTTCCTGGCCTCGGGGGCGGTCTCGGGCATCTCCTGGTACACCGCCTTCGCCCTGGGGGTGATGCGCGAGTTGAACGGCACCGTCGCCTACGGGCTCCTCGTCGGCCTCTGGCTCGCGGCCATCGCGGCGGCGATCCTCGGGGCCCTCGTGCTGTGGCTGGTCCTGCGCGACGGGCGGATCCCCCGGCGCCGGGTTCCGCTGCCGGCCCCGGCTTTCCCCGCGCCGGCCGCCGGCCGCCGCATCCCGGCGAGCCAGTTCGTCCCCGTCGGCACCGCGCCGGTCCGGCGGTGAGCGAGACGGTCCCGGGGGTCCTCCTCGCCCTCCTGCCCCTTCCCCTCACCCTTCCGGTGGCGCTCATCGACCTGCGCCAACGGATCATCCCCGACGGGCTCAACCTCGCCCTCCTCGCGGCCGGCCTCCTGGTCGCGGGCCTGCGCGAGCCGGACCCCGTGGCCCTGGCCACGCGGCTGGGGGAGGCGGCCCTGGCCTACGGCCTCCTTTGGGCCGTGCGGGCCGTCCACGCCCGCCTGCGCGGCCGGGTCGGCCTCGGGCTGGGGGACGTGAAGTTCCTGGCCGCCGCCACCGCCTGGACCGGCCTCGCGCAGCTTCCCGTCGTGATCCTCGTCGGCAGCCTCGCGGCGCTGGCCGCCCTCGCGCTGGGAGCCGTCGCCGGCCGGCGGATCGATGCCGCGACGCGGCTGCCGTTCGGCCCGTTCCTGGCGCTCGGGCTGCACGCGGCGCTGGTCCTCACGCCTGCGGCGTGAGGAGAGCGAATAGGGAGTAGCGAATGGTTCGAGGGGCGGGCTCGAGGGTTCTCCCCGTCCTTGCTTCGCATCGCTTGCAAAGACGGGACCGGGCTTCACGAGACTCCGCGCCCCACTATTCGCTACTCGCTCTCCTCACTGCGCCAGCTGCCCGACGCTCAGGATCGCCCCCATCACCGAGACGATGAGCCCGCCGATCAACCCGCCGATGGCGATGGTGACGAGGGGGGTGAACAGGGCGAGCATCCGGTCGATGCGCTGGCGGGTCTGGGTCTCGTGCATCTCGGCGGCGTGGGCCAGCACCGGGCCGAGGCGGTTCACCTGCTCGCCGCTGGCGATGAGGTTGAGGGTCGAGGGGGCGTAGGCCCTCAGCCGCCCGAGGCCCGAGGCGAGGCTGCCGCCCTCGGTGAGGCGCCGCCCGGCCTCGTCGAGGGCGAGGCGGACGACCCGGTTGCCGGCCAGCGGCGCCGTGGCGGCCACCGCGTCCGGCACCGGCACCTCCGCCTGGAGGAGGGTGGCCAGCACCCGGCAGATCCGCCCGAGCTCGATGCCCACCACCACCTCCCGCACCACGGGCAGGCGCAGGGCGAGACGGGAGCGCAGCGCGGCGAAGCCCGGCTCCCCCCAGAACCGGACGAGGGCCAGGGCGGTGAGCGCCACCCCGGCGAGGATCGCCGGCCACCAGGCAGCGAGCCCGGCGCCGAGCGCCCCAGCGGCCCGGATCACGAAGGGCGGCGCCTGCCCGCTGCCCTCGAACAGCGGCGCCAGCGCCGGCACCAGCGCGCCGACGATCAGGCCCACGGTGCCCAGCGCCATCAGGATCAGCAGGGCGGGGTAGATCATCGCCGAGGCGAGGTGGCGGCGCACCGCGTCCCGGCGTTCGAGGGAGACGGTCAGCGAGGCGACGACATCCACCAGCGTGCCGGTGGCCTCGCCCGCCCGGACGATGTCCACCATATCCCGGGGGAAGGCCTGGGGGTGGGCCGCCATCGCCCGCGACAGGGAAGCGCCGCCCACCACCCGCTCCAGCAGGTCGGAGAGCACCGGCTTCAGGGCCCGGCCCGCCTGCCGCCCGGTGAGCCGCAGGGCCCGGTCGACGGTGAGCCCGGCGCCGAGCAGGGTGCCGAACTCCCTCAGGAAGGCGACCCGGGCGGCGTCGTTCACCCGGTCGCGGCCGAACAGGTCCCGCCGCCAGACGGAGGCCGGGCCGGCGGTGGCGGGGGCGATGGAGAAGACCTGGAGCCCCTCGGCGCGCAGCTGCGCCACCGCCCGCTGGCGGGTCTGCGCCTCCACCGTGCCGGCGCGGGTCCGGCCGTCGGCGGCGTAGGCCCTGTAGGCGAAGCGGCCCATCACAGGCCCTCCAGCACCCGGCCGACCTCATCGAGGCTGGTCCGGCCCCCGGCGGCGAGGAGCCGGCCGCTCTCGGCCAGCGGCACCATGCCCCCCGCCCGCGCCCGCGCGGCGATGGCCCGCTCCCCGGCGCACTCGGCGATCATCCCCCGCAACTCCCCGTCCAGCAGCATCACCTCCGACACCACCCTCCGCCCCCGGTAGCCGGTGCCGTTGCAGGCGGGGCAGCCGCAGGGCCGGCGCAACCGCAGGGGCGCCGTGGCCGGCACGCCGAGGGCCAGCCGCTCCCGCTCGGTGGCCGGGAGCGGGGCCGCGCAGGCGTCGCACAGAATCCGCACGAGCCGCTGGGCGACGACGCCGTTGAGGGTGGCGGCGATGAGGTAGGGCTCGATGCCCATGTCCATCAGCCGGGTCACGGCGGCGGCGGCGGAATTGGTGTGCAGGGTCGAGACCACGAGGTGGCCGGTGAGGGAGGCCTGCACGGCGATCCGGGCGGTCTCGCCGTCGCGGATCTCGCCCACCATCACCACGTCCGGGTCCTGGCGCAGGATCGAGCGGAGCGCGGCGGCGAAGTCGAGGCCGATGCCGGGATGGGCCTGGACCTGGTTCACCCCGGCCATCCGGTACTCCACCGGATCCTCCACGGTGACGACCTTGAGGTGGGGGCCGTTGAGGCGCTTGAGGGCGGCGTAGAGGGTGGTGGTCTTGCCCGAGCCGGTGGGGCCGGTGACGAGGACGAGGCCGTTGGGCCGCGAGGTCATCGCCTCGATCCGGGCGATGGCGGGAGCGTCGAAGCCGAGCCCGGAGAAGTCGTCCACCCGGCGCGACCCGTCGAGGACGCGCAAGACCACGCTCTCCCCGTGGGCGGTGGGGAGGGTCGAGACGCGGATGTCGATGTCCTGGCCCCGGTCGGGGGCCTTCATCCGCCCGTCCTGGGGCAGGCGCCGCTCGGCGATGTTGAGCCCGGCCTGGATCTTGATGCGGGTGGTCAGCGCGAGCTGCACGGATTTCGCCAGCCGTTCCGCCTCGATCAGCACCCCGTCGACCCGGTAGCGCACCCGCATGTCGGCCTCCTCGGCCTCCAGGTGGATGTCGGAGGCCGCCAGCTCGAAGGCCTTGCGCGCGAGGCGGGCGGCGAGCCGCACGATCGGCGCCTGGCTCGCCACGTCCTGCAGGCGGGCGAGGTCGTCGTCGGCGGCGCCGTCCTCGTCGGGGACGGCGTCCCCGTAGACCGCCCGGTGGGCCCGCTCGAAATGCCCGGGCCCGATCAGGCACCGCGTCACCGGCCGGTCGGTGAGGTGGGCGAGGGCGTCGGCGATCTCCAGGTCGAACGGGTCGACCACCGCCACGGCGAGCCCCCCGGGGCCCGCCGAGAGGGGCAGGACCCTGGCGCGGGCGCAGTCGTCGGCGCCGATCGCCTCGGCCAGGACGGGGGCGCCCGGAACCCCGCCGGGGTCGAGGATCGGCAGGCCGGTGGCCTCCGAGAGGGCGGTGACGAGGGTCGCCTCGTGGATCAGCCCCAGTTCGATCAGCAGCACCGGCAGGGGCCGCCGGCCGGGCAGGTCGAGGGCGGCGAGCGCCCGCTCGTGCCCGGCCCCGTCGAGGGCTTCCCGCTCGGCGAGGAAGGCGACGAAGTCCCGGGCCGCGTCGCGGGGGTCGCGGGTGGGGCCCCGCCGGTCGGGCCGGGGGCGGAGCGGGCGGTTCTTGGCGCCCCAGATATTCAGCATCGCCCGGTCGTCCTGTGCTTCCCCTCGCCGGGAGGGGGTCGTTGCGGCATGCGTCCCACCCTCTCCCTCGACCTGGGAGCCCGACCGGGAAGGCGGCGGCTCTCCTGACCACGGCCTCATCCTGAGGCGCCTGGCTCGGACGGGCCTCGAAGGACGCCTCCAGAAGGCTCCGCGATCCCTGGAGGGCTCGTTCGAGGCGGCTTCGCCGCGCCTCAGGATGAGGGGAGGGGATGGGAGCAAGGGGCGTCCCGGTCTGTCTCTCGGTCGGAAGGGCAAGGAGGACGGGAGCCCTGTTGATTCGATTCAACCTTAAGCGATTGGAAATACCGGAGGCTTAACAAAGGCCGACCCGGCTTCTCGAAGCCCCCGCCGGAGCCCCCCGTGAGCGCCCCCTCCGCCGTTCCGTCCGCCCTCAAGCCCCGGCAGATTGGCGCCCGGCAGATCGCCACCCGAACGGCGCGGCTGCGGCGGGTCCTCGACGCGGCGGTGCACCTGTCCGGCTTCGCCGAGCCCCGGGGCGACCGGGTGCAGGCGGGCCTGACGGTCCGCCTCGGCGCCCCCGGCGAGACGGCGGTGGCGGTGATCGACCGGCGCGGGGGCGAGGCGCGGACCTACCGCTTCGCGGCCGGCGACCCGGCGGAATGGGCCGAGGGCATCGCCGGCATCGCGGGCGGGCGCGGGAGCACGCGGGTCAAGGTGCTCGTCGATCCCGCCGCCTGCTTCCTCCGCAGCCTCGACCTGCCGAGCGCGGCCCTGCCGCGGATGCGCGCCCTGCTGGCCGAGGAACTGGAGGCGGCGACCCCCTTCCGGGCGTCGGCGGTCTACAGCGACTGGTTCGTGGAGGGCGAGGACGTCGCCGCCCGGACACTGCGGGTCCGCCACGTGGTGATCAAGAAGGCCCGCCTCGATCCACTCCTCGACGCCCTCGCCCGGGCCGGCCTGCCCGTCGGGCCGGTGGCGGTGGGCCGCGACGAGGACCAGACGATGCCCGTGGATCTGCTGAGCCATGGGCACCGCTCCCTCAAGGCCCTGTTCCCCGGCGCTCGCACGGGGGACGTGGTGCTGCTCGCCGGGGCGCTCCTCTTCCTCGTGGCCGCCTTCTGGGGCTGGCGGGCGCACCAGGATGCGACGCTTTCCGCCCTCGACGACGCCTTCGCCGCCACCCGGCGGTCGGCCGGGCCGTCCCTGCCGCCCCCGGTCCAGGCGGGCCTCGCGACGATCCTCGCCGGCCGGGCGCCGCCCCTGGCCCGCACATGGGATGCGCTCGCCGCCGCCCTGCCGGAGGGGATCAGCGCGACGGCGCTCCACCTCGACGGGGCCGGGGCCCTCGTCACCCTGGAGACCCGCGACGAGGCGCGGGCGCTGGCCGCCCTCGCCCGGGTCCCCGGTTTCGAGGCGCCGGTTTTGCGGCAGGCGGGGGACGGGCCGCAGGGCACCCGCACCCTCGTCGTGCTGCTGCCGGGGTCCCGGCCGTGAGGCGCTTCGCGGATGGGGCGGCCCGGCCGGTCCTGGTCCGGCTCGCCGCCTTCGGCCTGCTGCTGGCCGTCGGGGCGGGGCCGGTCTCCCTGGCCCTCGACGCGGCGGGGGAGATCGACGCCGCCCGGGAGCGCCTGGACAAGGCGCGGGAGGTGGCGGCCCGCCCCGCCGCCGTTCCGCCGCTCTCCGCCCCCGACGGCGGGGCCCTGGCCGCCGCCTTCCGCGACCGCCTGGACGCCCTGGCGGCGGGCCGGGCCGTGGTGGTGGACGCGGCCGCCCTCGAGGTCGATCCGGCCCGGCCGGACCTGCCGCGCCTGCGCGCGACCCTGCGCGGCACCGGTGCCGGCCTGCACGGGCTGATGCAGGCCCTGGAGACCGGGGGCCCCCTGATGGCCGTGGAGGAGGCCGACCTCGGCCTCGACCGCCCGGCGGATGCCGAGATCGGGCGGCCGACGGTCATGCGCCTCGCGCTCACCGTGCGCGGGGTGATCGCCGGCAAGGTCCCCGACAAGATCCCCGAACCCCGGAGGATCCCTTGAGATCCGTCTCGACCGTGCTCGCCGGGAGCGGCTGGGGGGCCCGGGGGGCCTTCCTGCTCGCGGCCTTGGCCGCGCTCGCCGTCCGGGCCCTGCCGGTGGAGGTCGGCCCGGCGCCGGGGCGGGCCCCGCCCGCCGGGGTTCCCGCCGGGGGCCCGTCTCCCGCCGAAGGCGCGGCCCTGAGCCGGCCGTTGTTCGACCCCGGCCGCCGGCCGTGGACGGCGCAGGGCGGGCGCGACCTCATCCTGCGGCCGGACCCCGCCACCCCCGTCCTCGTGCTGCGGGGCATTCGCCTCGACGGCGGGCAGGCCCGGGCCTTCCTCGACGACGGCAGCGGCGACCGGTCCTGGCTCGCCGTGGGGGAGGGGCGGGGCGACTGGACGATCGCCGCCATCGGCCCGGACCGGGTGAGCGTGGCGCAGCGGGGCCGCCGCGTCGAGGCGGAGTTCCTCGGCCGGCCCGCCACCCTGCGCCCGGCCCCCTTCGCCGACGCCCCGCCGGACCTGAGGCCGTGAAGCCAGGCCGGGAAGCCCCTCGCTCCCAGCGATCCCCCTCATCCTGAAGTGCGGCGACCGCCGCCCCGAAGGAGGGATCCAGGGATCGCGGAGAGTTCTGGAAGTCTCCTTCGAGGCCCGGCCGAGCCGGGCGCCTCGGGGTGATCCCGAGGGCGGGATAAACATGGACCGTTCGGTCAGGCTCCGAGAGGATCCTGCGTCATGCGTCCCGGGGCGGGGTCCCGGTCATCTGGGAAGGGGAGGCGCCGCCACCCGCCCGGGATGGCGGCGGACCCGCCCTACTGGGACACCGCCCGCACGGCCAGGCCCCCGAAGGTCTGGTTGGGACTGCCCTGGCAGCCCCAGACGATCGTCCCCGCCCCGGCCGCCGTCGATCCGCTGGTCACGTCGAGGCAGAGGTTGGCGTTGAAGACCGACGAGAGGGCGCTCCCGACACCCTGCGCCTTGCTCAGCCAGGACTGGTTCGTTCCGCCGTTGCACGCCCAGGTGAAGGCCTGGGTGCCCGGTGCGGGGGTGTTCAGGAGGCTCATGTCGAGGCACTTGCCGCTGGCCGCGTTCACCAGGGTCTGGCCGTTGTTGCCGAAGCCGACCCGCCAGGTCTGCTCCGCCGCGCCGGTACAGGCCTGCTGGCTCACCGGAGCGCCGTCGTTGCCGTTGCCCGACGGGATGGCAAGGCACTGACCCGAGTGGGACGCCTTGAGGGCGATCCGCGCGGTGCCGCCGGAGAAGGTCTGGTTGGGGCTGCCCTGGCAACCCCAGACGATCGTCCCCGCCCCGGCCGCCGTCGATCCACTGGTCACGTCGAGGCAGAGGTTGGCGTTGAAGGCGGAGACGAGGGCGTTGCCCCCGCCCTGCCCCCGGGGAGTCCAGGACTGGTTCTTCCCGCCGTTGCAGGTCCAGGCGAAGGCCTGGGTGCCGGCGGCCGGCGTGCCGGCGAGGCTGAGGTCCAGGCACTTGCCGCTCGCCGCGTTGACGAACGCCTGCCCGGCGCTGCCCAGTTGGACCTGCCAGGTCTGCTCGGCCGCGCCGGTGCAGGGCTGCTGCGTGATGGGCGCGCCGTCGGCCCCGCTCCCCGCCGGGACCGAGAGACACATCCCCGAATGGCCCGCCTTCAGGGCGACGCCGACGGGGATCGTGGTGGAGGCCAGCGTGCCGCCGGTCGTCCCGCCCGTCCCGGTGCCCCCGGTCGTGCCGCCGGTTCCCCCCGTTCCGCCGGTCCCGGACCCGGTGCCGCCCGTGCCGGCGCCGCCGCCGGTGGAGGCGGTGCCGCCCGCGGCCACCAGGGTCGCCGTCTGGACGGGGGCCGTGACCCCGCCGAGGCCGACGATCACGCCGGGCGAGGGCACGCCGTTCCTATCGATGGCGACGAGTTGGTAGTAGCCGGGGGGAGCGATCGCCCCGGAGGCCGGCATCTGCGCGCTCACCCCCTGGCCGGACTGGGTGAAGCTCGCCACGTAGCGGCGCTGCGTGGAGTTGAAGCTGTGGGTCACCTGGCTCAGGCCGACCAGCACCACCTGGGACAGGCCGTTCGCGGAGGTCAGCTCGAAGGCGAGGGACTGGCCGTAGGCCGGCGTCACCGAGGCGAGGCTGACGATCGACGGGCGGGGGGCCAGGGTGGCCGTGCCGCCCGAGGCGGTGAACAGGTAGGGCGGGTAGTACACCTCGGCGTTCCGGTTGTTCACCGGCCCCGGCGCGCCGCCGCCGGCCACGAGCAGGGCGCCGTTCTGCATCAGGATCGCGCTCGAGTGGTAGCCGCGATAGACCGCGCCCGAGGCGCCGAGCGACCACTTGCCGGTCCTCGGGTCCCAGGTCTCGGACCGCAGCACGGCGTTGGCGCCGTCCTGGTTGTTGTTGAGGCTGCCGCCGGTGACGGCGACCTGCCCGGTGGGCAGGACCGTGGCGTTGGCCCAGGCCCGGCCGAAATTCATCGGCGCGGTCTCGGCGACGGCGGGGGTGGCGCCGTTCACGTCCACGGTGGTGGCGAGGCTGGAGGCGAGGAAGCCGTTGCTGTTGTCGTAGCTGTTGCCGCCCACCTGGAGGACCTTGCCGGTGTCGTACATCACGGCGGTGGAGGTCGGGCCCACGTTCGGGGCGTCCGCCGCCGAGGAGGCGCTGCGCTGCGCCTGCTTGAACGCCCAGGCCGTCACCGCCCCGGTGCCGCTCGCATCGAGGAGCCACATCTTCTCGGAGGTGAGGCCGAACACCTTGCCGCCGGGGGCGACCCAGGCCCGGGGATACCACCAACGATTGTTATCGGGCCCGAACGCATCGCGGCTGCTGGCGCCGAACAGGCTGCTCCACTTCCCCCCGCCGTAGATCTCGGGGGTCATGCCGGTCATGTAGCCCTTGTCGATGCTGCCCTGCGGGTCGGCATAGCCGCCGTTGTAGGGGTAGGAACCGCCCATGATGAGCTGGCGCCCGTCGGCCAGGGTGATCATGGTGGCGTAGTAGCGGTCGTTGGCGAACTTCGCCGTCAGGGCGGTCACGGCGGAGCCCTGGCTGTTCAGGACGACGCTGCCCTTGTCGTTGCCGTTGTCGAAGATGCCGCCGGACACCAGCAGCGATCCGTCCGCCTGGAAGGCCTGGGCGCCGCAGAAGCTGTTGACGCCGACGATGCCCTGAAGCGTCACGTGCCCGGCGCCGAAGCCCGCCGTGGGGTCCCAGATGTCGAAGGTCCGGCCGTCCTGGACCTGCGGACTCCCGCCAGGGCTTCCGAACGACACCACCTTGCCGCTCGGCAGGAGGCCGAGGGTGATCGCGTTCATCGGCCAGTCCTTCACCGGGGAGAACATCCCCTGGGTCGGGGCCGTGGCGGGGATCGACAGGCCGGACAGCAGGGGGTCCTGCACCTGGTTGACGACGATGCCGTACATCGCCGCCTGGGCGGGGCCGGACAGGCCGGTGGCGAGCATCGTCGCCGAGAGCAGGGCGTTCCGGCGCTGGCGGGACCGGGGCGGGGCGGGGGGACAGGGCGTCACGGGTCGTTCCATCGGTAGGGTCGGAGGGAGGGGGCTGGAGGGGGTCAGAGGGAGGGGCGGGCCGGGTCCGGCACGGCGGCCGGGGGCCGTCCCAGGCCCTGGGTGAAGGTGTCGAGGGCGGACAGGTCGCTGGCCAGCCGGGGGGCATCGAGGGGGTCGCCGCCATAGGTCATGGCGATCCGGCCCCGGCGGTCGAACAGGAGGATCGTCGGCGGCGGCTCCGGGAGGGAGGCCGCCGGGTAGCGCAGCCTCTCCAGGATCGCCCGCACCCCCGCCGCGTCGGGGGCGAGGAACCGCAGCGCCGGGGCCGCGCCGAGGAGGTCGTCGGCGAAGGCACGCAGGCGGGCCGGCCCGGCGGCGGGATCCGTGCCCACCGCCAGGAAGGCGACCCGCCCGCGCAGGGA
>JAKONI010000166.1 GCA_022702015.1 Beijerinckiaceae bacterium | reverse complement strand
GTACGTGCCGCATGAGGGGATGCCGGCTCGGCGTAAGAAGATGCGGTCGAAGCAATGACTGGGTTCGATCGACTTTCAGTCTTTAGTTTGATGGCAGCTTTGATCCTTCAGCTCTCGGACGACCCGTCTCGGAGCTTGAGGAGGGCCAAGCCGAAGCGGAGCGAACTGACCCCGGAGCAGTGGCCGCGCCTCGTGCCCCTCGTGCAGTGATGCATTCACTCCGTTCATGCGCCTCTGCCCAAGCCCTTTGCTTTTGCATCAATTTTTCCAGGCACGGCTGACGCCTCCGTCTGGATCGATGCACTAGGGCCGGAAATCCGGTGATCCCGGTCGCATGACAGAAACGGATCACTGGTGAACCGGAAAGCTCTCTCCCGCGACGGGTTGGGCGGAAAAGGGTGAGACTCCCGTGGCCGGCCGGAGTCTCTCTTTAGGCAAAGCCGCGACACTCTCACTTTATCGTGAAAGATATTTCGGCGCCGCTACTAGGGCTAGATCGCCGATGCGACGGTCGCTCATTAGCGATGAGATGTTGTAAATTGGGTAATTTAGAATATTTGCCAATTAACCAATGTATATCGGGCGGATCGTATCGCGTGTTGCACTTCGGTCCTTGCTCCGAGCTTTCCAGGCGCGACCCAACAACTCCCGGACCCGCGGCGGCGCGGGCGTTCCGACCCAGCGAATTCCGCGCGGCGGGAGGCGAGAGTGTGCTGGTGCAGCCTGCGACGCTTGCGGTTGGTTAAGTCGATCCGAGCAAAGAGACCTAAAACGGAACGAATCGGCAATCGCTTGGTTGGGGGGTAGCTGAGACCATTTCTAAACAAAAACCATTCCGCCAAAAGCATTGCCTCACACGTTGTATTCGCTCGTGTGACATCTACGGACAGGTCGCCAAAGCCTGTCGCGTATTGCCGTTGGAGGAAAAGCTGCCCCGAGAGTGATGGGAGTGAGTGATGAGCGCGTTGAGACTCTCATGGACGGTCGCCGGCAGCAGCGCGATGGGCAACGGTGCCTCCGTGTCGGGGGGCATCAATGCCGCCGGTTACGTCTCACCCTCGGCGACGAGCGACCTCATCGGTCTGGTTCCATTGAACCCGGCGACCCTCACCCCTCCCGGTTACGTGGATACCGTCACTCAGTACGGCGCGGACCAACTCACGTTCGCATTTTCGCAAGGTGAATACACGGCGTTTGGGGCAACCCCGCAAACCTTCGTGCAAAATTTGCTAGGGTCGGCATCGCCCCTGTTGCAGTTTGCCGCAACAAGCCAAACCATGTATAACACCGTCAACATTCAGAACGATTTGTTTGCGGTGAACGCGCAAATGATGGAGATTTCCAGTTATGGAAACCCATTCAGCGCGCCTTATTCCGGCCTAGGCTTCTCGGCGGGGAATACTTCGTTTGGACCGGCGTTTTCTTCGTCTTCGACGCCGGCTTTCAATAACACCACACTTGTCACCAGTGTCAGCCATGGCCTCGATGGCACGCAGGCATCCGGCCTCGATACAGGCTTGAACGGCCTGAATCCGGTTGGTACGGGTGGCGACGCTGTATCCGAGAGCGTCAGCAACGTCTCGAACGGCGCTCCCAGCCTGCTGGGGCAAGGGTCCGGAAGCGGCATTCAATCGGCCATCGATCACGGTGCGGGAAGCGCCGGCACCGTCGCGACGGTCACCGCAGCGCCGAGCACGAACCCCGCCGCTGTGACAGCGAGCGATGGCTCGGTTGGGCACATCGATCAGGCCGCTTCGTCACAGGGTACGCAGATCACGACCGGTGCCACCCTGCCGTCGTTCTCGATGGAAAGCTTGAACGTCAAGTCGATGACGTCCGACCCCTTCGCGCATTACAGCCATCTGGGGCAGGGGGATCAGGCCGTTGCGAGCGTGACGACGGCCGACCACGCACCGTCGGTCGTCACCGACTTGGTCAATGCCGCGACGGGGCTTGCAGGGGGCGGCATCGACCTCGGCTTCCATTTCGCCGCCCTGACGGATTCGCACGAGAGTCCGGCGGTCGGTGTCTCCATCGACCCCGTCAGCCATGCCTTGCAGCACGTCGCCATTACGGGGGCACACTTGGCGTAGCGCCAGCGGGTAAGACAGCGTGAGAGTTCACCGTGCGCCAATCCACTGAGGCGGTCCGGGTGTGGCGCAAGGCGTGGGGCCCGTTCGTCGCGATGGCTGGCGTCAGCGCCGTGATCAACGTCCTCTACCTCACCGGCTCGTTCTTTATGCTGGAGGTTTACGACCGGGTGGTGCCCAGCCGGTCGATCCCGACTTTGATCGGCCTCTGCATCCTGGCTCTGATCCTCTACGTCTTCCAGGGCTCCCTGGAGATCGTGCGAACCCGCGTCATGGGACGCCTCGGCCTCGCCCTCGATGAGCGGTTGAGCCGCGCCGTCTATCAACTCGCGATCGAAGCCCCGCTGCGTTCCGGTTCGGCCAACGAGGGATCCGCGCCTCTCCGCGATCTCGATCAGATCCGCAGCTTCCTTGCCAGCGGTGGTCCGGCCGCGCTGTTCGACCTTCCGTGGCTGCCGTTCTACGTGGCCCTTTGCTTCCTTTTCCATCCGCTCATCGGCGCCGCCGCCATCGGGGCCGCAATCATCCTCGTCGGCCTGACCGTCGCAACGGAATTCGCAACGCGACAGGCGGCGCGGCGCGCCTCGACGTATGGCGTGCAGCGATCGGGCTTGGTGGAAGCCGGCCGGCGCAATGCCGAGGTGGTCGCGGCGATGGGGATGCAAGGCGCCCTGTTCGGCCATTTCTCCGAAGCCAACACCGCCTACCTGGCCACCCAGCAGCGTTTGGCCGACCTCGCCGGCGGTTTTGGGACCCTGTCGAAGATGTTTCGGATGGCGCTCCAATCCGGCGTCCTGGCGCTCGGGGCCTGGCTATTAATCCAGGGGGAATCGACATCCGGGATCATGATCGCATCATCCATCCTTGTGTCGCGGGCATTGGCCCCCGCCGAACTGGCGATCGCGAACTGGAAGGGGTTCGTGGGCGCCCGCCAGAGTTGGGCGCGGCTGACGCGCGTTCTGGCACAGCAACCGTTCCAGACGGCGCGGCATATCCTGCCCGCGCCAAAGGACCGGTTGACGGTCGAAAGCATTAGCGCCGGCCCTCCGGGATCGTTGGATCCCACGGTGCGGGACGTGTCGTTGGGTCTGCGCGCCGGTCAGGCCCTCGGCGTCATCGGCCCGTCGGCATCCGGCAAGTCGACCCTGGGCCGGGTGCTCGTGAAAGTCTGGCCGCCGCTGCGCGGGAAGGTCCGGCTCGATGGGGCCGCTCTCGACCAGTGGACCCACGCCGACCTGGGGCCGCATCTCGGCTACTTGCCGCAGCAGGTCGCGCTGTTCGCCGGCACCATCGCGCAGAACATCGCCCGGTTCGAGCCGAATGCGCCCAGCGATGCCGTGACGGAGGCAGCCCGCGCCGCCGGAGCCCATGACCTGATCCTGCGGCTCCCCGAGGGCTATGACACGCGCATCGGGCAGGATGGGATCGGGCTCTCGGCCGGTCAGGCCCAACGTATCGGGTTAGCGCGGGCGCTCTA
>JAKONI010000162.1 GCA_022702015.1 Beijerinckiaceae bacterium | reverse complement strand
GCGGCGCGCGAGGATTTCGTGAACCGCCTGCAGATGACCCTGTTCGGCTGGATCAAGAAGAACCCCTCACCGCGCGGCATGCTCTACGTCGTGGACGAGGCGCAGACCTTCCTGCCGTCGCAGCGCGCGGTACCGAGCCTCGGCAGCGGCCTCAAGCTCGTGGCGCAGGGGCGGAAGTACGGGTTGGGGATGATCGTCGCGACGCAGGTGCCCAAGGGCATCCACAATCAGGTGGTCTCGAACTGCACGACGCAGTTCTTCGGGCGGCAAAGCTCCCCGGCCACCATCGCCGCGGCACAGGAGATCATCGCCGCGAACGGGGGTAGCGCGAACGATATCGGTAAGCTCGGCGCGGGCGAGTTCTACTTCGCCACGGAGCATTCCGGCCGTCCGGCCAAGCTGCGCACGCCGATCTGCCTCAGCTACCACCCGGCCAACCCGCCGACACCGGAGGAGGTGGTCAGGCGGGCCAAGTCGTCGGCGCAGCGGATCGTCAGCCGATGAAGGCCGAGATCCTCAGCCTCCGCGTCATCCATGACGGCTGGAGCAAGTTCGGCGTCGCCAAGGTGCGGCTGGCCGACGGAACGGAGGCGGAGCGCGAGATCGAGGATCACGGCAACTCCGTCGGCGTGCTCCCCTACGATCCTGAGAGGCGCGTGGCGACGCTCGTGCGCGAGCTGCGGGTTCCGCCCCTCTACGTCTCCGGCGAACAATCCCAGCTGGAAGCTCCCGCCGGCTTGATCGACGACGGCTCTCCCACGGAGAATGCCCGGCGCGAGGTTCTGGATGAGACGGGCCTGCGCCTGCAAACCCTGGAACCTGTCGGCACGACCTATTCCTGCGCCGGGATCTCGACGGAGCAGATCCACCTGTTCCTGGCACCCTATCGCGACACCGACCGGGAGACCGGGGGTGGAGGCGCCGAGGGCGAGCACGAGAACATCAAGGTGGTGGAGATGCCCCTCGCCGAACTCGCCGAAAGCGCCGCGACCGGGCGATTGCGAGACTTGAAGACCTTGACCCTCGTCCTGGCCCTCCAGGTGCGCCACCCCCTCCTCTTCAGGGCGGAGGGCGATTCCTGAGGATGCGCGGGGGGCCTGAGCGCGCTCCCTCCGGACGAAGGGGCCGGACGTGGGCGATGAGGGCGAGCGGCGATCCAAGCCGGCAGCCTCGGCCTTCGCGGATGACGTCGCCACCGCCCACGCCCTGCCGTCGAGGCTGGTGCGGGCGGCGGAGCGGAGGTGCCGGGTCCGATCAGCGCCTCGTTCCGTCGAGCCGGTCCTGGGGTGACACCCGCGCGGCGTCGTCGTCCACGGGGAGTGTCGGTGCGGCGGGAGCGGGACGCTCCGGGGCGCCCGCTCAGGCGTCCGTCGCGGCGAGCGCCCCGACGGGAGCCGAAGCCCCCTGATCCAGGAAGGGAACCATGGCGGCCAGGAACCGCTCCGGCTCCTGCAACTGGGGAACGTGCGCGCAGCCCGGCAGGATCGTGAGCTGCGCGTTGGGCAGCCCGGCGGCCAGCTCCCGTGACATCGGCGGCGGCGTCGCCTCGTCCTGCTCGCCGACGAGCACCAGCACCGGCACATCGACCGCTCCGAGATCCGGTCGGAGATCGAGCCCCGCCAGGGCATCGCAGGCGGCGCGGAACACGCTCGGGTCCGTGCGAAGGAAGGCGGCCAGGCGCTCCTGCATCAACGACGGGTTCGCTGCCTGGAAGTCGGGTGCGAACAGACGGCGCATCGCGGTGTCGCTCAAGGCGCCGAGCCCCTTCTCGCGGGAGACGGCCGCCATCGTCCGGAAGGCTTGACGCCCCGGCTCGGAGAAGCAGGCACCGCAATCGGCCAGGATCAGGCGGCGAACGAGGCCGGGATGCCGGATCGCCATCTGGAGGGCTACGAACCCGCCGAAGCCGTTGCCGAGCGCCGTCGATGGCTCACCGAGATCCCGCAGGGCCTCGGCCATCCGGTCGGCCACGGCTTCCAGGCCACCCGAAACCGCCTCTGATCCCCCGAAGCCCGGCAGATCCGGCACGATCACCCGGAACCGCTCCGCGAGCGGGCCGACGATCCGGTCGAAGCTCGCCGCGTCGGCGAGGAGCGAGTGGAACAGAACGAGGGGCTCCCCTGCCCCCGAAACGTGCGCCGCGATCCGTCCGCCAGCAAGCGTGATCCGCATTCCCATTCCCCCTGCTCGGACCCATCGGCCCGAAATTTCCGTTGACGTGATATTTCACGGATGCAATCTTGAGGCAACCTGATCGGACCAGAGCCGTGCTTCTCCGCGATAACATCTATCACGCCATCCGCACCGAGATCCTGGCTTGCCGTATGGCGCCGGGCGCGGAAGTGCGGGAGCAGGAGCTGGCCGAGCGCTACGCGGTGAGCCGCCAGCCGGTGCGTGAAGCCCTGCTGCGTCTGGAGCGCGAGCGTCTGGTCACGGTTCATGCCCGGCAGGGATATCAGGTGAACCCTATTTCAATCGCGGATGCCCGCGATCTGCTGGCGTTTCGCCTTGTGATCGAACCGGCCTGCGCGGGGGATGCCGCGGAGTCCGGGACGGTGGAGGCCCTGGAATCCCTCGATGCGTTCCGGACGCTCGACGAGGGGGCCGACTTCATCGACTACAACCGCGCCTTCCACACGACCCTGGCCCAGGCCTGCGGCAACCGCCGCATGGCCGCCACCGCGCGGGACCTGATCGAGCAGGCCGACCGTCTCGTGCGGGTCAGCCTCGCCGGCATCAAGGGTCGGGACCCGGACCAGCTCATCGCGGAGCACGTGGCGATCATCGAGGCCGTGCAGCGGCGCGATGGCCGCACGGCCCGGCGCCTCGTGCGCGAGCACGTCGCCCAGGCCCAGCGCCGCATCATTCCGGCGCTCGAGCGCAGCGCCGTCATCCGTTGAGGGAGATCACCCCATGAACCAGATCACGCGCCCGGACCTCGCCGTCGAGACACGGGGCAACTTCGTCGATGGACGCGAGATCGAGGCCGGGGACGGCCCGCTGATCGACGTGAGGAACCCCGCCACCGGCGTCGTCATCGCCCGGATCCCGAACTCGACCCAGGCCGACGTGGACCGCGCCATGCGCAGCGCCCGCGCCGCCTTCGAGTCGAAGGAATGGGGCGGGATGGACATCCGGGCGCGGGCCCGGCTGGTGAACCGCCTCGCCGACGCCTTCGAGGCCAACCTCGATACGCTCTACAAGCTGGAGACGCTGAACAACGGTCGTCCCATCAACGAGACCCGTGCCCAGCTCTCGCGCCTGCCGGACTTCTTCCGCTACGCCGCCGGCCTCGCCCTGGCGCGGCGGGACGCGGTGATCCCGGTGGAGGGCTCCTACCTCAACTACACCCGGCGCACGCCCATCGGCGTGGTGGCGAACTGCACGCCGTTCAACCACCCGCTGATGATCCTGTGCAAGTCGCTCGCGGTCGTGCTGGCCACCGGCTGCACCACCGTGGTGAAGCCCTCCGAATACACCCCCCTGACCACCCTGAAGCTCGCGCAGATCTTCACCGAGGCGGGCCTGCCGAAGGGCGTGTTCAACATCGTCCTCGGCCTCGGGCCCACCACGGGCAAGCACCTCGCCGAGCATCCCGACATCAACAAGCTGGTGCTGACCGGCGGCACAGAGGCGGGGCGGATCGCCGGCAGCGCGGCGGCCAAGGTCTTCGCGCACCAGACGATGGAACTCGGGGGCAAGACCCCGGTGATGGTGTTCGACGATTTCGATTTGGAGCAGGCGGTGAACTACGCCGCCTTCGGCGCCTTCATCGGCGCGGGTCAGACGTGCGTCTGCGCCAGCCGCCACATCGTGCAGGCCTCGATCTACGACGCCTTCGTCGAGAAACTCGCCGCCAAGGCGAAGAGCATCCGCATCGGCGATCCCTTCGATCCGGCGACCCAGCTCGGGCCGGTGATCTCCGGCAAGCAGCGCGACCGGGTGCTGGCCTATGCGAGCTACGGTCGCGACGAAGGCGCCCGCGCGGTGGCGGGCGGGCAGGCGGCCCGGGTCGCTGGCGGCGAGGACGGCTTCTTCGTGGAGCCCACGGTCTTCGCCGACGTGCGCTCCGACATGCGGATCTTCCAGGAGGAGGTGTTCGGGCCCTTCACCAGCGTCACGCCGTTCAAGGACGAGGCGGACGCCCTGCGGCTCGCCAACGACTCGCCGTTCGGCCTCGCCGCCGCCATCCGCACCCGCGACGTCGCCCGCGCCCACCGGGTCGCCGCGTCGGTGAAGGCTGGCATCGTGTGGGTGAACGACCACCACCGCCTCGATCCCGCCTCCCCCTGGGGCGGCGTCGATGACAGCGGCTTGGGCCGCGAATGCGGCCTCGAGAGCTTCGACGACCACTTCAACACCAAGAGCGTGATGGTCGCGACCCACGACACGCCGTTCGATTGGTACCGCGACACGGCGGGCCAGCGCCGCCTGAACTGACAGACACGAGACCCGGACGGAGGGCGACAAGACCCGCGTCAGACGGGTGCCCTCCGCGCCGATCCCCTTACGCGGAGGAAACGCCATGACGCAGACCGTCAATGCGGGAGGCCGGCTCGACCGGCTTCCGATCGGCCCGTTCCATTACCGGATCATGTGGTTGATCGGCATCGGAATGTTCTTCGACGGGTTCGACATCTACATCGCGGCGACCGTGCTCGGCGCCACGCTGAAGAGCGGCTTCTCGACCCTGCCGGAGAACGCCCTGTTCGTTTCGGCGACCTTCGTCGGAATGATGGGCGGC
Organism: Beijerinckiaceae bacterium; assembly: GCA_022702015.1. Classification (GTDB taxonomy): domain Bacteria; phylum Pseudomonadota; class Alphaproteobacteria; order Rhizobiales; family Beijerinckiaceae; genus Methylobacterium. The sequence goes on along the minus strand of JAKONI010000162.1, from coordinate 27,145 downwards.
TCGTTCCTCACGGGCTTTCTGGGGGACCGCTACGGACGGCGGTTCACCTATCAGGCGAACCTCCTGATCTTCGGCCTCGCGGCCATCGCCGCCGCCTTCGCCCCCAACATGATGACGCTCATCATGCTGCGCTTCATCATGGGCGTCGGCCTCGGCGCGGAGAACGTCGTCGGCTACTCCACCATGACCGAGTTCGTGCCCGCCCGCTCGCGGGGCCGATGGCTCGGGCTGATGGCGGTGTTCGTGGTCACCGGCCTGCCGGTCGCCTCACTCATCGGCTACTTCGTGATCCCGATCTTCGGCTGGCGCGCGATGTTCGTGCTTGGGGGGATCGGGGCGCTGGGCGTCTGGTATCTCCGCAAGAACCTCCCGGAATCGCCGCGCTGGCTGGAAGCCGTGGGGCGCTTCGCCGAGGCGGAAACCCTGCTGCGGCAGATCGAGACCCAGGCGACCCGTGGCGGCGTGCTCCCGCCCCCTGCCCCCGTCGCGGCTCCGGCGCCGAAAATCGCGTTCGCGACCCTGTTCCGGGCGCCGCTGCTCGGGCGGATGATCGTCGGATGCATCTGTCTCATCGTCATCAACACCCTGCTCTACGGCTTCGTGACGTGGCTGCCGGTCTTCTTCATCAAGCAGGGCCTGAGCGTCGCGACCTCTTACGGATACTCATTGTTGATGGGGCTCGGCGCGCCCGTGGGCAGCGCGATCGGCGCCCTCACCGCCGACCGCTGGGGCCGTAAGCCGACGATCGTCGGGGCCTCGGCCGCCGCCATCCTCTTCGGGATCGTCTACCCGCTGACAACCGATCCCTGGCTTCTGCCGCTGGTCGGGTTCTGCCTGACCGTGCCGATCTACGTCCTCGTGGCGCTGCTGTTCGGCATCTACATCCCGGAACTGTTCCCCACCGAGGTGCGTCTGCGGGCCTCCGGCATTTGCAACACGTTCGGGCGCGGCGCCACGATCATCACGCCCTTCGTCGTCGTGTCTCTGTTCCAGTCCTATGGGATCGGCGGCGTCATGGCACTCATGATCGGCCTGCTCATTCTCCAGATCGTGACGGTGGTGACGCTCGGCGTCGAGCCTCGCCAGCAGAGCCTGGAGGAGATCGACCCGCTGCTTCGCCCGGACGAGCCGATCGAGGGGGCGACGGCGGTACGGCGGGGTCTCGCGTAGGCATGGGCCGACAAAGGCCCCGATGCACGGGGCGGGTGCCGCTCGCAGAAGCGCTCGCCCCGGATGGATCGGGAATGGGGTCCGGCCACCCGTCGGAGGATCGGCGTCGCGGGATGTCTCACGGACCGGGGCCCCTGGCGGGCGAACACCCTTCGAGGCAGGGACCGGCTGTTTCCCACGCGCATTGTGAACCGGGGTGGTCCGGCGCCTGCCCTGTGCCGGCGCCTAAGCCGCCGGCGGATCGAACGTTTCAGTCCAATGGCGAGACGGTCGTTCTGTTCGACTATCCCTGGCTCGACCGCGTGGCTGGGCCCTTGTCCGTCTGGATCGATGCGCTAGGCGGGCTGCCGGTCACGGTCGCCGTCGACGGGCACCCCGCAGACCAGCGCGGCGCTGGCGAGCCGCGCCCTCACCTCGGGGTTGGCCGGCGTGATCATGTAGCCCAGCACGCGGTCTCCGATCATGACCGAGGCGTCCCGGGGCGCGGTGAGCCAGTGGAGACCGATCAGGGCGCAGAGGATCGCATCGAGTCGGTCCTGGTCGGCCTTGCGGGGGGCAGGGACCCGGGCGAGGTCGTCCGCCCAGGCGACGAGACCCTCCACGGCCTCCCGCTCCCCGAGGCGTCGCACCGTCCCGACCACCCCGTGCCAGCCGGCGAGGGTGAAGGTCTTGCGCCGGGCGGGGTTGTAGCGCGGGCCGAGCCGCCGTCCGCAGAACGACGGATCGAGGGAGGCCAGGGCCAGCGCCGGGAACACCTCCATCAGGAACAGCCCCGCCGTCGCCGCGCGGGACGCCTCGGGGTCCTCGGCGGCGCCGAGGCGCGCCTTGAAGCGCCAGAGGGGGGCGGCATCGTCGAACATCCCGATCTTGGCGCGGTTGGCCGGCTGCACGCCCCCGCCGAGCCATGAGACGACCGAGGCCGCGACGCGGTCCACGGCGCGCATCCCGGTGGCGTTGGGCACGACCGTCGGCTGGTCGAGGGCCACGAGGCGCAGCGGCGCGGTCTCGGCCTCGATCACCGCGAGCGCCTGATCGAACGAGACCAGGGCGGGGGGCTCGAAGGTTCGCCGGCCATCCCCACCGATCCGGATGATGCTCAGGGCGCCGGGGGCGGTCCGGCTGTCCGTCCAGGCGGAATCGAACCCGACGATGCTCACCCCGCCGGTCCTCGCTGTCCTCGCGGCCATGCGGCTCCCTCGCCTCGTCTCACGCGGATCACCGGGGGGTGGAAGGGTCGGTTCCGCCGGGACGCCCATGCCGGGGAGGGTCGCGGCACGCGGGCGGACGCGCCACCCTCCATGCCCTGCGGCCTTTCGTATCCACCCCCCGGCGGGGAGCCCGGAATCCGGGATGGAGGGGGAGAACGGCACGCGGCGCTCTATCCTTCCCGGGGACAGGATACGTTTGAACGGGCTGCCATGGCTGTCACGATCGACCGCGCGACCCTCGACAGGCTGATCGCCCTGGGGCGGGAGCGCGGCGAAATCACCGCGGCCGAACTTCAGGCCGCCCTCCCCGTCGATGCGCTCGATGTCGATGCCCTCGTCCTCGTGATGCTGGAACTGGAGGCGGCGGGGGTGAGCGTCGAGCCCGACGCCCTCGGCCCCCGCGCCGAGTCCGACGTCGCGCCGAGGCTGGTGCTGGCGAGCCCCGAGCCCACCGTGCCGCGCGCGACCGTGCCGGCCGACGGGGAGCGACGGACCGGGGGGAACGACCGGCGGCCGGAGCAAGGGCCGGGCGTCGCCGCTACCATGGACGAGGACGATCCCGGCGTGGGTCGGATCGTTCTGGGGGCGGGGCTGGCCGTCTTCCTGATCCTCGCGACAATCCTGATCCTGCTGTGACACCCCCACCCCGCGTGGCGGGGGACTAAAAGGGGGTCAGGCCCGCGCCGCCCGCGACCGGGCCGTTCCCGGCACGACTGGAACCCGTGGTTCCGGCATGCTCTTCTGCTGATATCGACCACGGGAGAGGCCGCACGTGTTCCGCATCCTGCGTACCCTGGGCCTCGCCCTCGGCCTCCTCGGAGGGGCGGTGGCGGCGCAGGCACCTGAATTCGCGCAGCAATACGCGCAGCGCCTTGGCGGGGCGGCGGACGAACTGCGCCGCCAGATCGCGACCCTCGAGGCCGACGCCCAGGCGAACGGAACCACCCGCGACGGGGCCGTCGAGCGCCTTAAAACGAATCCCGACGGGCTGGTGGCCCGGCGGGGCGAGGCCGTCCAGGCCGACATCGCCCGCCTCGCCCAGCTCTCGGCCCAGCAGCAGGCGCTCCACGAGGCCACGAGCCCCCTCGGGCGGACGGTCGCGGTGATTCGCGACCCGGACCGGACCATCGCCGACGCGACGCTGCGCGAGTACCGGCCGGCGGTGCCCACGACCGCCGACGGGCTGACCGCCGGCCTCCTCGGTTTCCTCGCCACCTGGGGCGGCCTTCGCGTCGTCTCGGACCTGGGCCTCCACGCCGCCCGCCGGCGGGCGCGACGGCCCGCGACCGTCGTCTGACGGCCTGAAAGCCCACGGACGGCGTCGCCCGCGGGCCGAACTGTGAATGAGAGCGACGGCCGGGTGTTGCCGTGCGTCTACAGCAGTGCGCCCGAGGCTTGCTTATCGAGCCAAGTTCCGCTCGCTCCGGAACGGAAAGGGCGCCCCATGCCACGCGCGTCGACCCGCACGATCGATCCCGCCCTCGATGCCGCGGCCCTGCTGCGGCGCGTCGGCTTCTTCGGCCTCTTCGTGATCCTGCCCGTGCTGGCGCAGGTGGCCCGCCGGGCGGCGGTGATCCTCGCGCCCATCGCGGTCGTGCTGCTGATCATCGCCGGGGCGATCGACAGGCGGCAGAGGCCGGTGGCGCTGGCCCTGCGCCGGCTGCTCACGGCGCCGGCCTTCCTCGCCGGGATGCTGGTGGTCTTCTGGTCCGCCCTGTCGCTGGCCTGGACCCCGTTCCTCGGCCCCGCCAACGAGCGGCTCGCCAACCTCGTCGCGACGATCCTGCTCGCCCTGGCGGCCTACCTCGTCCTGCCGGACCGGATGCGCTCGGCGAACCTCTACCTGTTGCCCCTGGGCATCACGGCCGGTGCCATCGTCGCGATCATCCTCGGGGTGTTCGGCGCCCATATCGCCCCCGGGGCGGAGGATGACGGCGCCCTGGACCGGGGGCTCGTGCTGCTCATCCTGCTGGTCTGGCCGGCGGTCGGCTGGCTGCGCTCCCGTCATCGCGACCGGGAGGCCACGGTCGTAGCCCTCCTCGTGGCCGTGGCGCTGACGGTGCAGCCGGACGCCACGCAGATCGCGGCCCTGGCCACCGGCGCCGTCGCCTTCGCCCTCACGTCCTTCCGACCCAAGCTCGGCACGGCGCTCACCGCCTGGATCTGCGCGGGCCTGCTCGCCGCCGCGCCTCTCCTGCCCTTCCTGGCCCGGCCCCTAACGGCGGCCGCCTTCGGGGCGCTCAGCCCCGCCGCCCTGTCGCTCAAGAGCTGGCAGCGGGTCGTGACCAGCGAGCCGGTGCGCCTCGTGACCGGGCACGGCTTCGAGACCGCCCTGCGCGGTCGCCTGGTCGGCCTCGTGCCGGTCAATGCCCCCACCACCGCCCTGTTCGAGTTCTGGTACGAGCTCGGCATCGTGGGGGCCTTCGCGGCGGCCTTCGCCCTGTTCGTCGCGATCCGCCGGGCCGGGGACGACGCGCCGGCCCTCGTGCCCGGGGCGATGGCGTGCTTCGCCAGCGCCTTCACCGTGGCGTGCCTCGGCGTGGGCCTCACCACCGTCTGGTGGCTCGCCACCCTCGCCCTCGCGATCATGGTGTTCGTGGCCGTCGAGCGGGGGCAGTTCCGCACCCGGCGGCCCAAGGTCGCCAAGCTGCGCCGCCTGCGCGACGACGGGTCGGCCGACCCCGTCGCCGGCTGAGGGCCACGTCCGGGCGTTCGAGGGGGCGTGCCCGGATCGGCGCCCCCTCCCCACCCGCCCGACCGATGGCGGCCTACCGCACGACCTGCAGGGAGACGTAGCTCGTCCCGCCCATGCCGAGCGCCCGGGCCGACCCACGGGACAGATCGATGATGCGCCCGTGGACGAAGGGGCCGCGATCGTTGATGCGGACGACGACCGAGCGGCCGGTGCGGCGGTTCTCCACCCGGACCCGCGTGCCGAAGGGGAGCGTGCGGTGGGCCGCCGTCATGCCGTTCGGGTTGAACCGCTCGCCGTTCGCCGTCCGATGTCCGCTCCCGTACCAGGAGGCCGCGCCGCTCTGGGCGGCGGCCGGCGCGACGGCGCCGCAGGTGGCAGCCAGGGTTCCAAGGACCAGGACGAACTTACCGAAACCAACCTTCATTGTTCCGCGCATTCCCTTGTTGTTAGCGGGGCGGCGCCAGTCGTCGCGGAAACGGGCTGCAATAAGGCGGGCATTCGATAGTCTATCTGGTCATAATTTCGTCATATTTGTTCTGGACTTGCCGATTACATGGGGGACTGTTGAGGGGTTGTTGCCGCTCAAATAGTTTGATCTTGGTCAAACTCCCGCTGATGTATTGCGGAAGCTTTACGGGATAGGCGCGTTGGACGGCGCCGATACGACATTTGTCCTAGCCCTGCGTTCAGCGAAACGCAGCGTCACGCTCAGTCGGCGGCCTACGGCCAAGTTCGAGGGGCGGGAGCGGAGTTCCCCGCACCGCCGATTCCACGCTCGTGCGCCGGACTCGCGGTCGGGGGAGTGGAGGCGCGGGAAGCGGCGCGGCGGGGGGCCGGGTCAGAACGGGACGCGCGGGCGCAAAAGGCCTGAACCCGGCCTTTACCCTAGCCGACGCATGGTCCGCCGGTCAGTCGCGTAACCGGTGTGTTTCATGGCTTCCCAGCGTACCGTGGCAGCCGACGCCCTCGCCCGGAAACAGGTCTCGCGTGCCGGGCGGCCCGCGTCGGCGCCACGGATGGGTCACTTGGCCCAACCGTCGCCCTTACGATCCACGAGCCTTCCGCTCGACACGGTGCTCGTCGGGGACTGCATCGCCGCGATGAACGCCCTTCCGGCGTCCAGCGTCGACTGCATCTTCGCGGACCCGCCCTACAACCTTCAGCTCGGCGAGACCGGATTGCTCCGTCCCGACCAGAGTCGCGTCGACGCGGTCGACGACGACTGGGACAAGTTCGCGAGCTTTCCCGCCTACGACGCCTTCACCCGCGAGTGGCTCGCCGCCGCCCGGCGGATCATGAAGCCGAACGCGACCCTCTGGGTGATCGGGTCGTACCATAATATTTTCCGGGTGGGGAGCGCGCTCCAGGATCTGGGTTACTGGATCCTGAACGACATCGTCTGGCGCAAGGCCAACCCGATGCCGAACTTTCGCGGCAAGCGCTTCACCAATGCCCACGAGACCCTGATCTGGGCGTCCCGCTCGGCGGACTCGAAGGGCTATACCTTCCATTACGACGCGCTGAAGGGGGGCAACGAAGACCTCCAGATGCGCTCCGACTGGTTCATCCCCCTCTGCACGGGGGACGAGCGTCTGAAGGACGAGGACGGCCGCAAGGTCCATCCGACGCAGAAGCCCGAGGCCCTGCTCGCCCGGACCCTGCTCGCCGCCACCAACCCCGGCGACGTGGTGCTCGACCCGTTCTTCGGCACCGGCACCACCGGCGCCGTGGCCAAGCGCCTCGGCCGCCGCTTCATCGGCATCGAGCGCGATCCCGGCTACGCCGCGGCCGCGCGGGCGCGGATCGCGGGGGTCGAGACCCTCTCGCAGGCCGCCCTCCTCGTGGCGCCGACGAAGCGGGCCGAGCCCCGGGTGCCGTTCCTCTCGGTGATCGAGGCGGGGCTGGTCCGGGCCGGCGAGACGCTGACCGACGAGCGGGGGCGCTTCCAGGCCACCGTCCGCCCGGACGGGCAGCTCGACAACGGCCTGGTGGTCGGCTCCATCCATAAGATCGGCGCCCTCATGCAGGGGCTGCCGGCGTGCAACGGCTGGACCTTCTGGTGCGCCGAGCGCAACGGCGGCCGCATCTCCATCGATGCCTTCCGCAGCGAGATCCGCGCCGGCATGGGCGGCGCTTGAGACAAGGTGTCCAGAGGGCTGAGCCCTCTGGTGGGGTCCAGGGGCGAAGCCTTGGCTTCTGGCAGGGCCCTGCCCTGCACCCGCCAAAGGACTCGTCCTTTGGGATCCTCCTACTTTTTCCGCAGGGGCGCCGCCGAACTCGGACGGCGTGAGAGGACCTTCGGCAGGGGCGCCCGGCGGACCGGCGGTTCCGGCGGGGGCGGTGTCGCGAGGTCCGGTTCGGGCGGGGGCGGGGGCGGGGCCGGCACGGCGAGCTTCTGCTCCAGGGCGTGGGCCAGCACCTTCCTCATCGCCCCCGGCAGGGGCTCCTCGCCCATGTGGGCGGGCAGGGTGAAGCGCATGCCCTCCGGGGCGGGCGTCTCCCCCGCGACCCTGGCCATGAAGACCGTCAACTCCAGTGGGAAATGCGTGAAGACGTGCCGGACGATCCCCGGCAGGCGCTTCCAGCGAGCGTCGAGGGGGGCGTCGAGGAGCGCCTGGGCCGGCTCGTAATCCGGCCGCCACTCGCTCGTCGGCGGTTCCGCCATGGCGCCCAGCAGACCGCTCGGCGGCCGGGTCCGCAGAAGGATCGCCCCATCGCCGGCCCGCTGCACCACGAAGGCGGCACCCCGGCGCAGGGCTCCCGCCTCCCGCTTGAGCTTGCGCGGGAAGGTGTCCTGCGTGCCCTCCCGCCGGGACAGGCACGGCTGCATCCATGGGCACAGGGCGCAGGCGGGGCGCTTGGGCGTACACAGGGTCGCCCCGAGATCCATCACGGCCTGCGCGAAATCCCCCGGCCGCTCCTGCGGCACCAGGGTCTCGGCGAGGCGGCGCAGGGCGGGGCGGGCGCCCGGGAGGGGCTCCTCCACCGCGAAGAGGCGGGAGACCACTCGCTCCACATTGCCGTCCACCGCCGCCGCCGGCCGGTCGAAGGCGATCGCCGCGATGGCGCCCGCCGTGTAGGCGCCGATGCCGGGGAGCTTGCGCAGGCCGTCCACCGTATCGGGGAAACAACCCGCCGCCACGACGGCCTTGGCGCAGGCATGGAGGTTGCGCGCCCGCGAATAGTAGCCGAGCCCGGCCCAGGCCGCCATCACCGCCTCCTCCGGCGCGGCGGCCAGGGCGGCGACATCGGGGAAGCGCTCGAGGAACTTGGCGAAATACGGCTTCACCGCCGTGACGGTGGTCTGCTGGAGCATGATCTCGGAGAGCCAGACCCGGTAGGGATCCGGCGCCACGCCGGGCAGGGCCCGCCAGGGCAGGACACGGCGGTGACGGTCGTACCAGACCAGAAGATCGGCCGCGTCCGGCTGGGGAGCCGGTCCGGGGGCCGGCTTTGAGTGTGACGCCGCGGGCGCTACCATGGGCGCCGCCTTAACCGGTTTTTCGCCCCGGCGGGAGCAGGTTTTCACCGGCCCGGCGCGGGCGATCTCCACAGGACCGGGGCGGAACGGGACCATGGCACGACCGAAACCCCTGGCGGACCTCATCGACGCCTGCATCGGCCCGGCCTTCGCCGCCCAGGGCTTCGCCTCCACCGATATCCTCGCCGCATGGCCGGAGATCGTCGGCGAGCGGCTCGCCCGCTATTGCCGCCCGGCCAAGCTTGAATGGCCCCGCCGCCGGCGGTCCCCCGAGGAGGGCGGCGGCCCGGAATCCGGCACGCTGATCGTGCGGGTGGAGGGCGTGTTCGCCATCGAGTTGCAGCACCTCGCCCCGGTGGTGATCCAGCGCATCAACGCCCATTACGGTTGGGCCTGCGTCGGCAAGATCGTGCTCAAGCAGGATCGGGTCGGCGAACGCTCGGCCGGCAGCGGCGCCCGGGGGGTCGATCCCGCCCGGCGGGGCGAGGTCGCCCTGGCGGTCTCGACCATCGAAGACGACAACCTCCGCGCTGCCCTCGACCGCCTGGGCGTCGCCGCCGTGGCCACGCCCGGTGCGGCGAAGCCGAGGCGGTGAGCCGTCTTGCCAGTGATTCCGTCTGCGGATACCCGGTTGCAGGCACGAAAACGCCCAACCGGCGGAGGCATTCCAGCCATGACCACCCGACGCGACGCCTTGAAACTCACCGGCCTCGCCGCCGCCGGACTCGCCCTGCCGGGGTCCGCGACGCGGGCCTTCGCCCAGGCGGCCGATAACGCGGTCGACACGGCGGCCCTGATGCAGCCGGGGCCCCTCGGAGACGTCTGGCTCGGCCCGGCCGACGCCAAATGCACCATCATCGAATACGCCTCGATGACCTGCTCGCACTGCGCCCGCTTCCACAAGGAGACGTGGCCGGAACTGCGCAAGCGCTACATCGATACGGGCAAGGTCCGCTTCACCCTCCGGGAGTTCCCCCTCGATCCGCTGGCCACCGCAGGTTTCATGCTGGCCCGCTGCGAGGGCGACAAGATGTACTATCCGGTCACCGACCTGCTGTTCGATCAGCAGGCGGGCTGGGCCTTCACCCAGAAGCCCGTCGACAACCTGGAGCAGATGCTCAAGCAGGCCGGCTACACGAAGGAGAAGTTCGAAGCCTGCCTGAAGGATGAAAAGATCTACGCGGGCGTCAATGCCGTGAAGCAGCGCGGCCTCGACGTGTTTAAGGTCGACTCGACCCCGACGTTCTTCATCAACGGCACGCGCTACACCGGCGAGATGACCCTCGAGGCGATGGAGAAGGTGATCAAGCCGATCATCGGAGCCTGAGCGTTCCTCGGTAGTCGGACCGGGGCGAAATCGTCGAGCCGGAACACGTGTCCGAACGCTTGAAATGATAACGAAAACAATGAGTTGTGGCAATGGCGCACCGCCTTGACACCCAAGGTGGGCGAAACTATGGTGCGCCCCGCTTGAAGGGGGCTTCCAGCACATCCCGGACCCACTCATCCCGAGGGTTTGAGCCGTGAACGGCGACGACGCGAGGGACGGAAACGGGAATGCCGGCAAGCCGCCGGAGGGCGACCTCTCCGCGAGGCTCAGGCGTCTCGAAGCGCAGATCGAACGGAAGCGGCCGCCGGCTGCTCCCGACACGTCTGCGCGTTCTCGGGACACCGGCCGCACCCCGCTCGGGCAGGCGATGACGCTCTCCACGGAGTTCGTCGCCGGCGTGATCGCGGGGGGCATCCTCGGTTGGATCGCCGATCATCTCCTGGGGACGAAGCCCTGGGGAATGATCGTCCTCCTGCTTCTTGGGTGCGTGGCGGGCTTCTACAACGTAATGCGGGCCTCCGGGTTCGCCGGACAGCGCCCGAGCGGGCGCGGCCCGGCCGATCCGAAAGACGGCCCCACCTGACGGGGCGGGTGCCTTCGCGGCACCGGAGAGACAAGAAGGGCGGGAGCGGGCATGGCGGTCACGATTGACCCGATTCACCAGTTTGAACTGAAGTCGCTGGTGCCGCTCGGCCATATCGGCCATCAGCAGCTCGCCTTCACCCAGTCGGCCCTGTACATGTTCGCCGCCGTGGGCGTCGCCGCGCTCATCACCATCGTCGCGACCTCGTCGCGGTCGATCGTGCCGGGGCGGATGCAGTCGCTGGCCGAGATCTTCTACGAATTCATCGACGACACGTTGCACCAGGCCACCGGCGACGGCGGCAAGCGCTTCATGCCGCTGGTGTTCTCGCTATTCATGTTCGTGCTGATCCTGAACCTGTTCGGCATGATCCCCTACGCCTTCGCGGTGACGAGCCACCTCATCATCACTTTCGGCCTCGCCGCCCTGGTGATCAGCGTGGTGGTGGGCTACGGCGTGTACAAGCACGGCACCCACTTCTTCGGCCTGTTCGTCCCGTCGGGCGTGCCGAAGGTGCTGCTGGCGATCCTGGTACCGATCGAGGTGATCTCGTTCATCTCGCGCCCGATCAGCCTGTCCGTGCGTCTGTTCGCCAACATGCTGGCGGGCCACATCGCGATGAAGATCTTTGCCTTCTTCGTGGTCCAGCTTCTTCTCGCCGGGGCCTGGAGCGTGCTATCGCCCCTGCCGCTGTTCCTGACGATCGCCCTGACCGCTCTCGAATTCCTCGTGGCGGCCCTTCAGGCCTACGTCTTCGCGACGCTCACGGCGATCTACCTTAACGACGCCCTTCACCCCGGCCACTGATCACTGACCGGCCGGCCTTCCCCGCGGCGAGTGCTGCGCACGTTTCTCGAGAAAGATCTCAGGAGTTATCATGGATCCCGTCGCTGCGAAGTACATCGGCGCCGGCCTCGCTTGCCTCGGCATGGCGGGCGCGGGCATCGGCCTCGGCAACCTGTTCGGTCAGTTCCTCGCCGGTGCCCTTCGCAACCCGTCGGCCGCTGACGGCCAGCGCGCCACCCTCCTCCTGGGCTTCGCCCTCACCGAGGCGCTCGGCATCTTCTCGCTGCTGATCGCCCTGCTGCTGCTCTTCGCCGTCTGATCGGCCACGGACCGGGGCCATCGCTGGCCCCGGTCCAGGCGGCGCCCCGGGGCGCCGCATCGACCGGGATGCGTCCGCCAAGCGGGCGCCCTCCCCTTCCGGCGTCGTAGCGACGCCCTCCAGACGGTGTTTACCGGACCGGTTCCATGGCGCAGCCGAACTCCCTCACGACGCCGCCCCCTGGCGCCGACACGCAGGTCGTGCCGGGCCATGTCGAGCACACGGAAGCGCATTCCGGCGCCTTCCCGCCCTTCGAGACCTCGGGCTTCCTGGCCCAGCTCGTCTGGCTCGCCCTGGCGTTCGGCCTGCTCTACTACCTCATGGACAAGGTTGCCCTGCCGCGCATCCGGGGCATCCTGCATGACCGCGCCGAGCGGCTGCGCACCGATCTCGACAAGGCGCAGGCGATGAAGACCGAGGCCGACGCCGCCGGCGTCGCCTACGAGACCTCCCTGCGCGACGCCCAGAACAAGGCCCGCGACATCGCCCAGGCCACCCGCAACGAGCTGAACGCCGAGGCCGAGGCCAAGCGTAAGGCCCTCGAAGGCGATCTCAACGCCAAGCTCGCCGCCTCCGAGGCGACGATCCGCAGCCGCACCGAGGTGGCCATGGGCAACGTCCGCGCCATCGCCGGCGAGACCGCCTCCGCGATCGTCGAGCGGCTGACCGGCCAGGTCCCCGACCCGGCGAGCCTTAACCGGGCGCTCGACGCCACCGCCGCCCACTGACGGAAGACCGCCATGCTGCTCGAAGCTGAATTCTGGGTCGCCGTCGCGTTCGTCATCTTCATGGCCATCGCCTGGAAGGCCGGTGCCTTCACGACGATGACCAAGGGCCTCGATGGCCGTGCGACGCGCATCCGCCATGAACTCGACGAGGCCAAGCGCCTGCGTGAGGAGGCCGCCGCCGTGCTGGCCGATTACAAGCGCCGTCAGGTCGAGGCGGAGCGGGAGGCTCAGTCCATCGTCTCCAGCGCCCGCGAGGAGGCGCAGCGCGCCGCCGACGAGGGCCACCGCAAGCTGGACGAGTTCCTCGCCCGCCGCACCAAGGCCGCCGAGACCAAGATCGCCCAGGCCGAGGCCCAGGCGGAAGCCCAGGTCCGCGCCGCCGCCGCGGAAGCCGCCGTGCGCGTCTCGGAGACGATCCTGAAGGAGCGTCTCCAGGGCGATGCCGCCCAGGGGCTGATCCGGTCGAGCCTCGGCGAAATCCGCACACGCCTCCGCGCTTGAACGAAGGGCGTCCGGAGGGCGAGCCCTCCGGCGGGTGTTGGGCGGAGCTCAGCGGGATCCAGGGGGCAAGTTTCCTGGGTGCAAATTTTCAGGGGCCTTGCCCCTGGACCCCACCAAAGGACTTGTCCTTTGGGATCCCTTGATTGAAGAAGCCGCTCCCTTGGGCGGCTTTTTCGTTTTCTGTCCCGCTCCGTGAACGGTGCCGTGCTTCCCGAGTTGGCGGAAGCGGAGCGGGAGGCATCATGGCGGACAAGGCGCGGATCGTCGTGGTGGGCGGCGGCGTGGCGGGTATCGAGGTCGCGACCGGCCTCGGGCGGGACGGACGGGCGGACGTCGTCCTGGCCGACCGCAGCCTGTCCCATGTGTGGAAGCCGATGCTTCACACCTTCGCCGCCGGAACCGCCCGGCCGGACCGGCAGAAGGTCGACTACTTCGCGCAGGCCAAGCGCAACGACTTCCGCTTCCAGCCCGGCACGCTCGTTTCCGTCGATCGAGGGGCCAAGCGGATCGCCCTCGTGGTGGAGGAGGCCGAGGACCACCCCCCCGCCGACCTCGCCTACGATCTGCTGATCCTGGCCATCGGCAGCCGGGCCAACGATTTCGGCACCCCCGGCGTGGCCGAGCATTGCCTTACCATCGATGACCTGACCGAGGCGGAGGGGTTCCACGCCAGCCTGCGGCGGCATCTCCTCCGGGCCCTGCGCGACCGGGACGGCCTGTCGGTGGCCATCGTCGGCGGCGGCGCCACCGGCGTGGAGCTGGCGGCGGAGGTGAAGCACGCCATCGACATCACCGCCCGGTACGGCTCCCCCGATCTGCCCGCTCGTCTGCGCCTGACCCTCATCGAGAGCGGGCCACGCCTGCTGCCGGCCTTCCCGGAGAAGGTCTCGGCGGCGGCGGCGCGGACCCTGGCCGGGCTCGGGGTGGAGGTGCGCGTCGGCGCGACGGTCTCGGCGGCGGACGAGGCGGGCTTCGCTCTGAAGGATGGAGGCCGGATCGATGCCACGCTCAGGGTCTGGGCCGCCGGGGTGAAGGCCCCGGACGTCCTCGGGGCGATCGAGGGGTTGGAGCGGTCACGGACCGGCGGCCTCGTCGTGGGGCCGGACCTGCGCACGACCCGCGATCCGGCGATCCTCGCGCTCGGGGATTGCGCCAGCCTCACCGATCCCCGAAGCGGGCGGTCCGTCCCGGCCACGGCGCAGGCGGCGCATCAGGAGGCGCAGCATCTCGTGGGGGCATTGCGGGGGGCGCTGGCGAAGGGCGGCGTCCAGAGCGCCCTCCCCCCGTTCCACTACAAGGAGCGTGGCGCCATCGTCTCCCTGGCGGATTTCAACGGTTGGGGAACCCTCGGGCGCTACACGTTCGGGGGCGGCAAGCTCAACGGGCTCTCGGCCCGTCTGATGCACGATATGCTCTATCGCCAGCACCAGTTCGGGCTGTTCGGCCCCGGCCTCGCCCTGGCGACATGGCTGGCGGACGAGCTCGACCGGGTGGTCAGCCCCCCGGTTCGACTGGATTAGGGATCCGGGGCGACACCCGGCCGGATCAGGCCTCGGGTGCTTCCTCGATCTCCCGCGTCTCCTCCACCTCGGGGGCGACCTGCCCGTAATTCAGGACGGCCACCAGGGTCGTGCCGCCGAAGACGTTGCCGAGCAGCGTCGGCAGGAAGAACTTGCCGCCGTACTCGCCGAGCGACGCCGCGCCGGTGACGACGAGGTAGAAGGCCTCCACCGAGCCCGCCACCACGTGGGCCAGGCCGCACAGCGAGACCAGCCACGTCATCAACATGATGATGAAGGAGGCGGCGTTGCCCGTCGCGGGCAGGAACCACACCATCAGGGCGATCATCCAGCCGGCGAAGACGGCCTTCACGAACGTCGCCGCGAAGTCGTGGGCGATGGCGTCGTGGCTGATCTCGGCGAAGGCCTTCTGGACCGAGGGTTCGAAGGCGCCGGCATGGGCGATGAGCAGGGCGATCGCGAGCGTCCCGAGGATGTTGCCGCCCAGGACGATGGCCCACAGGCGTATCACCCGCCACGTGGTCTTCACCGAGCGGTCGTGCAGCAAAGGCAGGATCGGCGTGATGGTGTTCTCGGTGAAGAGCTGCTGCCGGCCGAGCACCACCACGAGGAAGCCGACGGCGTAGCCCATCGACGTGATGACCTTGGTCCAATCCGTCTCGGGCAGGTGCGACTTGAGCACACCGGGAACGATCAGCGACAGGGCGATGCTCAAGCCCGCCGCGAAGGCCGAGAGGAACAGGGCGCCCCCGTGCCGGCGCAGCTCCGCGTCGCCGTTATGGCGGATCACCTCATGGAGGACGTAGGCGTCGGGGCGGGCGATCTCGGAGACCGTCGCCTCCAACTCGTCCCGCTTCGCCATCTTCTTCGACTTGTCGCGATCCACCATCCGCCTCGCTCTCCTCGCCGTCGGGCCGGCGTCAGTCCGAGAGGCGCGCCACCAAAGCCTCGATCTCGGCGACCGCGGCGGCGAGGGATCCGTCATCCCGGGCGCGGGCAACGATCCGGTTGCGGAACCCCTCCGGCGTCATCATCGGATAGGACCCGATCGAGACCGCCCCGTGCCGCTTGGCGATCGCCCCGAGTTCGCCGGCATAGGTGCCCTCCGGGATGCCGTGGGCCTCGACGGTGACGGATTGCATCGCCGCGCCCCCGGTCAGGGTCGGCCCCACGGCGTCGAGCATGGCCTGCATGATTGCCGGCACGCCCGCCATGACGATCACGTTGCCGATCCGGAAGCCGGGGGCCTTCGAGATCGAATTGGGGATCAGGTCGGCGCCGAAGGGGATGCGCGCCATGCGCAGCCGCGCCTCGTTCAGGTCCTCGGGCTTGATCCGCTCCAGCAGCATGGCCCTGGCGCGCTCGTCCACGTCGATGCCGATGCCGAAGGCCTCGGCCACGCAGTCGGCGGTGATGTCGTCATGGGTCGGGCCGATGCCGCCGGTGGTGAACAGGTAGGTGTAGCGGGCTCGCAGGGCGTTGATGGCCTCGACGATCATCGCAGCCTCGTCCGGGACGATGCGGACCTCCCGCAGGTCGATGCCGGCGGCGGTGAGGTAGTCGGCGATGGTGCCGATGTTCTTGTCCTTCGTCCGCCCCGAGAGGATCTCGTCGCCGATGACGAGGATCGCGGCGGACACTGTGTCGGGGGTGGCGCTCATCGGACCTGTCGTCGGCTGGAGTTCCAGTGCAGATAGCGCGCGGCGGCTTGGCCGCCACGGTGTATTCTGTCGTCCGACCCGGAGCATCCCCATGCAATGGCCCTCGCCCCTCACGGAGGGGCGGCTGCTGCGGCGCTACAAGCGCTTCCTCGCCGATGTCGAGACCGGGGATGGTGTCGTGACGGTTCACTGCCCCAACCCCGGGGCGATGATGGGCCTGCTGACCCCCGGCAGCCGGGTGCTGATGTCCCGGTCGAACAGCCCGACGCGCAAGCTGCCCCTCACCTGGGAGCTGGTGGAGGCCGACCTGCCCGGCGGACCGCAATGGGTGGGGGTGAACACGCTCCGGCCGAACGCCCTCGTGGCCGAGGCCTTCCGGGCGGGACTGATCGCCCCGCTCGCCGGCTACGAGACCCTGCGGCCGGAGGTGCGCTACGCGACCGCGAGCCGGGTCGACTTCGTGGCCGACGGGCCGGCGGGGCCGTGCCATGTGGAAGTGAAGAACTGCCACCTGCTGCGGCGGGAGCGGCTCGCCGAGTTTCCCGATTGCAAGGCCGCCCGCAGCGCCCGGCACATGCGTGACCTCGCGGAGGTGGTGGCGGCGGGCGGCCGGGCGCTGGTGGTCATCGTGGTGCAGATGCAAGCGGAGGCGTTCGACGTGGCGCGCGACATCGATCCGGCCTTCGACCGGGCCTTCCGCGAGGCCCGGGCAGGGGGCGTCGAGGCGCGGGCCTATCGCTGCGGGGTCGGGCCGGAGGGCGTGACGATCGAGACGGAGATCCCGATCGTCACGCCGGCCTGAGCGGCGACGGGGGCCTCACCCCCGTTCGAACATCAGGTTCATCCGCGATGGCGGCAGCGCCCGGTATCCGTGCTTCACCAGGAGGGCCGGAAGGTCGATCTGCCACTGGCCGGTGCCGTTCTCGACGACGAGGAAGCGCGGGAGCAAACCCTCGGGGGCCTCCCGCAAAAACGGTTCGAGGATCAGGTCCTCGGCGCCCTCGACATCGAGCTTGATGGCATCGACGCGGGTCAGCCCCTCGTTGTGCAACAGGTCGAGGAGGGTGATCGCCGGGACGCTCACCTGCGCCCCCTCGTTGGTGCCGACGATGCGCAGGCTCGATTCGCCCCGGTTGCGCGGATCGATGAACAGGGTCAGCTCCCCCGCCTTGTCCGCGACGGCGCAGGACACCGCCTTGATCGTGCGGAACCCGTTCTGAGCGATGTTGTAGGTCAGGCGCTCGAACACGTCCCGTTGCGGCTCCACGGCGACGATCCGCGCCTGCGGCCCGGAGAAGGCGGCGACGCAGAGGGCGTAGGCGCCGATGTTCGCGCCGATGTCGAGGAACACGCAATCCTGCGGCAGCCGCTCCTTCAGCAGGGCCCGCTCCCGGGGATCGAAGAACTGCGGGGTGAAGAGCACCTTCTTCTCGCAGTTGTTGTTGTAGGGGTGCAGCCGCATCCGGGCGCCGTAGCGGGTGACGTCGAGGGGCTTGCCGTGGAGCAGCGAGATCGCGATCCGCCGGAGGAACAGCCCCAGGCGCCGGCCGTACCAGTTCTCCGTGCCGATGCGGGTCGTCCGCCGGGTGATGGCGGCGACGAGGCCGGCGGGGGCATAGGTTCCGAAGGGGCTTGAATCGCTCATGGCCGGCGGGTGATGCCAGCAGGGCCGCCTTGTCGCAAGCGCGCGTTGCCGGTGCCGGTCCGGGCCGGTAAGCCGTCGCCTGATTTTTAGGGACGGGTTCGCGGATGGACAGTTTCGATTCCGATGGCGTGCGGATCGCCTATCTCGACGTGCCGGCGCCCTCCGGCCGGGGGGACACGGTGCTCCTCATCCACGGGTTCGCGTCGAACCACGCGGTGAACTGGGTCAACACCCAGTGGGTGCGGACCCTCTCGCAGGCGGGCTACCGGACCGTCGCCCTCGACAACCGCGGCCACGGCGAGAGCGAGAAGCTCTACGATCCGCAGGCCTACTCCTCCGAGATCATGGCCGCCGACGCGGTGCGCCTGCTCGACCACCTCGGGATCGCGCGTGCCCATGTGATGGGCTACTCGATGGGCGCGCGCATCGCCGCCCACGTGGCCCTCGACCACGCCGCCCGGGTCCGCTCGGCGCTGATCGGCGGGCTCGGGATGCACCTCGTGGAGGGCGGGGGTCTGCCCACGGGCATCTCCGAGGCCCTGGAGGCGCCCCCCGGCACGCCCGCCGCCAACCCGACGGCCGCCGCCTTCCGCACCTTCGCGGAGCAGACCCGCAGCGACCTGCGGGCGCTCGCCGCCTGCATGCGCGGCTCCCGCCAGACCCTCAGCCGGGGCGAACTCGCGCAGATCGAGGTGCCGGTGCTGGTCTCGGTGGGGACCCTCGACACGGTGGCCGGCTCGGGGCCGGGGCTCGCCGCGCTCCTGCCGGATGCCCGCGCGCTGAACCTCGACGGCAAGGACCACTCCACCGCCGTGGGCGCCCGCCCGCACCGGGAGGGGGTGCTGGCGTTCCTGGCGGCGCAGCCGTAGGCCGGGCCGTCAGCTCTTCAGCCGGTATCCCGTGCGGAAGATGTACGTCACGAGCCCGATGCAGATCAGCAGGAAGAGGCCCGTCATCGCGAGGCTCACGCCGATGCTCACGTCGGCGGAGCCGAAGAACGCCCAGCGGAACCCGCTGATGAGGTAGACCACCGGGTTGGCGAGGCTCACCGCGTGCCAGAACGGCGGCAGCATGCTCACGGAGTAGAAGCTGCCCCCGAGGAAGGTCAGCGGCGTCACCACGAGGAGCGGGACGAGTTGCAGCTTCTCGAACCCGTCCGCCCACAGGCCGATGACGAAGCCGAACAGGCTGAAGGTCGTGGCCGTCAGCAGCAGGAAGGCGATCATCCAGAGGGGGTGGTCGATCCGCAGGGGCACGAACAGGGCTGAGGTCGCCAGGATGATCAGGCCGATCAGAATCGATTTCGACGCCGCCGCCCCGACATAGCCGAGCACTACCTCCGTCGGCGAGATCGGCGCCGACAGGATCTCGTAGATCGTGCCGGCGAAGCGCGGGAAATAGATCCCGAACGAGGCGTTAGCGATGCTCTGTGTGAGCAGCGAGAGCATGATGAGGCCGGGCACGATGAACAGGCCGTAGGGCACCCCGTCCACCGCCGAGACCCGGGAGCCGATGGCTGCCCCGAACACCACGAAATACAGCGTGGTCGAGATGACCGGTGCCAGGATGCTCTGCCCGGCGGTGCGCCAGAAGCGCCCCATCTCGAACCGGTAGATCGCCCGGATCGCGGGCCAATTCATGCCGCCCATCACGCCGCCTCCCCGCTCACCAGCCCGACGAAGATGTCCTCCAGCGAACTCTGCTCGGTGCGCAGGTCGCTGAAGGTGATGCCCGCCGCCGCCAGCGCGGTGAGCAGCCCCGTGATCCCGGTGCGCTCCGCCTTGGTGTCGTAGGTGTAGACCAGTTCCCGCCCCTCCCCGGTCAGGGACAAGCCGAAATCGTCGAGGTCCTCGGGCACGGCGGCCAGCGGCGCCTGGAGGTTGAGGATCAGCCGTTTGCGCCCGAGCTGGTGCATCAGCGCGGCCTTCTCCTCGACCAGGATGATCTGCCCGCCCCGGATGACGCCGATCCGGTCGGCCATCTCCTCGGCCTCCTCGATGTAGTGGGTGGTGAGGATGACGGTGACGCCCTGGTCGCGCAGCTCGCGCACGAGCCGCCACATGTCCTGCCGCAGCTCGACATCGACGCCCGCCGTCGGCTCGTCGAGGAACAGCACCCGGGGCTCGTGCGACAGGGCCTTGGCGATGAGCACCCGCCGCTTCATGCCCCCGGACAGGGTCATCAGCCGGTTGCCGCGCTTGTCCCACAGGGACAGTGCCCGCAGCACCCGCTCGATATGCGCCGGATCGGGCTTCATCCCGAACAGGCCACGGGAAAAGCTGACGGTGTTCCACACCGTCTCGAAGGCGTCGGTGGTCAGTTCCTGCGGGACGAGGCCGATCGACCGGCGCGCCGACCGGTAATCCCCGGCGATGTCGTGGCCATCCACCGTCACCGTGCCGGAACTCGGCGTGACGATGCCGCAGACGATGTTGATGAGGGTCGATTTCCCCGCGCCGTTGGGCCCGAGGAGGGCGAAGATCTCCCCCCGCTCGATGGCGAGGTCGATGCCCTTCAGGGCGCTGAACCCCGAGGCATAGGTCTTCGAGAGGTTCGCGATGGAGATGATGGGCATCTGGCGGGGGGAATGAGCCGGGGGCCGGCCTATAGCACCGCCGGGCCTGGGGCTCACCGTAGGGCGCGTGCGCGGGCACACGCGGGATGAACCTGGAAGGAATTAGCCCCTGACGACCTCCCGGGGGAACGATCTCCCCGATCGAAGGGCGTCTGCCCCGTCGAACGGCCCGTCAGGGCTGCGAGAAACTCCGCAGCAGGCGCAGGCAGGAGGCCCGCAGCCGCGCATCCCGGATCCGGGTGAAGGCGTCGAGGAGGGCCGCGCATTCCGCGCTGGAGGCGGCGCCGGTCTCGCCCGGCGACCGGTCCTCGGTGAAGGCCGCGACCGGAAGGTCGAGGGCCACCGCGATCTGGCTCAGCAGACGGTGCCGTTCGAGGGGCTCGGCACCGTCCTGCGCGCGGAGGAGACTTTCCGCGTCACTCATCGGATGTCCGCCCGCTCACGTTGTCCGTTCGACATCGATACGTCCCACCGCGCATGGCCACGAGCACAGCCCCACTGTTGTGCAAGGGGACGCCGAATGCAACTCAGAAGAATCACTTGGATCGGAAAGAAGAATGATGGTCCGGCGTCGGGCTGTGCGTGCGAACACGTCGGCATGGGTTCGGGTTGTACCCCAAACTTCGTGGCTGCAAGATGAATGCTTATGGATGTTCCGCGCACTCAACGACAGGTCGGCGCAAGTTGCCGGAGTCGGGCACAAGGTTAAGACCGAAGTTGCAATCTGAGGTAGAATTTACACTTCATCAAGGTTGATGAATGGAAACCGTCGATCCGTGCGGCTCGTGGAATGAAAGGACTCGCGAAGGATCCGTTAACGCGGCACATCCCGGGGGGCGAACATGCCTCACCGGATCTCGATCCGGCCCCGCACCGGTCCCGGTGCAAGAGATCCACTCAGCCACCGAGATCGCCATGAGTTCCCGTCTCGAAGACTTGAAGTTCCTCTTCACCCTGAGCGCCGTCGTTCTATTCGGCAGCGGACTCGACCTTATCCTGCGCTGATCACGCCGCCGACCGCTCGGGCTGGGTGTAGACACCGAGGGCGCGGTGCAGGGCGGTGCGTGCCGCAAGCGAATCGAGCGCCGGATGGGTGGCCGGAGGGGGTACGACGATCCGCCGGGGGGCCGGAGCGTTCGCGCCGGTGCGGCCTCCGGTCGAGGTCACGATGGCCGCATGCCCCGTCAACAACAGGCCTCGCAGTTCCGCCGCCCGGGCGCGCCGCTCGGTCCGCAGCCGCAGGGCGCCGACGACGAGGCCGAGGAGGCCCGTCGCCTCCAGGGCCAACGCGATCACGTATCCCAAAGCCATGACGCCGTCCCGCCGCTCGCACCGAGCCCGGATCGTGGCGGGCCATGGTTAACCGGACCCTAACGGCGTGAGCCGCCTACCACATGTCGAGGGCGACGCGGGCCTCGTCGGACATCCGGCTCTGATCCCACGGCGGATCGAACACCATCGTCACCGCGCAGGACTGGACGCCCGGCACGGCCGACACGGCGTTCTCCACCCAACCGGGCATCTCGCCGGCCACGGGGCAGCCCGGGGCGGTCAGGGTCATGTCGATGGCGACCTTGCGGTCGTCGTCGATGTCGACCTTGTAGATCAGGCCGAGTTCGTAGATGTCCGCCGGGATTTCGGGATCGTAGACCGACTTGAGGGCCGTGACGATCTCGTCGGTGAGGCGGTCCATCTCGGCCGGCGGGATCGCCGAGGCGCCCTCGACGGCCGGCGTGTTGTTGCCGCCGGTGATGGTGGCGTCGGTGCTCATCGGTCTCAACCCTTCCCTCGCCGCGTCCAAGGCGCGGTTGGTCTCATACACTCAGGCGAACAGCATTTCGGCCTTCGCCAGCGCCTCGACAAGCGCATCGATCTCCGGCGCCGTGTTGTAAAGCCCGAACGAGGCGCGGCAGGTGGAGGTCGTGCCGAAGCGTGTCAGCAGCGGCATGGCGCAATGGGTGCCCGCCCGCACGGCGACGCCCTGGCGGTCGATCACCGTGGCGATGTCGTGGGCATGGGCCCCCTTCATCTCGAAGCTGACGACGCCACCCTTGCCCTTGGCATTGCCGATGATCCGCACGGAGTTCATCGCCCCGAGCCGCTCGTGCGCGTAGGCGGTGAGCGACGCCTCGTGCGCCGCGATCTTGTCGCGGCCTAGCGTCATCATGAATTCGAGGGCGGCTCCCAGGCCCACCGCCTCGATGATGGCGGGCGTGCCCGCCTCGAAGCGGTGCGGCGGGTCGTTGTAGGTGATGGCGTCCTGGCTGACGGTGCGGATCATCTCGCCGCCGCCCTGGTAGGGGGGCAGGCGCTCCAGCCATTCCTTCTTGCCGTAGAGGACGCCGATCCCGGTGGGCCCGTAGACCTTGTGGCCGGTGAAGACAAAGAAGTCGCAATCGAGCGCCCGCACTTCTACCGGCTGGTGGACGGCGCTCTGGGCCCCGTCGAGGAGCACCGGCACGCCGTGGGCGTGGGCGATGCGCACGATCTCGGCCGCCGGCGTCACCGTGCCGAGCACGTTCGACATGTGGGTGATCGCCACCATCTTGGTGCGCGGGGTGAACAGTTTTTCGTACTCGTCGAGGAGGAAGTTGCCCTCGTCGTCCACCGGCGCCCACTTGATGACGGCGCCCCGGCGCTCGCGCAGGAAGTGCCACGGCACGATGTTGGAGTGGTGCTCCATGATCGAGAGGATGATCTCGTCCCCCTCCCCGATCAGCCCGCCCCAGCCCATGGACGAGGCCACGAGGTTGTAGGCCTCGGTGGCGTTGCGGGTGAAGATGATCTCATCCGTCGAGGCGGCGTTCAGGAACTGCCGCGTGGTCTCGCGGGCCCCCTCGAAGCCCTCGGTCGCCGCGTTGGCCATGTAGTGCAGGCCGCGATGCACGTTGGCGTAGCCGGTCTGCATGCAGTTGACCATCGCGTCGATGACGGCGCGGGGCTTCTGCGTGGAGGCCGCGTTATCGAGGTAGACCAGCGGCTTGCCGTAGACCTTCTCCGCCAGGATCGGGAATTCCTTCCGAATCTCGGTGACGTCGTAGGTCGGGGTGAGGACGGGTGCGTTCATGATCGCGACCTTCCGAAAACTTCGCCGCTCCCTGACGCACGCCTCAACCAGAGGTGCCGGAGCGAAGCGGAGGCCTCGAAGGAGGCCTCCCGCCAGCATGGTGGTTCCCGGATCCCTCCTTCGAGGCGGCTGACGCCGCGCCTCGGGATGAGATCCAGGGTGGGATGAAGGGCTCCGGGCGTCAGCCCCGCGCCCTCAGCCATCCCTCGATCTCGCCGATCAGCGCCGCCCGGGCGCCCTCGTGCGTGACCGTCTCGATGGCCTCGCCCAGGAACGCCTGGACGAGCAGGCTCTGGGCCTCCGGGCGGGGCAGGCCGCGGGCCATCAGATAGAACAACAGGTCGTCGTCCGGCGCGCCGCAGGTGGCCCCGTGGCCGCAGGCAACGTCGTCGGCGAAGATCTCAAGCTCCGGCTTGTTCATCATCTGCCCCTCGTCGGTGAGGAGGAGACAGTCGGACTTCATCTTGCCGTCAGTCTGCTGCGCCGCCTGGCGGACGATGATCTTGCCCTGAAACACGCCGGTGGCGTCACCGTCGATCACCGTCTTGAACTGCTCGCGGCCGATCCCGCCCACCGCCGCATGGTCGGCGAGTAGGGTCGAGTCGGCGAGCTGCCCGTCGCGCAGCATCGACGCGCCGTTGACGACCACATGGGTGCTTTCGCCGGCGATGTTCAGGAAGATTTGGTGGCGCGACAGCACCGCCCCCGTCACCACGGCGACGGTCTCCAGTTTCGCTTCGTCGTCGAGGCGCACGCTCAGTGTCGAGAGGGCCACGGCGGCGTTGCCCTCGATGTTGAGGCGGCTGTGCCGGAAGGTGCCACCCTTACCGATGTGGACGTCGAGGGCGTCGTTCGGCTGGTAGGTGAGCCCATCCGGCCCCTCGTGGCTCTCCACGATCGTCACCTCGGACCCCTCCCCGAGGTCGACCAGCGCCCGCGTCGCCGTCGAGAACGGCGCGGAGCCCGTGCCGATGAAGCGCAGGTGCAGGGGGAGCGCCGGCTTGGCACCGGGGGCGACGCTGATCAGCACGCCGTCCGCCAGGAAGGCGGTGTTGAGCTGATAGATCGCGTTGTCGCGCGCCTGGGGCACGGGGGCGAGGCGCCTGAGGCGGACGTCGCCCTTGCCCATGGCGTCGTTGATCGGCGTCACCGCCACGCCCTCGGGCAGGCCGGAGAGGTCCGACAGGGCCCGGATCAGGTGCCCGTTGACGAAGGTCAGCCGGGCTGCCTCGACCTCGGCGAAGCCCTTGGCCGCGGCCACCGCGTTGCGGGCCGCCTCCGCCGAGGGGGCCTCGGCGGAAGGGGCGGCCTCGGCGATGGCGGCGCGCAGGTCGGTGTACTTGAACGCCTCGACCCGCCGGCTCGGCAGGCCGGTGGCCTCGAAGAACTTGAACGCCTCCTCGCGGCCGATCGCCTCCTCGGTGGCGAAGCTCTTGCGGCCCGCCTCGAACAGGGCGGACAGGCCGGTCTCGGCCCCCGTGCGCAGATTCGTGACCTCGGCCATCACGCGGCCTCCCCGGTGCGGTACTCGGCGTAGCCGGAGGCCTCGAGCTCCAGCGCAAGCTCCTTGCCGCCGGTCCGCACGATCTGACCCTTCGACATCACGTGCACCACGTCGGGCACGATGTGGTTCAGGAGCCGCTGGTAGTGGGTGATGACGAGGAACGAGCGCCCCTCGGCGCGCAGCGCGTTCACGCCCTCGGAGACGATGCGCAGGGCATCGATGTCGAGGCCGGAATCGGTCTCGTCCAGCACGCAGAACTTCGGCTGAAGCAGCGCCATCTGGAGGATCTCCATGCGCTTCTTCTCACCGCCGGAGAAGCCGACGTTGAGGGCGCGCTTGAGCATCTCCTTGTTGATCTCGAGCTTGTCGGCGGCGCCGTTCACCGCCCGGATGAAGTCCGGGGTGGACAATTCGGCCTCGCCCCGCGCCTTGCGCTGGGCGTTCAGGCACGCCTTCAGGAAGGTCATGGTGCCGACGCCGGGGATCTCCAGCGGGTACTGGAAGGCCAGGAACACGCCCGCCGCCGCGCGCTCGTCCGGGGCCATTTCCAGCACGTTCTGCCCATCGAGCAGGATCTCGCCGTCGAGGACCTCGTAGTCCTCCTTGCCGGCGATGACGTAGGAGAGCGTCGACTTGCCGGAGCCGTTCGGTCCCATGATCGCGGCGACCTCGCCGTCCTTCACGGTGAGGTTGAGGCCGTTGAGGATGCGGTTGTCCTCGATCTGCACCACGAGGTTCTTGATTTCGAGCATAGGTCGTCAGTCCCGTTAGATATCGCGGATGTCCTCCGCCTTCGATCCCCCCATCCACCTCATCCCGAGGTGCTGCAAAGCAGCCTCGAAGGAAGCTTCCGGGGATCGCAGGGCCTTCTGGAGCGCTCCTTCGAGGCCCGCTGACGCGGGCGCCTCAGGATGAGGTCCAGGGGAGGATGAAAGTCGTTTCCCTCCCCCGCGGACGGGGGAGGGAGGAGCGTCGTGCGAGACTAGCCCACCGAGCCTTCGAGGCTGATCGAGATCAGCTTCTGGGCCTCGACGGCGAACTCCATCGGCAACTGCTGCAGCACGTCCCGGACGAAGCCGTTGACGATGAGCGCGGTCGCCTCCTCCTCGGAGAGGCCGCGCTGCAGGCAGTAGAACTTCTGGTCCTCGGAGATCTTCGAGGTGGTGGCCTCGTGCTCGAACACGGCCGAGGCGTTCTTGGACTCGATGTAGGGCACGGTGTGCGCCCCGCACTGGTCGCCGATCAGCAGCGAATCGCAGTTCGTGAAGTTGCGGGCGCCCTTGGCCTTCTTGTGGGCCGAGACGAGGCCCCGGTAGGTGTTCTGCGAACGCCCGGCCGAGATGCCCTTGGAGATGATCCGGCTCGTCGTGTTCTTGCCGAGGTGGATCATCTTGGTGCCGGAATCGACCTGCTGCATGCCGTTCGACACCGCGATCGAGTAGAACTCGCCCCGGGATTCGTCGCCGCGCAGGATGCAGGACGGGTACTTCCAGGTGATCGCCGAGCCGGTCTCGACCTGCGTCCACGAGATCTTCGAGCGGGCGCCCCGGCAATCGCCGCGCTTCGTCACGAAGTTGTAGATGCCGCCCTTGCCGTCGTTGTCGCCCGGGTACCAGTTCTGCACGGTCGAGTACTTGATCTCGGCATCGTCCAGGGTCACGAGCTCGACCACGGCGGCGTGGAGCTGGTTGTCGTCGCGCTTGGGGGCGGTGCAGCCCTCGAGGTACGACACGTAGCTCCCCTTGTCGGCGATGATCAGCGTGCGCTCGAACTGGCCGGTGTCGCGCTCGTTGATGCGGAAGTAGGTCGACAGCTCCATCGGGCAGCGGACGCCCGGTGGGATGTAGACGAACGAGCCGTCCGAGAAGACCGCCGAGTTCAGCGTGGCGAAGAAGTTGTCGGTCGGCGGCACGACCGAGCCGAGGTACTTCTTCACGAGCTCGGGATATTCCTGCACCGCCTCGGAGATCGGCATGAAGATCACGCCGGCCTTCGACAGCTCCTTCTTGAAGGTCGTGGCGACCGACACGCTATCGAACACCGCGTCCACGGCCACCCGGCGCTCGGGGGCGATGCCCTCCAGCACCTCGACCTCGCGCAGGGGGATGCCGAGCTTCTCGTAGGTCTTCAGGATCTCGGGGTCGATCTCGTCGAGGGACATCGCCGCCGGGCGCTTGGGCGCGGCGTAGTAGTAGATGTCGTTATAGTCGACCTTGTCGTAGGCGACGCGGGCCCACTCCGGCTCCTTCATGGTCAGCCAGCGCCGATAGGCGTCGAGGCGCCATTCCAGCAGCCATTCCGGCTCGTTCTTCTTCGCCGAGATGAAGCGGACGACATCCTCGGAGATGCCCTTCTCGGACTTCTCCATCTCG
>JAKONI010000161.1 GCA_022702015.1 Beijerinckiaceae bacterium | reverse complement strand
CCCTGAAGACGGTGAGGCACGCCTCGGCGGCAGCCTCGAAGACGACACCCCTCGCGCAGCTTCGTGGCCGGTGATTCGGCTCGAAGCGCGCGGTCGGAGCGATAATCTTGGGAACAGACGACGAGATTTTTGTTCCAGCTAGCTGTCGATTGTTCCAGCTAGCCTGTCGTCATACAATGATTGGCGCACCCGACACGATTCGAACGTGTGACCTTTGCCTTCGGAGGGCAACGCTCTATCCAGCTGAGCTACGGGTGCTGACCGTTCCTTCCCCTAGCCCAAGCCGGGGCCGAGCGCAACGGTGGGATACGGGTCTTCTCAGGCTCCGTGCAGCACGAGCACCGGCCATTCCACGGCCTGATACGCCTCGTGGGGCGACACGCTCCGCAAAGATAACACGGCAACGACGGCGCCAAAGAAGGCTACCGCCACGGGCGACCCGAGGCACCTTCGCACTCTATTCAGACTCAGTAGGCTCCCCGGCCCACCCGGAAACCATTTCTTAAGGACATCGACAGTCTTCTGAACAAGGATTTTCGATGGGGACTCGTGCCGTGACGAGCCACGACCACACCCGTCTGCCAAAAGGGCCGAATGTGGCTGTGGTCGACCCCCTTCCCATCGACGTGTCCATCGTTCTCCCGTGCCTCAACGAGGCCGAAGCATTGCCCACCGCCATCGCCAGCGCTCAGGCGGCTCTCGTGGAGCTCCATCGCCGCGCCGGGCTTTCCGGTGAGATTCTGGTCGCCGATAACGGCAGCACCGATGCCTCCCGCGGGATTGCCGCCGAACTCGGCGCATGCGTGGTCGAGGTCGCCGAGCGCGGCTATGGCGCAGCCCTCATGGGCGGCTTCCGCGCCGCGAGGGGCCGCTATCTCGTGATGGGGGACGCCGACGGATCCTACGATTTCCGGGATGCCGTCGCGATGGTGGAAGCACTCCGGGACGGTGCCGATCTCTGCATGGGATCCCGCTTCCGCGGGGGCATCGCGCGCGGCGCGATGCCGTGGAAGAACCGCTATCTCGGCAACCCGATCCTCACCGGTCTCCTCAACGTTCTCTTCCAAACCCGCGTCAGCGATGCCCATTGCGGTCTGCGCGCCCTGACCAAGGGGTGCCTCAAGCAACTGAATCTCCGTGGCAACGGCATGGAATTCGCCAGCGAGATGGTGGTCAAGGCGGCTTTGAAAAAGCTGATGATCGCCGAAGTCCCGGCGACCCTGTCACCTGACCGGCGCGGGCGCTCGCCCCACCTCCGCCCCTGGCGGGACGGTTGGCGCCATCTGCGCTTCCTCCTGATGCTCAGCCCGACCTGGCTCTTTCTCGTGCCGGCGGGCATCCTCATGGCCGGGGCGCTCGCGATTTTCGGCATCGCGGTCGTCACCACCCTCCTGGGCGACACGGCAGCCGGACCGGTCGGGAGCAACTGGCTCATTCTGGCCGGCGCCATGCTTGGGCTCGGTCACAACGCCGGGCTCCTGGCGGCGGTGGCCCATCTCTTCGGCAGACGGGAAGGATACCGGTTGCCAGGCCGGCATACCGCCGCCCTTGCCCGCTGGATTTCCCTGGAGTCGATGCTGGCACTCGGCGCGATCTCCTTCCTCGCGGGCCTCGCTGTCCTCTTCGCGGTGCTCGGATACTGGTCCTTGAACCATTTCGGGCCGCTCGACTCGGTCCTACCGGCGGTGTTCGGCACCTCGTTGATGGTGCTCGGAGCCCAGACCAGTCTCAGCGGCTTCCTGCTCTCGGTGATCGGCGGCCATGAGGCGGCGTTCCTTGCCCCATCTGGAAGGCCGGTTCGGCGGATGCCGGGCGAACTCTCCGCCGACGCCTTTCCCGAGGGACCCCGCACGGCCTCGCCGCCTCGGCAGCAGCGCCCGGCCGCGTAAGGGTTCCGGATGCGCCTTCTGATCGGAACCCACTTCTTCGAGTCGCACCGCGGCGGCATCGAGATCGTCGCGGGGCAGCTTGCCCGCTGTTTCGTGCGGGAGGGCATTCAGGTCACGTGGCTCGCGGCCGATGCCACGCCGGGCCCTGTGGCGCGGGACGGGTGCGGAACGGCGCAGCCCCTGCGGGCGACGAACGTCATCGAACGGTGCCTCGGCCTGCCTTTCCCCCTCCCGCTGCCCCGCGCCCTCATCCGGATCTGGCGGGAGGTTGGCCGATCCGAGGTGGTGATGCTGCATGACAGCCTCTACCCCACGAACGTCGCCCTTCGTCTGGCCGCGTGGCTCCGCCGGCGGCCGGTCGTGCTCGTGCAGCACATCGGGTCGGTGCCCTACCGGAATCGCGGTCTCAACCTGCTCATGCGGGTGGCGAACCAACTCCTGGCCCGGACGATGCTGCGGTCGGCCCAGCAGGTGGTCTTCATCAGCCGCACGACACGGACGTATTTCGCGGGGCTGCGGTTCCGCCACGCCCCGACGCTCATCCCGAACGGCGTCGACACGGCGATGTTTCGGCCAGGGGGCGGGGCAGCGGAGACGCGGCGGCAACGCCGCGAACTTGGCCTGCCGGAGACCGGACCGGTCCTGCTGTTTGTGGGACGCTTCGTCGAGAAGAAGGGTATTCCCGTCTTGGAGACCCTCGCCCGCGCGTATCCGAAGCTGCACTTCGCCTTCGCGGGCTGGGGCCCCCTGGATCCGGAACGATGGGGGCTGCCGAATGTCCATGTGTATCGCGACCGGCAGGGACGTTCGCTGGTGGCCCTCTATCAGGCCTGCGACCTCTTCGTGCTTCCAAGCTGTGGCGAGGGCCTGCCCCTCGTGCTTCAGGAAGCCCTTGCCTGCGGCCTGCCCTCGCTCTGCGCCGCCGATACGGCGACCGCCGACGCGGAACTGGAGCGCTGGGTCATCGGTGTCCCGGTCGATCCGGCGAACGCCGACGCGACCGCCGCGGCCTTTGCGGTCGCGATCGATCGGGTCCTCGCCCAACCCCCGGAAGCGGCCTGGCGTGAGGCCTGCGCGGCGGCCTGCCATGCGCGATACGCCTGGCCACAGGCCGCCGCCGCCTATCTCGCGATCCTTGACCGGCTTTGCGCCTCGAAGGGGTCTCCTACCGTAGGCCTGTCCCATGGGCGCCGACATGCGTGATCCATCCCCTTCGCCAGCCTGTCGTCCGACCGTCGCGGAGGTCGCCGGGATGCTGCGGCCCCATGCGAATCTCTACCGCGTCGTGCCGCCTGTCTATCAGACGCAGCTCCTCGCCAGTCTCGCCGACGTGTGGGATCCCCGGCATTGCAGCCTACTCGACATCGGCGGGGGCACGGGAATCCTCGCTGAGGCGATGCGGTTGGTCTTCAAGCTGGACCGTGTCGTGTCGGTGGATATCGAGGACCGGTTCGCTCCGGGGCTCGGCATCGCGGTGGCGACCTTTGACGGGCGAACCCTCCCCTTCACCGATGCCTCCTTCGACGCGGTCGTGCTGAACAACGTCCTCCACCATGTCGCACGGGCGGACCGGATCCCGCTGCTGCGCGAGTGCCGCCGCGTCAGCCGCGGCCCGGTCTACATCAAGGACCATCTCGCCCGCGGCATGCTCGATCGGTTCAGACTAGCCCTGCTCGATATCATGGGGAACGTGCCCTTCGCCGGGATGCTGCGCGCCAGCTATCTCACGCGCCCCGACTGGCAGGATCTGGCGGCCGCGCTGGGACTGACGATCGTGGCCGAGAATACCGGCCGCTACCGCTCGGGCCTGTTCAGCCGGCTTTTCCCGAACAGGCTCGAAGTCACGATGTGCTGGATGCCCCGGCCCACCTGATCGTCGCGCTGCGGCGGAGACATCAGTTCATGGAAGGGGCCGAGATGGTGGTGGGGGATACGGTGCACGAGGACGGGGCGACGCTGCGGGACGCCCGACGCCGGTCCGCGCCCGGCGTCTGGTGCACCGATTGGTTGTTGCTCCGGGGCATGAACTCCGCCATCGCCGCCCTGGCCGGACGCCTACGGCGGCCCGGGGCCGAGGCGGTCGATTTCGGGTGTGGCTCGCGCCCCTACAGCCAGACCTTCACCGACGTCGGGATCCGCTACACCGGCGCCGATTTCGGTCGCGACGGCGACGTCGCGATCGATGCCGACGGAACCCTGCCGCTCGGCGACGCCTCCTGCGACCTCGTTCTGTCGTTCCAGGTCCTGGAGCATGTCCGGGACCTCGATACCTATCTCGGGGAGGCGAGGCGGGTCCTCCGGCCGGACGGCCGGATGATCCTCTCGACGCACGGGACGTGGCTCTACCATCCCCATCCCGAGGATCACCGCCGATGGACCCGTCAGGGGCTCATCCACGACCTGTCGAGCCGGGGCTTCGACGTGCTCGAATGCGTTCCGATCATCGGTCCGCTTGCATGGACCACCATTCTGAGATCCACTGGTTTCGCGTATGTCCTCCGCAGACTCCCGCTGGTCGGCGCGGCGGTCGCCGGTCTCTGCGCCACCGTGATGAACCTTCGGGCTTTGATCGAGGATGCCGTCACGCCGGAGGCGATCCGGCGTGACAACGCATGCGTCTACCTGACGGTCTCCCGCCCGCGCGAAGCAGCCTGAATCTTCCGGCCGCGTTACGGCGTGGGCGCACAGGGGTTCGGCGTCGGCCCCGGAGGCGCGCCTTCCTTGACGATGCCCAGGCCCGAACGCGCGGCTTCCGCAGCCCCGAAGACTCCGACGGAACCTCGGGCACAGAGCGCCTTCAGATCCTGGGCGGACTGGATTTTCGTGCGCAGCACCCGGAGAGGTCTGTTGCTCAGGGTCGGCGTGTTGCGAACCAGATCGCTGCCGAAGACGAGGGCCGTGTCGTCGATCAGGACGATATCCTTGTTCATCGAAGCCACAATCTCGGAGGCCTCGGCGTAGGGCGCGACGATGCCGTCGACCTGCGCCGCACGCAGGGGAAGGACGATCAGGCCCGCCGCGCAGGCAAGGCCGAGGCAGGCCCGCGCAGGTGCAAGGCGGGCCCCGTCGAGGCCCCTCGTCAGGTTGATCCAGCCCTGCGCGCCGAGCAGGCATACGCTTCCGAGCAGGCCGTGGAGATAGCGGTAGCCCCAGCCATGCCCTTGGTAGGGGAGCAGTATGAACATCGCCATGATCGTGAGGCCGAGGCCCGCCGCCAGCGCGCGCGCGACGTGGTCTCCCCGGAGGATGGATGGCCATGCGAGGAAGACCAATGGCCAGAGCACGGGACTCTGCCACGTCACAAAGCGCAGGAGGTTCTTGGCCATCAGGTCCACCCCGTTCCAATCGAACGCGGCGAGGAGGGCCGTGAGACGCGACATCTGATACGCGACGCCGACGGAGGCGGCCTGTCCCCCCTCGGCCCCGGTGCCCAGCCCGGTAACAGCGAGCAAGGCGGGCCAATAGAGGGTCCAGAACAGACAGATGACCCCGTAGGCCAGCACGTAGATGGTCGCCAGTCGCCATGAGCGGGCGACGATCAGGCCGAGCAGAAACGGCGCGACGAAGAGCGGGTGGAAGATCAGCTGATGCAGGCCGCAGGCAAGGAAGCCGGTGAGGATCGCCCCGGCATGCCCGGCCCGGCCGCCCCGCAGGAACAGGGAGAGCCAGACAAGGTTCATAGCGAGATGCGCCGTCATCGCGTAGGGCGTCATCGCCGCGAAGACCGCCTGGGGCGACAGCGCGAGCAGGACGGCGGCCACGACGGCCGCATCGGGTCGTTCCGGCCAAAGCCGCCGCGAAACGCTCATGATCGCCAGCAGGGCCACGCCGAGAAGCACCGCTCCCGTCAGCGCCGACGAGCCGATGAAACTAAACAGCGCTCGCATCAGCGCGTTCACCGGTAGGTAAGCCGAAACCCAGGCGACATCTCCGGGGATGGGCAGCAGAAAGTGTGGCGCCAAAGCCTTGCGGTAAGCTTGCCACTCCGGTGGGATAGGCTGGATCAATGCGCCAGATCTGAAGATCTGCGCATCGAACTCGGCCATCACCTCGTCATACGAGAGCGCGAAACCGCGATAGAGGATTCTGTTGCCCAGGAAGACGACGGCAGTCACAAGGGCCGCCATGACCAGCTCGGTCAGTCGAGGACGCGCGGTGAGGATCGACCAGCGTCCCAAGGGCGCGAATTCGGGTAGGACGCCTGCCCCGAGCAGGACGATGCCGAGCAGCCAGAGCCCGACGAGATCCTGTGAGAAAAAAAAGGTCGTCAACCCGGTCGGCGTGTCGCCCACCGGCGTGTCGAAGAATACGGCGATCAGCAACGCCAGCGCGATGGC
>JAKONI010000111.1 GCA_022702015.1 Beijerinckiaceae bacterium | reverse complement strand
AGGTCGCCAATGCGAGCGCGCTGGGCACGGGGCCCCTGGCCTTGCAGGGTGCGGGCACCCTGCGGGCGAGCGGCACCTACACCGACGGGCGGGCGATTTCGCTGACGCCGGTCAACGGCCAGGGCGGTGGGACCTTCGAGGTCGACGGCGCCCAGACCCTGACCCTCACCGGCCAGATCGCCGGCCTCGGCAACCTCGCTAAGACCGGAGTGGGAACCCTCGTGCTCGGCGGGCTCAACACCTATGCCGGCAACACGGCGGTGAAGGCCGGCACGCTCGTGCTCGCCAGCAGCGTGGTCGGGGGCATCACCGTCCACGACAAGGCGACGCTGCTGGGCGCGGGGACGGTCGGCAAGACCGTCAGCGTCCTCGACGGCGGCACCCTGGCCGGGTCCCCGGGCAATGGGCTGACCATGGGCGGGCTCACCGTCGCGGGCAAGGGGACGCTCGCCGTCGCCTTCACCGCGCCGGGCAACAACGGGGCGTTCCAGGTCAACGGCAACGTCTCCCTCGGCGGCACGCTGGCCGTGACGTCGGCCGGGCCCCTCGACCTCGGCGTGTACCGGGTCGCGAACTACACCGGCGCCGTGACCGATACCGGGATGAAGGTCACCGGCCTGGTCACGGACCAGACCGGCGAAGTGCAGAGCTCCCAGGCCCAGAAGATCAATCTGGTGGTAAACAGTAACCCCGTCCCGGTGTCGTTCTGGAACGGCAGCTCGACGGTTCCCACCCAGGCACCGCTGGGCGGGACCGGTACCTGGAAGGCGGACGCCACCGCCAACTGGGCCAACAGCAACGACAACGCCAACGATCGCTGGCCCAGCGCCTTCGCGGTGTTCCAGGGCACGCCGGGCACGGCCACGGTGGATAATTCCATCGGGCAGGTCACGGCCCGGGGCATGCAATTCGTCGACAGCGGCTTCGTCGTCCAGGGCGGCGCGATCGCCCTGACGACCCACACCAACGGTCCGGCGACGATCCGCGTCGGCGACGGCACGTCCTCCGGTGTGGACACGGTGGCCACCATCGCGGCGCCGCTGACCGGCACCGTCGGGATCAAGAAGACCGACCTCGGTACCCTGATCCTGACGGGGGCGAACACCTTCACCGGCACCACCACCGTCACCCAGGGTACCCTGCAGCTCGGCGATGGGGGCACCACGGGTTCGGTGGCCGGGGCCATCGAGGTCGATGCCCGCCTCGTCGTCGCCCACTCGGACACCACCACGTTCCGCGACAACGTGTCGGGGAACGGGCAGGTGGAGTTCCGGGGCGGCAAGGTGCTGTACAGCAGCAGCACGTTCACCGGGGCGGTCACGGCGAAGGACGCCTTCGTCCGCCTCGATCCCGGGACGGCTTCGACGGCGACGTTTACCTTGGAAAGCGGATCGGTCCTGGGGGGCACCGCCAGTCTCGGCGCGCTCACCGTCAACGCCGGCGGCACCGCCGCGCCGGGCTACTCACCGGGCAGCTTCACCGTGAGCGGCGCCGTGGCCTTCAACGCCGGGGCGACCTACGCGGTGGACGTGACGCCGGACGGGCAGCACGACCTCATCGTCGCCACCGGGCCGGTGACGCTCTCCTCCCAGGCGAAGGTGGCCGTCCACGCCACGCCGGGCCGCTACGCCCCGAACAGCACCTACGCGATCCTCACCACCACCGCGACGGTGACGGGGCGGTTCGGGTCGGTGACCAGCGACTACGCCTTCCTCAAGCCGACGCTGAGCTACGACGCCCAGAACGTCTACCTCGGCCTGAGCTACAACGAGCGGCGGTTCACGGACTTCGCCCGGACCCGCAACCAGTACACCCTGGCGGCGGCGGCCCAGAACCTCGGGTTCGACAACCGGGTGTTCGAGGCGCTGCTGACCCTGCCCGAGGGGCAGGTGGCACGGGCGTTCGACCGGCTGGACGGGGAGGGTCACGCCTCGCTGAACACGGTGATCCAGCAGCAGTCGGCGTACCTGCGGGACGCGGTGGGCGCGCGGCTGCGCCAGTCGGGCTCGGGGGACGATGCCCTGGGCGCGGCGGCCCGGGCCACCGGTCCGGCGACGCAGGGTGTGGACGGCGATCCCGGGCGGACGCTGTGGGCGCAGGCCTATGGCGGGTTCGGCCGGCGGCAGGGCAACGGCAACGCCGGGGCGATCGCGAGTTCGGCCGGGGGGATCCTGGCGGGCCTCGACGTGGCGTTGGGCGACGCGATCCGGGTGGGTGTGATGGGCGGCCTCGGCCGGTCGAGCGCGGACGTGCCCTCGCGGGACACCTCGGCGGCGTTCTCGACCTACGATGTCGGGCTGTACGGCAGCGGCCGGTTCGGGTCGCTGGCGGTGCGCGGGGGCTTCGCGCAGAGCTGGAACGAGGTGTCGGCCCGGCGCAGCGTGGTGTTCCCCGGCTACTCCGGCTCGCAGACGGCGCGCTACACCGTGGCGAGGCAGCAGGTCTTCGGCGAGGTGTCGACGGACGTGCGGATGGGGGCGACGACGCTTCAGCCGTTCGCGGGGCTGTCGTATGTGAGCCTGGACGGGCACCGGGTGCGGGAGCAGGGCTCGCCGGCCTCGGCGCTGTCGGGAACGGTGCGCGGGCAGGACGTGGTGTACACGAGCGTGGGCACACGGGCGGCGACGCAGGTGACGCTGGGCGACGTGGTGCTGACGCCGAGCGTGACGCTGGGCTGGCAGCACGCCTTCGGGGATCTGGCGCCACGGTCGACCGTCGCCTTCGCCGGGGGCCGGGCGTTCGGGGTGAGCGGCGTGCCCGTGGTGGCGGACATGGCGCTGGTGGGGGCCGGCTTGGCCTACGACCTGTCGGACGTGTCGGCGATCCGGGTGAACTACACCGGCCAGCTCGCCCCGAAGGCGACGCAGAACGCCTTCACCGCGGAGTACTCGCATCGGTTCTAGGCAAGACCGGAACAGACTGTCGGGGGTGGCACGCCTCCGACGATCTGTCTTCTTCTTCAACGTTTCGGAGGGGTGGACGTGGACCGGAAGGGCCGTGCCCACCCCTCCGGCTGAGGGCTTGACCGTGACCTTCGCTTCCCGCTGCCAGTCATCTCGTTGAAGTCGCCCAGCGATAGCCGGGCTTCCTTCGAAGGTAGCCGAGGCGCGTGCCCCGCCCTGCGCGGCGGAAAGGGGCCACTCGCTCGATCACCGGGAGCATCCGCCGGGACGGCTCCCGGTGCGACCGGGCGGTGGCTGGCCGTGGGGGATTGTGGCTGATTCGGGTGGGCGGGTCGCTACAACCGCACGTTCATCTTGAACCCTTATGACAAGTGGGGCGAAGCGAAGCAGATACGCAATCCCCATGCTCCACGAGGTGGCGCCACCGGGCCTCAATCGCGCTAGGATCGTTCCCTTGGCGAGGCTGATCACCATGGGAATGATCGACATCGCGGTGGCCGCGTGACCTATCCCCGCCGAATGACCGCCCTCCCGGACCAGCCCGAGCTGACCGACGAGCAGCGTCAGGCGCTGCAAGTCCTGGCGGATTGTTTCGCCGACGACGGCATCGTCGACGATGCTCGGAATATCCGGGCGGCGTTGGCCTGCCTGCAATCGGTCGAGTTCCGCGCGGAGGAGGCCGAGGCCGAGGCGGCTGCCCTGCGCGCGCGCCTCGACGATGCGGAGCGTCGCGCCCGTATCGCCGAGGCCGCCGCCGCGAAGGATGGCTGGAAGGGTCGCGCCGAGGGCGCCGAAGCCAAGATCGCGCGATTGGCGCAGGAGCGAAACGAGGCGCGGGCCGCCGCCCAGGCGGTGCTCGGATCCCTCAAGACGCAGGGGCAGGCCGTCGAGACGGCGGAGGCGTCGGCCAATGCCCTGCGTGAGCGGGTGGGGGATCTGGAGGCGGCCCTTCGCGCGGCGGAGGAAGCGATGCGCGAATGCGCCCTGCGTCTCTCGACGGGCAATCGTGATCAGGAACAGTCGGAGGGGGAGGTACCCCTCTTCCCGGAGACCGCCAGCGCCAGGTTCGGCTTCGAGGATCCCTGACGGGGCGGTCATGTGCCCACGACGAAACCGTGACGAATATCACGCACTGACCACGCACGACCCCCAAGACTTCACCGTGTCGCAGTGCCCTCCTCGTGATTAGGGCGTCAGAACCTCCGGCTCGCGTGAGGAAACTACATGTCCGGCCTGCACGGCCCCATCACTTCGACCTGTCTGATCGTCGTCCTGACACTGGGCGCGATATCGGGCGCGGTAGCGCAGCCGGTCGGGCCGCTCCGGGGGCGCCGGGCGGTTGATGTCGAGGCGACGGCTACACTGCGCATGTTGAGCGTGAGGCCGCTGCGTGTGGACCGGCCGTGGGACCCGAGGATCTGCGTCGGCTGCGAAGCGCACCATCCCCTGCCGACGGGCCGCGCCTCGACCTCACCCCTGCGCTGACGGCGGAACTTTTCGGTCACGCCCGGCCGCGCAACAACCCCAGCAGGCTGGTGCAGGCGATCACGCAACCGACGCTCATCGCCCCGAGGCAGCTGATGGTCCGCACCGGCTCGCCCCGGGCGAGGACAATGGCAGCGGTGAGAGGGATGATGGCGAGGACGAACACAACGGTCATCGCGAACCTCGTTACCAAGCGGCTGCAACCGTAGGACCGCATTGGTTAACGGTTCGCGACCGGTGATGCACGCCTCCCCGGATCCGTCCCGCAATCGCGCGGATCTCCGTTGACTTCGCGGAAGCCGGCTCGCTAACTCCTTGGTCTGCATCTCAGCAGGGGAGGAAGTATGAGGTCTCTGCGCGTCACCGGCCACGGCGTGGATCTGGGTGAGAGCCTGCGCAACCGGGTCGAGGAGCGGATGGCGGCGACGCTGTCGAAATACCTCGATACCCATATGCAGGACGGTTGCACCGGGCACGTAACCCTCCGGCGCGATGGGACCGCGTACCGAACCGACTGTGTGCTGCACCTCGTCTCCGGCCTGACGATGGAGGCCGTCGGCAGTGCCCACGACCCCCGGGCGAGCTTCGAGCAGACCGCCGACCGGCTGGAGACCCGGCTGCGCCGCTACAAGCACCGTCTGAAGGAGCATGCCTCCGCCTCGAAGGATGGCGCCGCGATGGAGGCGGCCTACGCGGTTTTGGCCGCCCCCGAGGATGAGGAACCCGAGGCCGAGCCGGAGGGGGATACCCATCCCCCGATCGTCGCGGAAAGCACCCGGTCACTCCAGCGGCGCACGGTCGGCGAGGCCGTCACCGCCCTCGACCTGACAGGATCCCCCGTGGTTGTCTTCGTCCACGCTGGTACGGGGCGCGTCAACATTGTATACCGCCGCAGCGACGGCGCGATCGGGTGGGTCGATCCACCGGGGGCCGGCGCCTGAGTTCACTGGGCGCAAGCGGAACAGAGCCGGAACCGGCGCCTGCATCCGACCATTGGACACGGGTGGCGTTCGCCATGAGGCGGACACACCGGTCTGGAAGGGGTCTGGCTTCCCACGGGAAGCGAGGCGACAGGGCTACGGTCGTTCCATGCCACTTCTTGAGTTCCTTGACCCCGATTCGGTGGTCCCTTCGCTGCGCGCCCGCTCGAAGAAGCAGGTGCTGCAGGATCTCGCGGCGCATGCGGCGCGTCGGCTCCCCATGCTCGGGGAGCGGGCGATATTCGAAACCCTGCTCCAGCGCGAGCGCCTTGGCTCCACCGGGATCGGGGAGGGCGTCGCCATCCCCCACGGCAAATTGCCAGGCCTGGACCGTCTGCACGGCCTGTTCGCCCGATTCGACCGGCCGATCGATTTCGAGGCACTGGACGGCGAGCCCGTGGACATCGCCTTCCTGCTTCTCGCCCCCGAGGGCGCGGGGGCGGATCACCTCAAGGCCCTGGCCCAGGTGGCCCGGGTTCTGCGGGAACCGGGTATGCTCGGCAGCATCCGGGCCGCCCGGGATGCCGGCGCGCTCTACGCCTTGCTGACACGCAACGCCGCGCCGCAGGCCGCCTGATGCCCCGGACGATTCTCCCGGCGCTGGCC
Organism: Beijerinckiaceae bacterium; assembly: GCA_022702015.1. Classification (GTDB taxonomy): domain Bacteria; phylum Pseudomonadota; class Alphaproteobacteria; order Rhizobiales; family Beijerinckiaceae; genus Methylobacterium. Next base: position 123 of record JAKONI010000111.1, on the reverse strand, counting down.
CTGCTCGGCCTCGCGGCCCCGGCCATCGCCCAGGGTGGGGATGGCACCTGCCCACGGGATGTCCTCGTCGCGCAGTCGATGCAGCGGCAAGCCCTCGACCAGCTCGAGCAGGCTGACCTCTCC
>JAKONI010000103.1 GCA_022702015.1 Beijerinckiaceae bacterium | reverse complement strand
GCCATCGTCGCGCCGTGGATCCCGTCGCGGCCGGTCTTGGAGCCGACATAGACGATCGAATTGCCGATCCCGGAGGCGGCGGAATAGAAGATCTTGTCGGTCTCGGCGACGCCGACCGTCATCGCGTTGACGAGGATGTTGCCGTCATAGGCGGGGTGGAAGTTCACCTCGCCGCCGACCGTCGGCACGCCGACGCAATTGCCGTAGCCGCCAATGCCATGGACCACGCCCGAGATCAGATGCCGCATCTTGGGATGATCGGGCCGACCGAAGCGCAAAGCGTTGAGATTGGCGACCGGGCGCGCGCCCATCGTGAAGACGTCGCGCAGGATCCCGCCGACGCCGGTCGCGGCCCCCTGATAGGGTTCGATGTACGAGGGGTGGTTGTGGCTCTCCATCTTGAAGATCGCCGCCTGGCCATCTCCGATGTCGACCACGCCCGCATTCTCGCCGGGGCCGCAAATCACCTGCGGGCCGGTAGTTGGGAGCTTTTTCAGATGGATACGCGAGGATTTGTACGAGCAATGCTCGGACCACATCACCGAAAAGATGCCGAGCTCGGTCAGATTGGGCTCGCGGCCGAGCGCGTGGAGGACGCGGTCATATTCTTCGGTGGAAAGCCCGTGCTGGGCCACGATCTCTGGGGTGATGTCGGTCATGGCCTGAGCCTTTAACGCGGTGGCGCGGGTCCGTCACCTCCATCGCGTGGCTGGGGAGAGGAAGGACGCACTTTTCCTGTAACCCGTTCGGGCTGAGCGAAGTCGAAGCCGCACTTGTCCTAGAGCGGTTGGCCGATGGGCGAGGGCCCTTCGACTTCGTTCAGGGAGAACGGTTGGTTTGCAGGGGAGTCCGGTCGCGCAACCCCTCCACGAACCGCTTCACGTCCCGCGCGCTTTCGTCGGGGCGTTCCTCCATCGGCAGGTGGCCGGTCGCGGGATAGACGATCAGCTTGCTCCCCGCGATGCGCGCGTGGAGCCAGTCGCCCGAGGCGCGCGGGATCAACTGGTCCTTCGCGCCCCACAGGATCAGCACCGGCAGTTTGAGTGCCGCCAGTTGCGCTGCGCTGGCGCGGTCGGGGGCGAGCGCGAACCGGTCGAGCGTCGCCGTGCGGTTGCCCGGATAGCGCAGCAATTCCCAATAGCGATCGATCATCGCGGCATCGGCGAGCCTCGGATCGCCGAACACGCCCGGGAGGCTGTCCGCGATCAGGCTGCGCGGGGTGATCGCCGCGGCGATCTCGCGGATGACGGGCATGCGGGCAATGCGGAAGGCGAGCGGTGGCTTTGCGTTACCCGGCTCGGGCTGGCCGACCGAGTCGATCAGGATCAGCCCGCGGAGATGCTCGGGGTGCGCGAGCGCATAATGCCACGCGACCCCGCCGCCCATCGAATTGCCCGCCAGCACGATCCGGTCGACGGCGAGCTTCGCGCGGATACGCTCGACCACGTCGACGTAACCGGTGGGGGTGTAGTCGCGCGTCGGGCTGGCGCCGGTCAGGCCGTGGCCGGGCAGGTCCATCCGGATGATGCGATAGCGTGGGCCAAGCCGCTCCGCCCACGGCTCCCACGTGTGGAGCGAGGCGTTCGATCCGTGGATCAGCATGAGCACGGGCGCATCGCGGGGGCCGGTGTCACGCAGGTGGACGGTCAGGCCGTTGCCAAGGTCGACGAACTGCGAGGGCGGCGCACCGTATTTGGCACGCATCGCGGCGGGATCGGTGTCGGGGGTGCGGAAATAGAGGAGCGCGATGATCAGCAGCGCGATGAGGGCGAGCAGAATATAGCCGAGAATGCGCCAGCCCATTGCGTTGCCCCCCCTGGTATCCGTCCCTTGTGCGGGCGGTTTCGGGGAAAGTTTTTTGCTGGTTTCCTCTGTGCTGGCAAGCGTTGCTACGCGGGTGTTTGGGGGTATGGCTCTGCACCCTTCCGCCGTCGTCCTGGGCTTGGCGTTGGATGCACCGTGGGACACTTTTTGAAAACTCTGACAAACGCAACATTGTACCCCGGTAAGAGTCCAGGGCCGCTATTACTGATGTCTCCCCCTATAAGAGGAAATCTGGACTCACAGGACGCCGCTCCCGTGGCCCCGGGTGCCAACCGTGACCGGAACGGATCCGTTTGCGAATACGACCAGTCCGGTGATCAGATGCCTGGCCGGCAAACGTAGTTTCATCTTTGTTACAATGATGTGGCTCGTTTACTCAAAGGAAGGCGGTCATCCATCCGGTAAACTCGAACAAGCAAAGATCGTTGCCGCCTTTACTGTAGGATTGGTGCGGGAGAACCCGCAGTGTTCGCGTTGTTACACTTCATAACGGACCTAATAGAGCCTGTGCGATGGGCGTGAGTGGGATAGCCTGTACCCCAATGCCCAAAAGTTGCCAGCAGGGGAGATCGGTGATGTCGAAGACGTATCCGCTCATCGTTACCGCAATATTCTGTGCAGTGTTGGGAGTAGCAAGCACCGTCACTGCAAAAAAGAAGGACGGTCTTGAGTTTCTAAGCTCGAACGGAATGCGAGGCGCTGTAGTGGCTTTCGACCGTAAGGACTGTCCCCGCGGGTGGGAGGAATTTGTACCTGCTAGAGGCCGCTATATCATCGGTGTGAATCCACCCACGATCGACGGGCACCCTCCTGTTAACGGCCTCACGCCGCGTGAACTTGGCAGACCGTACGGAACGGATACTCTTACTTTACAAGTCTCCAATCTTCCGGCTCATGCCCATGGCTACCATGATATATATTTTTCGGAAGCCTACGGAGACAGCGCGGACGGTATCGTTTCAGTGCCTGGAAAATTGGGATCTGGCAAAACCGATTACGACAATCACGGTCTTCAAATCAGGCGCGTAAGCGATCCAACGGGTGATGGCACA
>JAKONI010000083.1 GCA_022702015.1 Beijerinckiaceae bacterium | reverse complement strand
GGGCAGGTCCTTCTTCCGCCCCGCCTCCGGGTCGGCCTTCTCCCCGGACGCCAGCACCTTGGCCCGGTTCTCGGCGATCTCCGCCTTGATCGCCTCGATCGCGGCCTCGCGCTCGGGACCCTCGGGCATGCCGCCGAGTTCCTTCTCGACACGCATCTCGACGTTGCCGCCGAGTTTGATGTCGGTGCCGCGCCCGGCCATGTTGGTGGCGATAGTGATCGCGCCCGGCACGCCGGCCTCGGCGACGATGTAGGCCTCCTGCTCGTGGAAGCGGGCGTTCAGCACGGCGAAGCGCTTCGTCACCCGGTTCTCCCGGGCTGCCTTGTACACGTCCGTGAGGGCGTTCGGGTCGGAGTAGTCCAGCGGCGTGTAGCCCGCCTGCACCAGCAGGTCCGCCAGCAGCTCCGACTTCTCAATGGAGCCCGTGCCGACCAGGATCGGCTGGTGGCGGGTATGGGCCTTGTCGATCTCCTTGATGATCGCCTGGTACTTCTCCTCGACGCTCCGGTAGACCTCATCGTCCTCGTCGACGCGCTCGATTTCCTTGTTGGTCGGGATATCGACCACGTCGAGCTTGTAGATTTCGGCGAACTCGTCCGCCTCGGTGGAGGCCGTGCCGGTCATGCCGGCCAGTGTCTTGTAAAGCCGGAAGTAGTTCTGGAAGGTGATCTGCGCGAGGGTCTGGTTCTCGGGCTGGATCGTCACCCGCTCCTTGGCCTCCAGTGCCTGGTGCAACCCTTCCGAGTAGCGCCGGCCCTGCATCATGCGGCCGGTGAACTCGTCGATGATCACGACCTCGTCGTTGCGGACGATGTAGTCCTTGTCCTTCGTGAACAGGGTGTGGGCACGCAACGCCTGATTGACGTGGTGGACGATGGTCGCGTTCTGCGCGTCGTAGAGGTCGCCGTCTTTTAAGATCCCGGCGTCGCGCAGGGCCTGCTCCACGAACTCGTTGCCCTCCTCGGTAAGGGAGACGGTCCGCTGCTTCTCGTCGAGGTCGTAGTAGGACGGCTCGAGGCTCGGCATCACCTCATCGACGGAGACATAGAGTTCCGAGCGGTCGTCCACCGGGCCGGAGATGATGAGCGGGGTGCGGGCCTCATCGATGAGGATCGAGTCGACCTCGTCCACGATGGCGAAGTTGTGCCCGCGCTGGGTAAGCTGCGACAGCTCGTACTTCATGTTGTCGCGCAGGTAGTCGAACCCGAACTCGTTGTTCGTGCCGTAGGTGATGTCGCAGGCATAGGCCTCGCGGCGCTGCTCGTCGTCGAGGCCGTGGACGATGGTCCCCACGGTCAGGCCGAGGAAGCGGTAGACCCGGCCCATCCACTCCGCGTCGCGGCTGGCGAGGTAGTCGTTCACGGTGACGACGTGGACGCCCTTGCCGGTGAGGGCGTTGAGGTACACCGGCAGGGTGGCGACGAGGGTCTTGCCCTCGCCGGTCTTCATCTCGGAGATCCCGCCCTCGTGCAGCACGATGCCGCCGATCATCTGCACGTCGAAGTGGCGCTGGCCGAGGACCCGCTTGGCCGCCTCGCGCACCGTGGCGAAGGCCGGCACGAGGATGTCGTCAGTGCTCTTTCCGGCGGCCAGCTCCGCCTTCAGCATGTCGGTGCGGGCGCGCAGCTCGGCGTCGGTGAGAACCTGGATCTCCGGTTCCAGGGCGGCGATCTGCGCCACCCTCGGGCGGTAGCCCTTCACGCGGCGATCATTGGACGAGCCGAAAATCTTCTTGGCGAGCGAGCCGAGCATCATGAACCTGCGGACGGGCGTGCCCACCGACGGACGTGACGTCGCGGACCGGCCTGGGCGGAATGGCGCGAGCTTATAAAGGTAATCCTCGCCCCGTGCACCTGAAAGAGCCAAGGCCGCGATTGGATCCCGTCAAGGCCACGCTTGCCTTCTCCGGCGCGGCGGGCCACCTGTCCGCCGCCGTCCGTCCAGCGCCCGCATCGTGGGGCGCCCCCGCCCCTGACGTGACGAACGAGACGACGAGCGAGGACATTTGCGATGCCGAACCATGCTCATCTCCGGCGCGCGAGCCTGCTCGCGCTGACGCTCGCCCTCTGCGGCACGGCGGCGGCGCAGACCCCGCCTTCCCCCACGGCCACGACCGCACCGGTGGCGACCCCCGCCGCCGACGCCCCGGATTCCGTCGTCGCCACGGTGAACGGCAAGCCGATCACCCAGGCCGACCTCGCCATCGCCGCCGATGACCCCGCCCTGTCGCTGCCGGGGGTGGACGACGCGCAGAAGAAGAATCTTCTCGTGGACTACATGGTCGACCTGAAGGTCGGAGCGCAGGCGGCCGAGGCCGCCAAGATCGGTGATTCGCCGGATTTCCAGCGTAAGCTCAACTACTTCCGCGATAAGCTCCTGCTCGATGACTACCTGGAGCAGCAGGCGAAGAAGGTCGTCACCCCCGAAGCCGAGAAGGCGATCTACGACCAGTCGGTGAAGCTGACGAAGCCCGAGGAGGAGGTCCATGCCCGCCACATCCTCGTGGACAACGAGGCCGAGGCGAAGAAGATCGCCGGGCGCCTGAAGGCGGGGG
>JAKONI010000098.1 GCA_022702015.1 Beijerinckiaceae bacterium | reverse complement strand
AAGAAGCCGACGTAGAACGGCCCGACCCAGAAATCGAACAGGCTCCCGCCCACCAGCGTCCCGCCGGCGATCCGGTACTTCCGCTCGAACGAGAGCATCGCCATGCCTGCGGCCCCTGGCACCCCATGTGTAAAGTTGGAATGACACCGACTCTGTCAGTTCGGTATGACATTTATCAAGTCCCCCCTGCGGCGGACGCGGTAGCCTGCGGCCTGCCGACGGGATCGGCGGCAGTGGGGAAACGGACGCGATGGGACGGATCTGGCCGATGGCCTTGATGGCCGGCGTGCTCGGCGGCGCGGTGGCGCCCGCCTCGGCGGCACCGGAGGCGGCCCGGTGGGACACGTATTTCTACGCGGCCCCCCGCAACAGCGCCCGCGTCCTCGATGAGGTGGAGCGCGAGACGCCCCTCGACGTCCGGTCGTGTGAAGCGGGCTGGTGCCGGGTCGTCTACGGGGAGACGGAGGGCTTCGTGCGGGAGGAGATCGTGCACGGACCGTCGAACGACATCCTGCCGGACGGCCGCCGGCCGGAGGGGGCCTGCTTCACGGCGGCGCAGCCGGGCGGCGGGGCATGGCAGGACGAGCGCTTCTGCCTTCCGAAGCGGTAGCGGACACGGGCACTCGGCGATCGGGGCCGAATGCGCGCGCCGCTTCATTTCCGGCCGTCCCTGAACCATACTCGAAAGAGATCATCAATCGTAGTCGGTACCGTCTGGCGCTTATGGAGGTCGAAAGATAAAAAGCGCGGGCGATTGTAAGAATGCGGTTCTCGCCTGTGACCCTGAAAACTCACCGATTTGTTGCGCTTGACGGGATGCGCGGCGTGGCGGCGATCGCGGTCCTGCTGTTCCACGTCTTGGCCACGGACAGGGCGTGGATTTTTCCGAGCGGTGGCCTTGCCGTCGATTTCTTTTTCATCCTGAGCGGTTTCGTCATCGCCTACGCGTATGAGGACCGCCTGATCGACGGGTTTTCCAAACGCCGCTTCGTCGTTGCCCGCCTCATCCGACTATACCCTCTCATCGTCGCGGGCGCCGTCCTCGGCTTCGTCGGGTACTTCAAGGTCTACAGTCATTCGGAACTGTCCCTGGCATTCATCACGGGACTTCTCCTGCTACCGTCCCCCCTCTCACCGCAGAGCGAGGGCGGTATGGCGATCGCGATCAATCCCCCCTCCTGGTCGCTGTCGTTCGAAATCATCATCAATCTCGTCTACATGCTGATCGTGCGGTATCTCAGCAACCGATTGCTCCTGCTGGTCCTCATCGTCTCGGCACTGGCTCTGGTCGCCACGATCTTTGTTTTCGGTGGCGCAACGTTTGGTTCCCAATGGTCGGATTTCGCCTTGGGCCTCGCCCGGGTGAGCTTCCCGTTCTTTGCCGGCATCGCCGTCTACCGGCTCTGGGCGGCAGAGGCCCTGCCAGCGATGGGCGTCCCCTGGTTCGTCGTGTTCGGCGTCCTTCTGGCCGCTTTTCAGATCCCTCAGGTGCCGGGCCTGGCCGCGGTGACCGATGCCCTGGTCATCGTGTTGGTTTTCCCGATCCTCGTCGCCCTCGGGTCGAAGGTGACCCTGAACACGACAGGGGCGAGGATTTGCAATCTCCTCGGCGAATTGTCTTATCCGATATACATCTTGCAAGGCGGCGTCGTTCATCACCTCCGCGAGCTGCCGCATAAGTTCGGACTGTCGGGAGCCAGCCAATACCTCTTCATCGCCGTGGCGCTCTTGGCTTACCTGTCGGCGTGCTGGATCGCGCTCAAGGTCTACGACGAGCCGGTCAGGCGTTTCCTCACCGAGCGTCTGCGCTTCGGAAGACCCATTCCCACATTCAGGACGTGATGGCCCGCCCGCTCGGCCCCGCGCGGGAAGCCCGCGATGCGAGGACCGCTCGCGTGGCTGGGTTGGGCCGGAGGCCGCTCAGGGTGGGATCATGCGGAACCGCAAGCCGGACAGGCTCACGACGTTCGCCATTCTCGCGGTCACCGCCGCCCTCGCCGCCGTGTTGGTCGTGCGGCTGCGCGATCCGAGACCGCCGCCCACCCATCACCCGAACTTCCACGGTTTGGGCAGACGGTGACAGGCCCCATGCCGGGGGAAAGCTCAGGGGCCGCCCCTGACCGCCGTGGCCGGGGCGAGGAGGCAGCCGAAGGCCGGCTTACCTGCTGATCCTGTTGGTCACCCACCGGAAGGCCACGCCGGACATGTCCAGCGCGAACAGCCCGAGACAGGTGAGCAAGAGATAGTGCACCATCGATCCTGGTCCTCGGCTTACGAGCCCGTCGAGGGCACGGCACGTCCCTCGCTTATCTCTGTACCCCCGTTGCCGGCGAACTCCCAAATCGGGATGCCCCAGGCTTACCAGGCCCCGCCCCGGCAGCCGGACATCCGCTCGAAGAGGACGCGGTTGGCCTCCACGCCACGCGGCATCTCCCCGCCGATCATCGGGACACCGTAGGTCTCGGGCCGGATCGTGCCGTGGTCTGGGTGGAACGAGAACGGCTCGGGGGCGGTCCAGCCGACTCGGTGCGCTTCCCCGCCGAACTGATCGCAGGACGTGAGCGCGCTCTCGCGAACCGTGGGTTACTCAGTCGATGAGATAAGTGGTGCTGCGAGACAGGATTGAACTGTCGACCTCTTCATTACCAATGAAGTGCTCTACCACTGAGCTACCGCAGCATCTGGCATCCCCTCGGGGATGCGGGGCGGAGAGGGCGCCCGCTCGGGGCGTTTCGTCCGCGCGAGAGGGGCCATACCGGATCAAATCCGGCTTGGCAACGGTGGTTATGCCTTCGGGGCCATCTCCGTGGCGCCGGGGCGGTTCAGCGCGGCGCGGATGATCGCGGCGAGACCCGGCTCCTTCACCGATTCCGCGGCCTCCGTGGGCGTGAACCAGCGCAGCTCGCGCTGGTTCTCCTCCGGAAAATGCTTGAGCTGCTTGCGCACCCGCAGCGGGAAGACCTTCACTTGGCAGGTCACCGCGTCGAGGTTCTTCAGGCGCTTCTCGTAGAGGTAGTACCCCAGCGGCCGCTTGCCCACGACACCGCGCAGGCCTGCCTCCTCGTAGGCCTCCTGGGCCGCCGCCTCGAAGGGCTTGCGCCCCTTCATCGGCCAACCCTTCGGGATCACCCAGCGCCGGCTCTCCCGCGAGGTCACCAGCAGCACCTTTACGGCCCCATCCCGGCCACGACGGATCGGCAGGACACCCACCTGGCGTCGCGGCTCGTCGCCCTCGTCGGTGGGAAGATCTGAGGGCCGCCCGCGATGCGAACCGTCCTTGGCGCGATGGGCGATGATGATGGCCCTCCCTGTGGCGGCAAGCCCCTCGACCTGGGCGCCGTCCCAGCGGGTCAACCCCGCCCCGCCCGGATTGGGCGTGAATCTCGATATTGCAACGTTTGGCGGCCGGGACAAGGTGCGGCCGTCACGGCCGACGGTCCCGGCCGCTCCCCGTTACGATCGCTTGACGCCCGCGATGGCCGTCGCCGGGGCCGGAACGGGCAGGGCGGCCGCCGTCATGCCGGCCGAGATCGGATCGACCGGCGCGCCGGTCCCGGCAGGCTTCCCCGCTCCGGCGGAGGTCGCGAGGGCGAGGACGGGGGTTTCCGGCACCTCCGGCTCCCCGGCGGGCTCGAAGGTCCCGGAGGCCGAGCCGATGGCGCTCGGCGGGGCCTGCCACACGAAGGCGTCGAGCTGGCCGGTGACGGGCGAGACCGGCTCCCAGGTCTGCGAGGTGACGCCGTCGGCGATCCAGACCGGGTCCCGCGGGGCGCGGGCGGCCCGGGCGAGCCACTCCCGCGCGCGGCCGGACTGGGCGCCGTGCTCCGCCTCCTCGATTGCCGCCATCGCCAGGTAGGCCCGGGCCGTGGGATGCTCGGCGAGGAGCGGCTGGAGCGCCTCGCGGGCGCGGCCGAACTCCCGGGCGTCGAGGGCCGCCTGCGCCACCGCCAGCCGCGACTCGGGGTCCCAGGACGAGATCCGCGCCAGGGTCTCGGCCCGCCACAGGCGGTCCCGCACGGAATCGCCGATGCGCAGGCCGAGATAGACCTTGGCGAGGTCGGGGTGCGGGTTGATCTTCCAGGCGGCCTCGATCGTCTTGGCGGCCTTCTTCACGTCGCTGCGGCGGGCGAGGAGCCGCCCGGCGATGCTGGCGGCGGGGATGAGGCCCGGCGCCAGCTTCACCGCCTGGAGCGCCCGCTCCGTGGCGGCCTCGGGCTCGCCGGCCTCCTTGTCGCGGGCGATGGCGGTGAGCAGAACCGCCCGCTGGCGCTGGGCCACCGGCTTGTCGATGAGGCCGAGGGAGGCGCGGCGCTCCACGGTCTCCAGGGCGCCGGCCCAGTCGGTGTCGGCGCAATGCGCCTCGAGCATCGCGTCGTTGGCCCAGGTCACGCTCGGGGCCAGCCGGGTCGCCTCCGCGGCGTAGGCCCGGGCGGCGGCCTCGTCCTCCCGGCGCCGGGCCTCCACGAATAGGCCGCGCAGGCCGAGCACCCGTGTCTCGGATTCCTCGGTCATCGCCTGGAAGGCCCGCTCGGCGCCCTCGCGGTCGCCCGAGATCTGGGCCGCCTGCGCCTTCAGGAGCAGGGTCAGGGGCTCGGTCCCGAGCAGGCGCTCGGCATCGCTGGCGTAGCGCCGGGCCGCCAGGGGATCGCCTGAGCCCACCGCGACCATGCCGCGCGAGAGGGCCGACAGGCCCTTGGTCCGCCGCCGCTCGGCCGAGCCCCGGACGAGGGCCTCGGGCAGGCCGATCACGCCGCGGACGATCGCCCAGACGAGGCCGAGCACGATCGCCGCCGCGATGACGCCGACGATGGCCAGCGAGAGGCTGGTGCCGATCTGGTAGCCGTTCCAGACCACCGTGACAGAACCGGGCCTGTCGGCGATCCAGACCGCCCCGAAGGCGGCGACGGCCAGCAGCACGAGATAGGCGAGGGCGCGCCACATGGGGTCAGTCTCTCCTTGCGCCGGCCGTGCGGCCGGCGCGGGTGCGGGATGGCGCGGGGGGACGGTGCCCCCGCGCCGACGGGGTGCGACGGCGGCCGGAGCCGCCCGTCATTTCGCGGGGGCGGGGGTAGCGGTCGGGGCAGCGTTGGGAGCGGGCAGGGCCGAGAAGGCGGACGCCGTGAGGGTGCGGGAGGCCTGGGCGGCCTTCGCCCGCGCCGCCAGCGTGGCGCCGAAGTCTCCGGCCTGGGCCTTGGCTTCCGCCGGCAGGGCCTCGAAGGCGGCCGCGGCCCCTTCCAAGTCCCCCCGGTCGAGGGCCGCCTGAACCTTCTCCTCCGGCGCGGCGGCCGGCCCCTCGGCGGGGCCGTTGCCGTCGACCTTGCGCACCTGCACGAGGCCGTCGGCCATGCTCAGGAGCTTCGTGCGGAAATCCCCGCTGTCGGCGGCCGCCTTGGTCTGGGCGGCCCGCCGGGCCTGCGCGATGGACTGGCCGATGCCCCGGAAGGTCTCGGCCAGCTGGCCGACGGTGGGCGCGCCCTTGTCGGCGAAGGGCTTGAGGGCCCCGGCCTGTCCCTGCGCCTGCGGATCGAGCTTGGCGAGGGTCGCGAGGGGCTCCGCGTAGGGCGTGCCGCTCGCCAGCGCCGAGGCGATCCGGTCTGCGACGACCACCCGCAGGGCGGCCTGGACCGTGGAGGCCGGCGCCCGGTCGGCGAGACCCTTGTCGAGGGTGGCGATCCTATCCGCCTGCTCGGTGAAGCGGCGCTCCACGGCCTTGGAGCTTTCCGCCGCCTGGGTCTGGCTGGCCTCGGCCGCCTTGCGGCTCGCCTCGGTGGCCGCCTGGACCGATTCCGTGGCGGACTTCACCTGATCGCCGAGGCTCTGTCGCAGGCCGTCGAGCCGCTGGCCGAGGGCCGCCACCGCGTCGGCGTTCTGCTTGGTGCGGGTCTCGACGTCGCCCTTGAGGGAGGCGAGCGCCTTGGCCGTGTCGGCGGATCCGGCGCCGGCGTTCCCGGCGCCTTCCACGGCCTTCAGCCGGGCGTCGAGGTCGGCGATCTGGCGGGAGGACTCGATCTGCGCCACGCCCATGGCGGGGTTGCCCGAGGCGTCCCGGCCGGGCTCCTCCTGGAGGGCGGAGACGCGCTGGTCGAGGCTATCGAGGCGGGAGGCGAGGTCGGCCGGCACCGCCGCGCCCCCGGCCCCCTGGTTCTGCCCGGCGCTGGCGGCCTTCTCGTTCGCCTGCTTGGCGCTGGCCTCGGCGGCGGCGACGCGCTTGTCCAGGGTGCCGAGGGCGTCCTTGGGGGCGAGGGTGCCGACGCGCTGATCGAGGGCCGCGATCTGGCCGGAGAGCTTCTGGTCGAGGGCGTTCACCGGGCCGGCATCACCGCCGATCCCCGCCTTCTCCACGGCGAAGAGCAGCCCGGCGCCGATCACCCCGCCGAGCAGGCCCGCCGCCGCGATGGAGCCGAAGCCGGCCCCCGAACGGGCGGTGGGGGGCACGGTCGTGCCGGAGGATGTCGATGGGGACGCGGCGCTCGACGGCGGGGTCACGGCGGGTCCGCGCGCCCCGGCGGCGGGCGTCTCGGCCTTGCCGGGGGCGCTGGCGGGCTTGGCCTGCCCCGATGAGCCGGCGGCGGCCGTCGCCTTCGTGGGATCCTTGGATCCGGCGGCCGGATCGGGGACGCGGGTCGCCTTGAGGTCGAGGATCGGCCCGGCCGTCACCGCCGCGCCGGTCACGGGACCGGCCGGTCCACCGGGACGCGCCGAGGGGCCGGCGGCATTCACCGGATCGGCCTTGGAGGCATCAGGCTTCGACGCATCGACCTTGGCCGGGTCCGCCTTCGCGGTCTCGGATTTCGGGGCATCGGCCTTGAGAGGATCCGTCTTGGGCGCATCGGATTTGAGCGCCCCGCCGGGGGCGGCGGAGGCAGGCTTGGCCGGCTCCGACTTGCCGGGCTCGGGCTTGCCAAATTCGGACTTGCCAAGTTCGGACTTGCCGCCGGCGAGGGGGGATTCGGTCTTCAGGGGCTCGGGCTTGCCCGCGCCGGCGGGGGAAACGGGAGGGACGCCGATCCCCGTCGCCGTGGCGGGCTTATCCGAGCCGGGCTTGGCCGGCTCGACCTTGCCGGCGGGGGGTGTCGCCGCGAGGGGCGCGGGTTTGCCCGCCGACCCGGCCGGGCCTGCGGTCGCCCTGGAGGCCGTGGTGAGGGGCTTGCCGTCGGAGGGCTTGCCGTCGGAGGTCGTGCCGCCGCCGAGACCGGGCTTGGGCGTCTCCGGGACCTTCGGCACGGGGGACGACGTGCCGGCCGGCGCCGGGCCGGGGGCGGGCACCTTGCCGGACGTTCCCGATCCGGCCGGCAGCGGCCGGGAGGCATCCGACTTCGCGCCGGCCGGCCCGGAGGCGGGCTTGTCTGCGTCGCTGGGCGCTGTCACGGGCGGATCCTCCACTCTCGGCATCGTGGCCGCCCCGCTGGCGCGGCGGCCCGTTCCCCTATCACCGCCCTGCCGTGTCCGGCGAGGGCGGCCTGATCTGTGTGTCGGCCCGCCGCTCATCGGGCAAGCCCGTCGAGCAGCACGGCCTCGCGCGGCTGCGCCGCGACGAAATGGACCGCGATGCCTGCCTCTTCCAGGGCTCCCGCGACATCGGCGGACAGGCAGTAATGATCCAGGGCCCGGAAAGCTCCACCGTGACCCGCCTCTTCGCTCAGGCTGTAGGCCGTGGCGGCGCTGCGGCGGGAATAGTGCAGGGCGGCATCGAGGGCGTGTCCGCCGAGCGCGAGGCCGGCCGCCTCGGGCAGGAGGGCGACCGCCTCGGCGTGGTAGGCCACGTGGGTCGTCACCTGAAAACCCGCCTTGGCGAGGGCGGCGGCGGGCTCCGGCTTGCGCTCGGCCCCGGCCAGGTACAGCAGCCGCGCCCCCGCCGGCAGGCGCTCCGCCACAAGGGCGGCGAGGCCGCTCGCCTCGCCGGGCCCCTCGATGACGGGCCCGAACCCCGCCGCCCCCGCCCGTGCCGCCGTCCGCCGTCCCACGGCGAAGACCGGGATGCCCCGGTGCGCCTCGGCGAGGGCCGGCACCCCGTTGGCGCTGGTGAGGACGATGCCGGCGAAGGTCCCCGGCGGCGGCGCATCGCGCGAGGGCCGGATCGCCAGGACCGGGGCGACGAGGGGCGCGTGGCCACGCCCGGTCAGGGCCGCGCCCGTGCGCGAGGCCCCCGGTTCCGGCCGTGCCACCCAGACGCGCATCCCCGTCAGCCTTCCAGGCTGAGGCGGACCCCGTGGCGCGCCTGCGCGCCGGGGGCGAGGAGGCGCTGCGAATCCCGGTCGGCGAGTTCGCCCTCGAACCCCGCCCAGTCGGCGTGGCCGCTCCAGCATTCGAGGGAGAGGAACGGGGCGGTCGGCTTGGTCCAGATTGCGAGGTGGGGGAAATCCTCCGCCTCCATGCGGATCGCCCGGCCGCCGGGGCCGGTGAAGCGCATCACCCGGCTCCTGGCGTTCCTGAGCACGAAGGCCTCGGTGAAGTTCGCGGGGTCGAGGGGCAGGGTGGCGCCGTCGAAGGGCACCGGCTGCTCGTCGCGCAGCAGCAGGCCGCCCTCGCCGACCTTCGGGGCGAAGGGTCGCTCGGCGGCCTCGAATGCGACGGCATAGCCGCCGTCCCTGGCCCGCTCGCCCCCGGCGAAGGGCCAGGGGAAGGCCGGGTGGAAGCCCAGCGCGTAGGGCAGGGGCCCGTCGCCGGGATTGGCGACCGTGACCTCGAGATCGAGTCCCGCCGGGCGCAGGCGCGCCGCCACGTCGAGGCGGAAGGCGAAGGGGTAGTGCTCCCGGGTCCGGGGGCCGTCGGTCAGGCGTAGCCGCACCGCGTCGGGGGCACGCTCCACCACCGTGAAGGGCAAGTCCCGGGCGAATCCGTGCTGGCCCATCGGGTAGCGCCGTCCCGCCACCGTCACCGCCCCACCGGAGGAGGCGCCGACCACCGGGAAGAGCCAGGGGGCATGCCGGTTCCAGTGGACGGGATCGCCGCTCCACAGGTACTCGCTCCCGCCCACCGTCCAGGAGACCGGTTCCGCCCCGTGGGTGGAGAGGGAGGCCGTGCTCCCGTCCCGCGCGATGAGATCGATCCGTTCGCCCACAGGTGGCTCCCCGTCCCGCAACGTTCCCGAGTTAACGGACGGGGAGGAGGGCGCAAGCGGCTTTTTCCGTCCCGCACAGCACGGCCCCGCGCAACACGGCCCCGCGCGACACGGGGGGAGGACCGGCCCGCGCGGCACGGCCCCGGCGTGCCCCTCCCCCGCGAAGGAGGAGGGGAGGCGGTCTCAGTCGAGCTTCTTCAACGAGTTCAGATCGACTTCGCCGTCCTGGCCGGTGAACGTGACGCTGCCGCCATTGGCCTGGGAGACCCCACCGATGCGGTGGTCGCCGCTGTCGTAGGTAGAGACGGTCCCGTCGCGCTCGATCAGCAGGCGGTGCTTGTCGGGGAAGAATGCGTACTTCATCCCGTTCTGGGCGCCGCTGGTCGAGGGCGAGCCGAGATCCTCCGGCCACCAGGGCTTGGTGCCCTCCATGGGCTTCATCGGCTCCATGGGCTTCATGCCCTCCATGGGCTTCATCGGCTTCATCGGTTCCATGCCGCATCCTCGCTCGCAGGGTTGCGAGCGGAGGACGCGCCGGAGGGCATTCGGTTGCACGCGCCCTCCGGATCACACGCCGGGCCGCTCGCGGATCTGCCCGTCGAAGCCGACATGGAGCTGGCGCTCCCGGCCGTCCCTGTCCCTGGCGGCGACCTCCAGGTGCCGGGGTCCGCGCCCGGTGACCCGCACGTCGTCGTAGCCCGCCGCCTTCACCGTGGCGGTCAGCGCCGGCACGTCCGGGGCGGGGCCGAGGCCGACCCGGTCCTTGGCCCAGTCGAGTCTGCCGAAGGGCGGGCCGCCCGCCGCGCCGAGCACCTGGCTGCGGCCGTCGCCATGGGTCAGCACCCTCGCACGGAGGAACCCGTCCTCGAACCGGCCCTGCACCGTGACGCTCTCGCCCTTGGCGACGAGCTTGCCGCCCTCGCCCTCGCGGCCGGTCTCGACCAGGGCGCGCCCGGTGGGATCCTGCACCACGAACTTGTTGCCGTAGACCTCGGCCACGTCACCCTTGACGGCGATCGCCCCCGAGGGAACGAGCGCCTGGATCGCCACCGGCGCCACCGGGGTCGGCGTCACGGCGCCGTTCCGGGCGAGCGACATCCCCACCGCCCCGAAGGCCAGGGGGAGGGCGAGCGCCCCGATCACCCAGGTCCGCTTGGGGATCCGCCGGCCCGGCCCGGCCTGCGCGGCCGGGATCTCGCGGGAGGGGACTTCCCGGGCGGTCCCGTCGATCACCTTGTCCTCACTCATGTCCATCACCTTTCTCCACCGGACCCGTTCGGTCCGTGGCGACAGGTCTTAGGGGAGGGGGGGCGACCGGGACTGAACCGGGCGGTTCAGCCCCGGTTAAACGGCCTGACCTACCCCCGGAGCCGAGGAGGAACCCGCGCGTGAAGATCCTGCTGGTGGAGGACGATGCGGCGCTGGCGGCCGAGATCGAGGGGGCGCTGCGCGCCGAGAACTTCGTCCTCGACCGGGCCGGCGACGGCGAGGATGCCCGCCATCTCGGCGAGACCGAGGGCTACGACGCCTGCGTCCTCGACCTGGGCCTGCCGAAGGGCGACGGCGTCTCCGTGCTGACCGCGTGGCGGGCGGCGGGGCGCACCCTGCCGGTGCTGGTGCTCACCGCCCGGGACGGGTGGAGCGACAAGGTCGCGGCCTTCAAGGCCGGGGCGGACGACTACCTCGTCAAGCCGGTGCGGGTGGAGGAGCTGGTGATCCGCCTGCGCGCCCTGGTGCGGCGGACGCAGGGGCATGGCGCGAGCCGCCTCGCCTGCGGCCCGCTCAGCTTCGATCCGGGCCTGGGCGCCTTCGAGCGCGACGGCCTGCCGCTGCGCCTCACCGGCCTCGAATGGCGGGTCCTGTCCTGCCTGATGCTCAACCGCGATTCGGTGGTGCCCCGGACCTACCTGATCGAGCGCGTCTACGACGGCGACGCCGAGGTCGACTCGAACTCGGTGGAAGTGATCGTCGCCCGCCTTCGCAAGAAGATCGCCCCGGCGCGGATCGAGGGGGTGCGCGGCCACGGCTACCGGCTCACGGCGGAGGCGCCCTGATGCGCTCGCTCCGCACCCGGCTCGTCGTCGCCGCCCTCGCCCTGGTGAGCATCGCCCTCCTCGCGGGGGGACTGGCCATCGGGGTGATCCTGACCCGGTTCGTGCGCGGCCAGATCGACGAGCGTCTCGACGCGCAGATCACCGCCCTGCGGGCGGGGGTGGAGGCGGGGACGCTGGCCGCCCACCCCGAACGGTTCGACGGGCCGCCCTTCGACCGGCCGGGCCGGTGGGTCTGGGAGGTTCGCATCGGGCCCGAGACGATTCGCTCCGAAGCCCTCGATCCAGGCACGATCGCGCTGGGGCGGGAGGGTCCTGAGGGGGACGGCGACCGGCCCCGCCATGCCGAGGGACGGGCCCCCGGCGGCGGCACGCTGCTGGTACGGCGCCTGGATCTGCCGGGCCCGCGCCCGGCCACGATCCTCGTCGGCGCCCCGCAGGCCGCCCTCTACGGGCCGCTGCGCGACGTGCTGGCGAGCCTCGCCCTGGCGCTCGCCGCCCTCGGCCTGTGCCTCGCCGCCGGGGCGGCGGTGCAGGTGCGCCTGGGCCTCGCCCCCCTCGGGCGCCTGCGCAGCGACCTCGCCGCCGTCCGGGGGGGCCACGCGGCGCGGGTTCCCCTCGACCAGCCGGAGGAGGTCGCCCCCCTCGTCGCCGAACTGAACGCCCTGCTGGAGCAGAACGAGCGCAACCTCGAACGGGCCCGGGGCCACGTCGCCAACCTCGCCCATGGGTTGAAGACGCCGCTGGCGACGCTGGCCATGGCGTTGAGCGCCCGCGACCCCAACGGGGCGCTCGGCGCCCAGGTCGCCGACATGGACCGCCGGATCCGCCACCACCTGCGCCGGGCGCGCTCCGCCGCCCTGGCGGGGCCGGGGCGGACCCGCACGGCGCTGGCCCCCCGCCTGTCCGATCTCGGCGCGGCGATGGCGCGGCTCCATGCGGGGCGCCGGCCCGCCATCACCCTCGATGTGCCCGGGGATCTGGCGGTCGCCTGCGAGGGCCAGGACCTCGACGAGATGCTTGGCAACCTTCTGGACAATGCCTGCCGGTGGTGCGCCGGCGCCGTCCGGGTCACGGCGACGCGCGGCGAGACCAGGGTCGAGATCCGCATCGAGGATGACGGGCCCGGCCTCGAGCCGGAGGAGGCGGTGGCCATGCTGGAGCGGGGGCGGCGCCTGGACGAGGCCGTGCCCGGCGACGGCTTCGGGCTGCCGATCACCCTGGAACTGGCCGAACTCTACGGCGGCGGCCTCGCCCTCGGCCGCTCGGACCTCGGCGGCCTGCGGGCGAGCCTGCGCCTGCCGGGTTAGGGCGGGGAGGCGGCCCCCGTCCCGGCCTCAGCCCGATACGTCGGAGACGGTGCCCAGCGCCGAGAGCGTCACGCCGTCGCTGCCGATGTCGGCCCCGCCGTAGCCGAGCATCCGGGCGAGCTGCGCCCGCGCCCGCCAGACCCGGCTCTTGGCGGTGCCGATCTGGCACTCCATCACTGCCGCGGCCTCCTCGTAGCTGAGGTTCTCGATGCCCACGAGGACGAGGGCCTCGCGCATCACCGGAGCCAGCCGGTCCAGGGCGGCGCGCACGTCCTGGAGGTCGAGGTGCCCGCCCTGCTCGGGGGCGGCGGCGAGGCGGCCGGCATAGTCGCCGTCGCTGTCCGACACCTCCCGGGTCTGCCGGCGGTGGCGGCTGTAGAAGACGTTGCGTAGGATCGTGAACAGCCACGCCTCGAGGTTCGTGCCGGGCTCGAAGCCCCGTCGCCCCCGCCACGCCCGGAGGAGGGCATCCTGCACGAGGTCGTCGGCGGCGGCGGGCTCCCGGGCGAGGGACAGGGCGAAGCGTCGCAGGGCCGGCACGCTGGCGAGCAACCCGGTGCGGAACAGCGCCTCATCCGCCGCCCCGAGACCCGTGGACCGGCCCATCGCCGTCTCGAGCCGCGCGAGCAGCTCGGTGAAACGATCAGGCTCCCGCGGCCCGTCCTCCTCGTAGGCGGATCGCAGGAGGGCGCCGAGGTGCTGGCGCACGGAGTCGGGAAGGGCAGGTCCTGCCTCGCCGGCAAGGGTCAGTTCGTCAGGCTCAGTCATTCGGTCCGCATGAAAGCGGCGCGAGGGGAATCGCCCGCGTCCCGCCAACATCTTGTCGCCCCTGGGCGCGGCAGACGCCCCAACATGCGTTAAGGCCCCCCGCCATTGGCGGCCGACGGAGCGTTGCGCCGCGCCGCACCTACGGCGCGATGCCGGCGCGGACGTAGCCGTAGGAAATCAGGTGCCCCCGCTCGCGGATCACCGCCTCGGCCCGGTCGAGGTCGGACAGGGCATCCTGCGCCAGCCGGACGAGGGCGACCCATCGGTCGTTGCCCGCGTCCCGCAGGTAGGCCAGCGCGATGCTCTCGGCCTCGGTCGGCATCCACGGCTCCACAGGTGACTTGGTTGACGAGGCTGGCATCCGGCTCGCTCCTCTCTAGAACGTATCATGAACAAACCGGAGCGGAGCGTTCGGTTCAAGCTCAACCGTGCGTCGTTGTGGGATCGCAGTGGAGCGCTGTGGATTGTGTGGGGAAAAGCGAGTGCCGACGCGGCTTTACAAGTTCCACTGCGCCGGGCCCGGGGATGCGGTCATCGATCCCCGGGGGTGCCGGCTGCCGACGCTGGCGCAGGTGCGGGCCCATGCCGACCGGGTCGCCCTGACGTTGATGGAGGGCCGGGACGCGGATTGGACGCGGTGGATCGTGGACGTCCACGACGCCCAGGGCCGGCGGGTGCTCGTCCGCGCCTTCACCGCGGTGCGGGTCGGTCCCGGGCGGGGGGCGTGAACAGGGACATCGGAAGAGAAAGGGAGACGATTATGGCCTTCAAACCGAAATCCGCCGCCGAGACCAAGGCCCGGGACCTCGGGCTGGCGCTCGCCCGCCTCGCGGAGGGGGACGGCACGCCCGCCTCCATCGGCGTCGATCGCCTGAGGGGGGCCAATCCGCGCCTCACCCCGCAGGCGGTCGGGCTGATGCTGCGCAAGGAGCGCGCCGTCGTCGAGGCGACCCTCGCCGAGCGGGGCCTCGCCCTGGGGGATTATGCCGACCAGGGCCCCGGACGCGGCATGGAGTTCACGATCGAGGAGGCCTCGTAGGGTGTGTCGTCACCGGACGCCCGAGGCAGGAGCTCCGTCCCGCGCCGGAAAATGATTCCTTCGGAGCGGGACGGAGCAACACGCGGAACGCGCCGGCCGCTCGGCCCCGCCCCGATCCGATCACGGGGAGGGGGAGCATCCGATCTCACCAGCGCAGGCCGATACGCGACGTGGCCCGGCATCAGGATGCGGGCATTCCGGTGAATCGGACGTGCCGCCCCCCGCGACCGACGATCCCGGAAGGGGACAGTGGACCGCTCCGTCCGGGCGATGTATATTGAGGGTGAGGTTGATGACCGGTTCGTAATAACGTTTCAGGACCCGGGGGCGGTACCCGGCGCCTCCACCAGAAGCACCTCGCCCCGCCGGAGACGGTCGGGGGTGGGGATCCGGCCACCGGGCCGCCCGCGAACGGGGTGCTTCTGCTGGGGGCGAAATAGGATCGACTGGACGGTAAAAGGGCCGCGAGTTCTAGCCTGCTTCGGCGGGAGTAAGATGCGACTTTCGGTAAGGACTCGACCGGTTCGGCGCAGGCAACCCCTGTTCCGGGCACCTGACCAAAACTCTAAATGCCAACGACAACGTCGGCATGGAGATGCGCCTCGCGGCGTAATCTTCCGGGGCGTGGGCACGCCTAGCAACAGAACCCAGGGCTTCGGCCCTGGGGCCCGCTTCATTCCCTCACAATTCGTCGTCCCTGCCGGAAAGCCGGTCGCCCCGAGGCGCGGCTGCGTCCGTGCACGCGCGCGTCGAGCCCCACGCGCGCGTCGAGCCCACTGAGCCCCGATCCGGCGAAGCCCCATCGGCGTCGCGGGCGCAGCAGCGTGCCATGCGCGCATGGCGAACGCCGGCGGCCAAGCCTGTCGGCGTGAATGTCTGAATGGGGGGATAAGGAAAGTGGCGCGGGCGACGGGACTCGAACCCGCGACCTCCGGCGTGACAGGCC